>JBIICE010000008.1:0-41614 GCA_044239025.1 Verrucomicrobiales bacterium
TTGCCGAGACTGAAGTACCGCGCAGCCGCCGGATCTCCACCCCCCTCGGGCAGAAACCGCAGGGAAAACGGATCCTCGAACGATTCCTCCACCTCGCGCGGAGTCATCCGCTTGAGGTCAAAGGTCACGTCGAGCCAGTCAAATTCCATGGCAGCAGGTAACGGAAGACACGTTCAGGAACGCGGGCGCTCGATCAGTTCGATCTCGTACCCTTCCGGGGCGTCAATGAACGCAAACCGGCTCCCGGTCGACGTGGTGGTCGGACCATCGGACAGTGGATAGCCTCGCAAGGCCGCATGAGCCGCAAAGGCCCCCAGATCCTCGACCTCAAAAGCCAGATGGGTCAGGTCAGGCCCCACCACCACCGGGCCACTGGCGTCGAACTGACAGATTTCGATCAGTTCCTCCGAGCCGGGAGCCTTCAGGAAAACCAGTTCCGATCCGCGCGGGCTTTTGTGCCGCCGCACTTCCTCCAGTCCCAGCACTTCCGTGTAGAACGAGACGGTGCGCGCGAGATCCTGCACCCGGTAGCGAGTATGAAGCAGCTTCGTGACCATCCGTGCCTTTCTCACCGGGGACCAGCACACGCAAGAGCCAACGCTTCACCCCAGATACCGCGTCCGCAGGTGCCTCAGGTGCGCCTCCACGCCGGGTTCTTCACCGGTCGCCCGAAGCATCAGCTCCGCAGGTGACCATCGCCTTCCCTGCGAGTGAATCCGCGACCTCAGCCACTCACGGAGTGCGGCGTAGCTCCCCGTGACCAGACTTTCCTCGAGATCCGGCAAGGTCCGACGGGCGGCTGCCATCAGTTGCGACGCGTGCAGATTGCCCATCGTGTAGGTCGGAAAATAGCCAAACCCTCCGAAACTCCAGTGCACATCCTGCAGGCAACCGTGGGCATCATCGGGAACGGCGAGTCCGGTCAGTTCCCGGAACCGCGCATTCCATGCCTCCGGCAGATCCCCCACCGCCAGTGAACCCTCAATCAGCCCCCGCTCGGCCTCGAACCTCAGGATCACATGCAGGTCGTAGGTCACTTCATCGGCGTCCACACGGATGAAACCCGGACTCACCCGCCGCGCGGCGGCCGCGACCTCCCGCGGGGAGCAGCCTGACAGCTGTGGAAAAAAATGCGCCGCCCGGGGCAGCCAATGCTCCCAGAAGGCATCACTGCCCCCGATGTGATTCTCCCAGAGGCGGCTCTGGCTCTCATGAATCCCAAGGGAACACGCTTCCCCCAGCGGCAGGCCCCATTGCGATTCGTCAAGGCCCTGCTCGTACATGCCATGGCCGGCTTCGTGGAGCACCCCATAGAGCGACGAAAGAAAGTTGGCCTCGTCGTAGCGCGTGGTCAGCCGCGTGTCCCCGGGACCCAGCCCGGTACAGAATGGATGGTTGGAAGCATCAATCCGCCCGCCCCCGAAGTCAAAACCGATCGCCTCCGCGACCTCCCGGTTGAAGGCCTGCTGTGCCGCCACCGGAAACAGCCCGACCGGTTCCCAGCCCCCATCCCCCGCAGCCGCTTCGACCGCTGGACCCACCATGGCTGCGATTTCAGGTGCCAGTGCCCCGAGCAGTTTCTCCACAGACGCCGCCGTGCTCCCGGGCTCGTATTCATCCAGCAGGGCATCGTAACGGGAACCCTGCCACCCCAGCAGGTCGGCCTTTTCCCGCGCCATCTCCACCAGTTGCCCGAGAATGGGCCGATAAAGCGGAAAATCCGATGCCTTCCGCGCCCCCGCCCAGACATGAGTCGCCTCCGACGTGAGCCGCGCCATCCGTTCCACAAAATCGACCGGAAGGCGCGAAGCCATCTGGAAATCGCGGGACCACCCACGCAGATTCACCGCTTCCCGCCCGTCCTCCGGGAAGACTCCCGCGCAGGCCTCCAGCGCGGCGCCAATTTCCCCGCCCGTCACCAACCGATGCTGCCGCCCCGCGAGCCACGCCAGCTGCTCCCCCCTCCAGCCAGCCCCTTGCGCAGGCAGAAATGTCTCCTGATCCCACCCCAGCACCGAGCCAATGCTGCGGACCGTGGCCGCATCCCGAAACCGCTGCTCCAGCAAATCATACTCTTTCATGCACGGCACCTCTAAATCAGTCGTCCACGCTCCTCCAGGACGATCTGCTCTCTCCCTCAAAAAAAAGACCCGGAATCCCGCACTCGGCAGGATTCCGGATCTCGTTGATTCAGGATCAGCCCGGAGGCCGAAGCAGATTAGGCGCGGCGGCGACGGCGGGTCACCAGACCGAACAGACCGGCACCAGCCAGTGCCGAGGCCGTGGCAGAACCAGGCTCAGGAACGTCAATCGTCGTTCCGGCAAGAAACAGCCCGCGGTTCATCGCAGAGCCGCTGTCCGTACCCGTGAAGCCCCAGTAGAAGTCCCCGGTGGAGAAGGTACTGAAGGTCAGGCTCGCAGCGACTGGAGCCTGATTCACGTTGCCCGGCGAAGTGAGGATGTCGGAAACCACGACGTTGCTGCCGGCGGTTCCCCAGAGGCTCGACTTCATCTGGTACACCGTGTAACCAGAGACGCTGCCATTCGTCGTCGAGGGCTCAAGATCCGCCCCGAGAATGATGCTGTCGGGTGTGCTGGTGTTCTTGAATCCAAACACGTCGCTCATATCCCGGGACGGCTGGGAATCAATGTCGTAGCCAGTGATCGTGATGTTCGAGAGGCTGGTTGGAGCCGTGAGTCCAGCATCCGAGTACAGGCTCAGCGAGAAAAGGACGTACGGGCTCGTGTTGGCCACCCCGGTCAGAGTCATAGGGTCGTTGGAGCCGTTGGCCACCGAGGCAGGTGACGGAGCAGGACCACCGGTAGTGGAGATTTTGGCCCAGATGCCAGTGGACACCTGCTTCGACCAGTTCCCGGTAGTATCCGGAACCCATGGCGAAAACAGATCGATGACAGTTGCCTGCGAGGCAGAGACGCTGAGGCCGAGGGCCACTGCGGTGAGGGTTGTTTTAATGCGAGACATACAGCCCTGTTAACAACGCTAGCCAAATCCTCAAATGAAAGATAGTTCATTTTGCGTTCAAACTTCACGCCGGAGCCGCTTGCTCCCCCGGAATCCCCCCCGCGGCACCGCTCCTGCCAAACGCTCCCAAAAGCTCTGAACCGGCCCACCTCCCGCCCCCGCGAGGCATCCCGCCACCCGTCCCGCCACCGCCCGCGAGGCGCAAGTTCGCAATCCTCCACGTAATTACAAAGCAGACGGCCTCCGCCCGCCTCCGCCCGCCTCCGCCCGCGAGGCGCAAGGCCGCTCGGTTACACCCCAGTCAGCCCTGCCGGGCGAACGCGAGAAGGCCCGGAGTCTGTGCGACCCCGGACCCCGATGCCGCCTTCACAGGCTGGCTGGATGTCTCGCAGTTGTTCTGGACGGACGGATCAGGACTGCCGCTTGCGGCGGTTCACCAGTCCAACCATCGCCGCTCCTGTCAGAAGCGCCGTCATCGCAGAACCTGGCTCAGGGGCAATCACACCAAGCAAGGCATGGCCACGGGTCATCGGGGTACTCTCGGTGCCCCGGAAACCCCAAACGAAGTCTCCCGATTGGAAAACCGTATACGCGGCAGCCACCGTGTGGGCGATTTCATCCTCGGGAATCCAGGGGACCCCCGGATTGTCCAGACTGTTGCCACCAAGGAAGGAATCTTTGACTCCATAGGAAGTATACCCCGGGATCGCCCCGGCTTTCAACTCCACTTCCGCGCCCAGAGTGATACTGTCTGGCGTCGGAGACTTCCATCCCCAGAGGTCTGTCAGGGTGGGTGCCGATGGATCGGAATCAATATCCCATGAGAAGAGGGTCAGGTTGGTGACCGGGCTCGACAGTGAAAGAATATAGGTAACGTACGGAGTCTGATCGGGAGCGCCCTGGAGCGTGAGCGGGGACGCACCACTCACCAAAGTGCCGCCATTGTAAAGGCCCGTTGTCGTGATGGTGGCAGTAATCAACGAAGGACCGCGCGACAGGGTATTGGCCACTTCGTCATAGTACCCATAAATGGTCTGAATCCCCGTCTGAGCCTGCGGATCCACGCTCGAGAACGTCTTCGTCCACGTGGCCTGGGTTGGCGTATTAAGCGGATCCGGAACCCATGGTGTAGCGAAGTCCAGAATCCAGGCACCGGCGGAAGCGCTGTTGACTAAACCGGTCAGTGCGATCGCTGCGAGAGCGAGTTTTGTTTTTGTAGTGGAGGTCATATGTGTTGGAACGCTATTGCTAGTATTTGCATGCCGCAACATATTTCTACTTTATTTTTACCATAGATGAATCGCGGAAACAGCAGCTTTTCTTCTGGAAATTCTCAGATTAGGCAAAACCCAGGATTGCGAATTTTCGTAATATATTTGTACTGGATTAATAGGATTTGAAACCGGGACGATAGGAATTCAGATTGATGCATTCAGCAGCATCGCGGTGGGGGTCATGATAAATGATAGTAATATAACCATCAGTCAGTTAGCTGCCGGTCTGGATCCTTCTGCAGGACTCGGTGGCGACGCCCGGTGAGCCAACGGATGGCGGTCAGGATCCAGTGTCGGGCGGCGGAAACGTGAGGCGTGCCTGCCGTTTCCGGCCGGAATTCCAGGACCGGTGCCGGTGCTGGCGGTGAAAGGTGCAGCGGAGACCTGCCGACGGGCATTGCAGCCACCGCAGGAAAAAAGCTCCGCAGGTCCTCCGCGGGCCTGCGGAAAATACGTCGCCGGGCTGCCAGCCCGGGTTTCTCAACGGGCTCCGAGTGCCAACCGGCAGAATGCCCCTGCACCATCGGACCGCCGGACCGCCGGGCTGTCGGCGTTTCCGCGTTTCCGCGTTTCCGCGTTTCCGCACTTCCGCCATGCCGCTCCAGACGGTAATCACGGGAAACCACATGGTCCCATGATCCGCCTCCTCTGCCTGATTGCCGCCACCGCTCTCGCCACCAGCCACGCCGCCAGCCGACCCGGAATTGTGGTCATCCTGAGCGACGACATGGGCTTTTCCGACCTCGGATGCTACGGCGGCGAAATCCCCACTCCGCAGCTTGATGCGCTGGCGGCCGGTGGCCTGCGCTTCACGCAGTTCTACAACTCCGCGCGTTGCTGCCCAACCCGTGCCAGTCTGCTCACCGGTCTCTACCCCCACCAGGCCGGCATCGGGCACATGACGGATGACCGCGGCCACGACGGCTACCGCGGCGACCTCAACAGCCAGTGTCTGACCATCGCGGAAGCCCTCCGCGAGGGCGGCTACCGCACCTACATGACGGGAAAATGGCACGTCACGAAGGCACTCCGGGCTGATGGTCCGGAAGCTCGCCGCAACTGGCCCCTGCAGCGGGGCTTTGACCGATTCTACGGAACTATCATCGGTGGAGGCAGCTTCTGGGACCCTGCCTTCCTCACACGCGACAACACGCCCGTTTCCGCCTTCAGCGATCCCGCCTACCAGCCGGCGCAGCCTTATTACTACACCGATGCCATTGCGGACCACGCCGTCCGCTTTCTGCAGGATCACGCTGCCCAGCATCCGGACAAACCCTTCTTCCTCTACGTGGCCTTTACCGCGGCTCATTGGCCCATGCACGCCCGGGAAGAGGATATCGCCGCCAACCGCGGGCGCTACGATTCCGGTTACGACACCATCCGCAGAGCCCGCTACCAGCGGATGCAGCAACTCGGCATCGTCACCGCCGCCAACACCACGCTCACCCCTGCTCCCACCGGGGAGAGCGGCTCGCCTCACGAGTCATGGGACCGCCGCAACATGGAGGTCTACGCAGCCATGGTCATGGCCATGGACCGCGGCATCAGCCGTCTCGTGGCCCAGTTGCGCTCCAGCGGCACACTCGACAACACCCTGATCTGCTACCTGCAGGACAACGGCGGCTGCGCCGAAGGCATGGGGCGCCAGGGCATCGGTAATCCCCGCACGGATCAGCCCTCGCTTCCAGCCGTGCCCTCATCCACCCTGAACACCGAGCTGATTCCCCGGCAGACCCGCGATGGTTACCCGGTCCGCCAGGGCAAAGGCGTCATGGCCGGTGGGCCGGATACCTACATCGGCTACGGTGAAGCGTGGGCCGCAGTCTCCAATACCCCGTTCCGCGAATACAAGCACTGGACCCATGAAGGCGGCATCAGCACCCCGCTCATCGTCCACTGGCCTGCCGCCATCCCGGCAAACCGCAGAGGCAGACTGGAACACAGCCCGGGCCACCTCATCGATCTCATGCCCACCTGTCTCGAGGCAGGGCGAGCCACCTACCCCGACACCTCCGGAGGGCTGAAACTGAAACCCCTCGAGGGCTTGAGCCTGATACCCGCCCTCAAGGGCACTCCCTCCCCCCGCAGAACCCCCCTGTTCTGGGAACACGAAGGGAACCGCGCGGTCCGCATGGGACCATGGAAACTCGTCGCGAAGGAATCCCAGCCATGGGAACTCTACAACATCGACAGCGACCGCAGCGAACAGCACAACCTCGCTGACGCCCATCCCGAACGAGTCAGCACCATGGCCGCCACATGGGACGCCTACGCCGCCCGCTGCGACGTACTCCCCCTCGGATCATGGAGGGCCGCCGCGAACCAAAAGAAAAGCCCGGCAGCATTCCACTGGAAAGACGGCGAACCCACCAGCAACCTCACCCCGCCCGCCATCGGCGGCCGCTCCTTCACCCTGTCCGCCACCTTCGCATCAGGCCCGGAATCATCCGGTGTCATCGCCGCCCATGGTGGCAGTAATCATGGGTACGCCCTGCACCTTTCGCAGAACGGATCCCTGCACTTCACGGTCCGCCGCGAGGGCTCCGTCACCACCGTCTCCGTCCCCATCTCCGCAGGAAGCCACTCGGCCAGAGCATCCCTCGGCAAGGACGGAAAACTCCGGCTTTCCCTCGATGGCGCGGCCCCCGCCGAATCGGATGCGGGCCCCCTCATGAAGCAACCCCTCGACGGAATCGACATCGGAAACGACCGGAACGGTCAGATCGCTCCGCCGCCGCAGAGCCACCCATTCCGCGGCCGCATCCTCAGCCTCTCCGTGGAATGATCCGCACCTTCCTCTGCCTCCTCGCACTGCTCAGCGGGATCTGCACGGGCCACTCCGCCCGCCAACCCGGCATCGTTCTCATTCTCATCGATGATCTCGGGTGGTCGGACCTCGGATGCTTCGGCGGCCACGGGTCGCAGACACCTGTCATCGACCGGCTCGCCCGGGAAGGGATCCGCTTCACTCAGTTCCGCGTCAATTCCCCGATCTGCTCGCCCTCCCGCTGCAGCATCGTCACCGGTCAGTACCCACAGCGCTGGCACATCACTTCCTACCTCAGCAACCGATCCGACAATCACCGGCGGAACCTTGCCAACTGGCTCGATCCCTCCGCACCGAGCCTCGCCCGGATCCTCCAGCAGCATGGCTACGCCACCGGCCACTTCGGAAAGTGGCATCTCGGGGGCCAGCGCGATGTCGCAGACGCTCCACCCATCAGCGCCTATGGATTCAACCAATCCCTGACGAATTTCGAGGGCATGGGCCCCAAGCTTCTGCCCCTCACCCGGAGACCTGGCGATCCCGCCACGGGGAAGATCTGGCAGGACGCGGAACGCCTTGGCGGACCCGTTCAGTGGTGCCTCCGACCGGAAATCACGGGTGCTTTCGCTGATGCCGCCATTCAGTTCATCGACAAGGCCTCGGCCGCAGGACAACCGTTCTTTGTTCATCTCTGGCCCGACGACGTCCACAGCCCATTCTGGCCACCTGTAACCGACTGGAGGGAAGGAAAGCGCGCACGCTACCTCGCTGTCCTCCGCAACATGGACCGACAGCTCGGAAAACTGATCGACCACCTCCGCGGCAAGCCTGCGCTCCTGCGGGAAACCATGGTCCTGCTCTGCTCGGACAACGGTCCTGAACCCGGAGCAGGCAGCGCAACACCGCTGCGCGGCAGCAAGACAACTCTCTACGAAGGCGGCATCCGCTCGCCACTCGTGGCATGGGGGCCGGGCCTCATCCCCGCCGCCGCGGTCGGCACCACCAACAGCCAGACTCCCATCGCCGGCTTCGACCTCGCCCCTTCCCTCCTCGCCATCGCTGGCGCCCCCATCCCTTCCGGCACCGCATTCGACGGTGAAAACCTGTCAGCCGCCCTCCTCGGCGCAGCCCAACCCGGTCGGAACGCACCGATCCACTGGAGCCGACCACCCGACCGCAAATCATGGCCACCCATGATCACCGACCCCCAGCCCGATCTCGCCACACTTGACGGTGAATGGAAGCTGCTCTGCGGATACGATGGCTCCGACCCCCGCTTGCACCACCTCCCCACCGACCCGGGTGAAGCCCGCAACGCTGCCGCCAGCCAACCCGAAATCACCCGCCGCCTGACAGCCGCCCTGCTCGCATGGCACCGCTCCATGCCTGCCCCGCTTCCCACGGAAAACCCCGGCAAACCCCGCTGACAACTCATTCCCGCCGGCCGGAAGCCACCAGCGATCCAGCGCCGACCGCTTTACGAAATTGACACAGCGCCCCCAATCCGATTTCTTTCAGATATCCAGGTCTCCCTCTTCGTGGTACCCGCCACTGGAGGCATGAACCTCAGCCCAGCCACGCGCCACCCCAGCTTTACCCTCAGCGGCACCCCAGCCATGAAACTGCTTCCCTTCCTCCTGCTCACAGCCTTGACGGTAGTCTCTCCCGCTGCCCCGGTCATCTCGGAATTCCTCGCCGATAACGACGGAGGCCTTAAGGACGAAAACGGGGACGACGAGGACTGGATCGAAATCCACAACCCCGACCCCGTGAGCGTCAACCTCACCGGATGGCGCCTCAGCAACGACGCCGCGGATTCCCAGGGCTGGTCATTCCCAGCGAGAACCCTGCCCCCAGGCGGCCGCCTCCTCGTATGGGCCTCGGGCAAGGACCGCCGCCCCCTCAACGGCAACCTGCACACCGACTTCCGCCTCGATAACCGCGGGGAATACCTTGCTCTCATCTCCCCTGCCGGCCAGCGCAGCACGCAATTCACCCCGGTCTTCCCCTTTCAGCCAAAAAACCGCAGCTTCGGCTGGGGCTACGCCGGCAATGTCACCACAACCGACGCGACACCCCAACCCCTCACCGCAGACGTGAACTGGACCCGCCTGCGCATCTCCGGACCCGCCAGCGCCACCAGCGACGCTTCCCTGAACCTGTACGACGACGGTCTCAGCCAACCCGAACACCAGCAGTACCTCTGGTTCGACTACAGCTCGCGCCTTGCCGCCATCCCGGCAGGCCAATCAATCGCCGAAGCCACCCTCGAATGGACGGCCACCTCCATGCCTTTTGCCGGCGTCTCAGGACTCAGCACCGTCCCCGCATCCATCGGCATCTTCCCGGTCACCGACAGTACCCGCGGCATCACCCGCGTCGCCACCGCTGCCGACGGGAATGATTTCGTCCGCTTCTCGACGGCCAATCAGCCGAGCGACACCATCAGCATCCTGCCCGGTGAAACCCGGTCGTTCACATGGAATGTCACCGGCCTCGTCAGCCAATGGCGCGCCAATCCCCAGACCACCGGCTACGGTCAGTTCCTGCTGATCCCCTCCGCACATCCCTGCTGGATCGCGTGGGACCAGAACCGCAGCGGCCCGAAACTGACGGTCCGCACCGTCAGTTCCCCCATCCCCACCGAAGCATGGGGCTTCATGACACCGTCGCCGGCACTGCCCAACAGCGGAGTCACCGCCGCCGGACCGCTCGTCCGCAATGTCACGGAAAACCCGCCCCAGCCCGCTGCCGCGGCTCCGTTCACCGTGACCGCCACCATCAGTCCGGGTCAGGGCGGCCCTCTCGCTTCGGTTACCCTCATCTACCGCCGGAATTACGAAGCCGAAATCTCCGCAGCCATGACGGACGACGGCACGGGCGGCGATGCCGTGGCAGGCGACGGCGTCTTCTCAGCCACGATCCCGGCCAGCATCATGACGGCCGGACGCATGATCCGCTGGAGGGTCCGCGCCACGGATAACGCGGCCTACCAGACGGTTCTGCCAAGCTACGCCGATCCCATCGATTCCCCTCAGTACTTCGGAACCGTGCCGCAGGACTCCGCCATCCAGAGCCAGTTGATGGTGGTGCACCGCTTCATCCAGAATACCTCCGCCGCCACCACGGCCGCTGGAACCCGCGCCTCGCTCTACATGAACGGCGAATTCTACGACAATATCGGCATCAACATCCACGGTCAGAGCACCAGCGGTGGCGCCTTCCTGAAGAAAAGCTACGATATCGACGGCAATCGCGGTTACCGCTTCAAATGGAGCCCAGACCCCGCCCAACCAAGGGCCAAGGACATCAATCTGCTCACCGTCTTCGCGGACAAAACCAAAATCCGTCATGACCTCGCCTACGAAATGAACCGCGAGGCAGGCGTCGCCGCCCACTACTGCTTCCTCACCCACAACCGCCTCAACGGCACCTTTGATGGACTCTACAGCTTCGTCGAGGACGCCGACGACGTTTACCTCACCAGAGCCGGTCTCAACCCCGACGGTGCCCTCTACAAGATGTACAATGGCATGTCCAACCCCGCCACGGACGCCATCACCGGTGTAGAGAAGAAGACCCGCAAGCTGGAGAGCAATCTGGATCTCCATCAGTTTCTCCAGGGCATGCACCAACCCGGCATCGCCGCGCAGCGCACCTTCTTCTTCGATAATCTCGATGTCCCCAGAATGATCAATTTCATGGCGGCCAATACGGTCACCGGCAATGTCGACCTGCATGCCAAGAACTATTACATTTACTGCGACTCGGGGAAAACCAACCTCTGGACCCTGCTGCCGTGGGACCTCGACCTCAGTCAGGGGCGCCTCTGGACCGCTGCCAACAATTACTTCGACGACGGCATTTACCTCAATGCCGGCGGCACGCTCAGCGGCCAGGGCCAGAACCTCATCGCGAAACTCTATGCCATTCCCGAATTTTCTGCGATGGCCCGCCGCCGCATCCGCTCGCTTCAGGACCGCTTCTTCGGAACGAGAAATGCAGCTCCCGATCTCAACCGCTGGTACGACCGGCGCGTCTCGGAAAAGGCCGCGGAGATCGGCGCCCGCATCCTGAGTGGCCAGAATGACCTTCCAGGCAGCGATGCCGCGGCCGACTACAGCCGATACACTGCAGCGCAATGGAAGAACCATGCGGGCGTGACGGGCAACACCTCCGCTTCGATCTACGTTGGCTACACGGCTTCGCAGGAAATGCAGCGGCTGCTTTCCTCATGGGTGCTCCAGCGCATCAATACGATCAACGGCGACGCCAGCGTCCCGCAGCCATACAATCTGGCAGCCCTCAACCCGCTGGTATTCACTACGGTCGACCATTCTCCCGCCTCGGGCGACCAGAACCAGGAATTCATGGAACTGCGCAACCCCAACAGCGTCGACGTCGACCTCTCGGGCTGGCAGATCACCGGCGGGGTGAATTTCACCTTCGAACCGGGCACGGTAGTGAATGCCAACGGCCGCATCATCGTGGCCGCCAGCCGCAATGGCTTCCGCACGCGCACCATCAGCCCGAAGGCAGGCGAAAGCCGCTACGTGACCGGAGGATACCAGGGCAACCTCTCCAACCTCGGGGAAACCCTCACACTTACTGACCCCGCTGGAACCCCCCGCGCCACCTATTCCTACCAGGGACAGCCATCCCCATGGCAGTCGCACCTCGTCATCACGGAAATCATGTACCATCCTGCGGGCGATGGCCTCGCGGAATACATCGAACTCACCAACATCAGCCGCGACGTCACCCTCGATCTCACCGGAGTCCGCTTCACAAAAGGCATTGCGTTCAGCTTCAGCGGTTCGCCCGTGAGCTCACTGCCACCCGGCGGACGCGTTCTCGTGGTTCGCGACGCTGCCGCGTTCTCGGCAGTCCACGGCAACAGCCTCCCGGTCGCCGGCGTCTTCGCCGACGGCAGCCAGCTCGCCAATGCCGGGGAAATCATCCAACTGGAGGACCCTCTCAACCAGACCATTGCTGAATTCTCCTATGACGATGCCCCGCCGTGGCCGGCCGCTGCAGACGGCACCGGGCCCAGCCTCGTCCTCATCCGCCCGGAAACCAAACCGGATCCCTCACTCCCCGCAAGCTGGCGCCTTTCCACGGCGGCCGGGAATCCAGGCACCTCGGATGCTGTCTTGCTCACCCCGGGCACGGAATCGCAGGATCTTGACGGCGATGGCATCGCCGCCCTCATGGAATACGCCATGGGCAGCAGCGACGCCGTTCCCGGGTCCACCCCCATCACCACCAACCGGGGCAGCAGCGACGATGGCACTCCCTTCCTCGACGTCTCTTTTCCCCGTCAGCTCAATGCCGAGGAAGCCTCATTGAGCCCGGAGTCATCGCCTGACCTCGCCACATGGTCGGACCAGGGCTGGACATGGCAGGAATCCACACAGGGAACCAGTGGCTCTGTCACGGAGCGCTGGCGTCTCTCGGGAGCGGAAGCCGCCAGAATCCCACTGTTCCTCCGCGTCAAGGCCACCCGGAAACCCTGAGTCGGTCCGGCGGCCCATTCCAGCCGTCTCCCGCAGAGCGGGCACGGTGCCGGGTCTTCATTGGAAATTCACCATGCCGCCAGCACACTCATGGCGTACCTTCCCTCCATGAAGTCCCCACGAGCCCTCCTGCTGCTGGCCATCCTTGGCGCGGTTTCCTCTCAGGCAGCCGTCAACCCGGCCAACCTGAACCGCTCGCGGTATTCCGGCAGCGTCACCATCACCGCGACCGGAAGCTCGGCCCTGCTCGACGGTGCTTCCTTCCCCACCGGACTAGCCACGCCGGTCACCGCCATCGGCTACCACGAACTGACGGTCACGGACCCCGCGCTCAGTCCCGCCACGCAGACCTACGCCTTCATCGTCCGGAATCCGGAACGCGGCAGCTCCGAGGACGGTATTCCCACCATGCGCCCATGGCGGATGGTCATGGACGCCCCATCGGCCTTCCAGGGCAACATCCTCACCGTGATGGCTCCCGCCCAGTACCCGGTCGGGCTGCCGGTCCCCATCATGGCGCGCCTCAGCAAAGGGGCCTCCGCTGGTGCTTCCGCAGGTGACCCCCTCTTTCTGAACGGGATTGTCCGATCCTCCCTGTTCCCGGCTACCCCGATACTCCTGCGGCGTGGCTGGGGATCGACCATCCTGCCGCCGGTCAGCCTTCCCGGAACGGCGGCCTACGACGCCGAAATCAACGGTTTAAGCCAGGCGGCCCCGATCTCCTTCGAAGCCAGTCCCGCATGGACCAGCAAGTCCGGCAATCTCGCCTCCAGCGAAAACTGGGGCAGCAATGCCCGCATCCATGTCACCGGCACCATCACCATCCCCGCCGGGGTCACCCTCTCCATCGGCGCCGGCTCGGTGGTGCGCTGCGCTCCCGGAGTCGAATTCTGGGTCCGTCCCGGAGGCTCGGTCGCCATTACAGGGTCGGCTCAGCAGCCGGTCACCTTCGTGCCGGACAGCACGAGCGCACCCTGGGGCGGCTTCTGGCTTCAGCCGGCCTCCGGCACCAGCACGGCCAGCCTTACCGCGGGCCACACCCTTTTCTGCTGCTGGGGTGCCAATCAGAATTGGTTCGCTACCGCTCCAGCGGGTGAGCCCGCGAAGAATTTCCCCCGCCACCGCAACCAGCAACCCTGCGTGGCCGTCGCCCCGGGTGCGGTTTGCACACTCAATGACTGCGCCCTGATCGGCCCCACCGGACTCAATCAGGCGCGTGGCGCGGCCTTCGCCGCCAATGGCGGATCCCTTCTCTTCACGCGGCTCCTCGTCCAGCGCTGCATCACCGGGGGCGAACAGGAAGACTGCCCGGCCCTCGAAATCGATTCCTCCGCTTTCCTCGAGATGACCGATCCCGGCACGGACGTGGACTCGGATGCCTTCATCGACGCGGACAATGACGGCCTCTACCTCGTTCCCGACGGCCGCACCTTCAATCTGCGCAAGACGGTCATCGGCTGGGTCAAAGACGACGGGGTGGATACCGGAGCGGATGGACCCGGCACCGTCAACTTCGTCAATTGCTGGTTTGAGAATGCCATTCACGAGGGCGTTTCCAATTCGGGCGTCGACCGCGTTCCGAGGAGCTATGGCGGAGTGCATTTCAACTGCGGTCAGGGCATGGAATGCGGCTATGGTGGCCCCCGTTCGCTGCTCAGCGGCTGCGCGGTGATCGGCAACATGGTCGGGGCACGCTTCGGGGACAATTACGGAAACAACTCCGGAAGCAGTGGATCGGGCACCAGCCAGTACATCGGCAACATCACCACGGAGGATTCGCTCCTGCTCTACAACTACTTCCGGGACGCGTGGGCCATGGACTTCAGTCGCTGGACTCCTTCCAACGAACGCTTCATCATGAAGAACACGAAGGTCTCCCGCGCGCCCGACCTCGCCGCCCAGAGCGGCGCGGAGGATTCGGGAAACGCGCTCTGGAATCCCTCCAGCGACGCCGCCCTGCTCGCCTCCTTCATGCCGGTTCCGGGCTCTGCTGTCGGCATCGATTTCCCGGTGGCCCGACGCCAGGAAACCTCGGCCGCATGGCCCCAGTCGTTCACGGTCCGGCTCAGCACGTTCTCATCACTTCCCGTGCAGGCGACCTGGCAGATCGCCGGTCGCACCAACCCGGAAGACCACACGGAAACACTGCTCGGCTCGGGCTCACTTTCGTGGCTCCCGGGCGAAACCATCAAGTCGTTCAGTCTCCCGCTCCCGTCTCCGAATCCCCACGGTCTCATCACCGTAACTCTCGGCAATCCGCTCAACGGAGAAATCACGGGCGCTCCTCTGCTCTTTTTCCCGCCCTCCGGACCGCCCCCACCCGACCTCACTTTCGTGGCCAAAGCCACGGCTGGCTGGAGCTATCACGCGGCCCTGCCCCCGACGGGTTGGACCAATGCCAGCCCGTGGCCCCTCGGCGACACCGCGGGCCGCGCATGGCATCACCCGGACTTCGTGGAATCCGCCACCTGGTACCGCAACCGCACCACACCCCTCGGCTGGGGCACCATTGGAGCATCCGGCGCGACCATCACCTTCGGCACCGCCATCGCCGAGCGGCCCATCACGGTCTACGCGCGCCGTACCTTCACCGTCGATAACCCGTCGGCCATCCGCACCCTGCGGCTCGAATGCATGGCCGATGACGGAGCCGTCGTCTGGATCAACGGCACCCGGGTCAGCCCCACCTCATGGGGTCTCGATCCGGGCACCACCGTGGGTGGAGCCATCCACTACGACCGGCTCTCGGCCCGATTCCAGGCCAACGGTGCCAACGAACACGCCTACGATGTTCTCACTCTCTCGGGTGCTTCTCTCCCCGCCCTGCGAGCCGCCCCGGCCCTCAACGTCCTCGCTGTCGAGGTCCACCAGAATACCTTCGATTCCAGCGACTGCTCGCTCGATGGTGCCCTCTTCGCTTCACTCGCGGCCCCATCCACCGGAAAAGCAGGCATCACTCCCATCGGGGGATTCTCATGGCTCTACTGGACCGACAGTGCATGGCTCCCGGAAACCACCAGCGACCTCACCAACTGGATCAGCCGACCCGACCTCCTCAGCCCAGTCCCTGTCCTCGACACCCCACGCCGCCAGTTCTACCGCCTGCGGACCCCCTGAGTCCGTCCCACCTTGTGGGGGATCACCGCACAACCAGCGGGTGCCCATGCCCGGCGGACGACCGCGGCCCACAGTTCCTCAGGCCGTGCCGAGGAGGGCACGCGCGCGGCGGGTGTCGTCGGCAATCTGGGCCTTGAGGGCGTCGAGGGAATCGAAGCGGACTTCGTCACGGAGGCGGGCGACGAAGCGGACATCGAGCGGGCGGCCGTAGATGTCGCCGGCGAAGTCGAAAAGATGGACCTCGAAGTGCCTGGTGAGGCAACCGTCTTCAATCGTCGGCCGAAGTCCAAGGTTGGCCACACCATCGAGAAGTCGACCGTCGAGGACAGCCCGCACCGCGTAAACACCGACGGGCGGGAGCTGTTCGGCTTCGAGCACAAGATTGGCAGTCGGAAAGCCAAGGCGACGGCCCAGTTGGCGACCCTTGATCACCTCGCCGAGGATGGAGTAGCCACGGCCAAGGAGGCGGGCAGCGCCGACGAAGTCGCCGGCTTCAATCGCGAGGCGGACGCGCGTGCTGCTCACCGGTTCACCATCAAGCAGGACCGGAGCGACCGCATGAACGGCGAAGCCCGCGCGGGATCCAAGTACCGCAAGAAGTTCACGGTTGCCACCCCGCGCGTGCCCGAAGGTCCAGTCGCGCCCGCAGGAAATGCTGGCGAGCGGACGGGCCGCGCGCACGAGTGATCCGACGAACGCGTCGGCCGCCGTGGCAGCCATGGCTTCATCGAATGGAATGACGAGCATGGCCGCGGCTCCGAGGCGTTCCATAAGCAGCGCCTTGTGGCGCGTGGATGTCAGGAGGCGCGGAGCAGTTCCCGGCCTGATGATATCGGCAGGGTGACGGTCAAAGGTCACCACCACGGCCAGACCGCCGTCGGCGGCCGCGCCCTGCCGCGCGGAACGGAGAACTTCCTGGTGGCCGAGGTGGACGCCATCAAAGAAGCCGGCTGCGAGGTGCAGCGGCCCCGGAAGCGAAGCAAGATCCGCGATCTGGTGCAGCAGCTGCATGGTATGCGGTTGTTCAAAGTCAGGCCCCGCGAAGCCGGCTCACGTCGCGGAGCGAAAGAACCCGGGACATGATGTCGTCGGAGGGACCTTCCTTGAGCTGATCGAACGTGAGGGCACCTTCGACCGAAAACTTACCGCTGCGCGTACGGCGCAGAGCGGCCATGTGACCGCCGCAGCCGAGTCGCTCGCCGATATCATGACAATACGTCCGCACGTAGAAACCCTTGCTGCACACCACCCGGAAATCAATGTCAGGCAGCGCGATCCGGCGGATCTGATGCTGGAAAACCGTTACGAGCCGAGGTTCCCGTTCCACCACCTGTCCCTTGCGGGCGAGTTTGTAGAGCGGCACCCCGTCTTTCTTGATGGCACTCACCATCGGTGGCGTCTGATAGAAATCTCCATGAAACTGAGCAAACGCCGCCGCAATTCCGTCCGCGGAAAGCTCGGGAACGGGCTTCGTTTCCAGCACCTCTCCCTCCGCATCCTGCGTCGAAGTGCTCGCCCCAAGGCGCAGCGTCCCCTCGTACTCCTTCTCCTCGGACATCAGCAGATCCTGTATCCGCGTCGCCTTTCCCACCACCAGAATCAGCAGACCGGTGGCCATCGGATCAAGGGTCCCGCAGTGCCCGATCTTCCTCGTGTTGAGCCGACGCCGTGCCACTGCCACAACATCGTGCGACGTCATGTCCTGACCCTTGTCGATCAGCAGAACTCCATCAATCTCCGCTTCAGGCGGACGGGCTTTAGGCGGATACGAGTGCTTCATCGATTGCTGCAAATACACGTTGGCGCGCGGTGGCCAGAGGTCCCGGGAGCCTGGCGCCGGCGGCCATCGGATGACCTCCGCCACCGAAAACCGCACAGACACGGCCCACATCCACGGCAGGATTCTTCGACCGCAGACTGAGCCGAACCTTGCCTCCCGGTCCGGCGAGTTCCTCAAAAGCCGCGGCCACCACCACTCCCTCGATGCCCCGGAGGTGATCAATGAGGCCTTCCGCATCCTCCGGTTGCGCACCGGCGGCCGCCATCACGTCCCGCGTGAGACTCCACGACGCCACCCGCCCCTCATGCGTCACTTCCATGTTCTGGAAGAGACCGCGGAGGAGTTCCACGCGCCGCCGCGGGAAATTCTCATAGGTCGACCGGTTCAGTTCCGCGACATCAATGCCCGCCCGCACCAGTTCAGCCGCAATCTCGTAAGTCCGCGCGGTCGTCCCCTGGTACTGAAATGATCCGGTGTCCGTGCTGATGGCCACATACAGATTTCCGGCAATCTCCCGCGTCACAGGGAATCCCGCCGATGTCAGAAACTGATGAACAATCTCCCCGGTCGCTGGTGATCCCGGGTCGATGTAGTGCCAATCGCCATAACCTTCGTTCGACCGATGGTGATCAATGTTCAGCCACGGTCCCGCCCCGGCAAGCGCCGCCTGGCAACCCGCCCCGAGGCGCTCCGCGGTCGCACAGTCGAGCGCAATCACCAGATCCGCAGCCACCGAAGTCCCATCCGGCTGACGGATCAGCTCGCTCCCGGGCAGAAACCGGAGACTGCCGGGCACGGGGTCCTCATTGAGGAAGGTAACCCGCTTTCCGGCCGCCTGGAGTGCCAGCCCCACGGCAAGGGTTGAACCGAGAGCATCGCCGTCGGGCCGGTAATGAGACAGCACCGCCACTGACGAAGCTGCCCGGCACATCGCCGCCATCCCGGCAAAAGTTGTGTTCGTGCGCAGAGCCATGAAGGGAAACAGATTGGTTCGGATGGATTCACTCTCCGGCGGTCCGCGGTCCTTCGCCGTCTGCCGCGGATGACTCCGCCGCTTCGCGCGCCTCCGATTCCGCCAGCTGGCGGTCGATCGTTTCCATGATCCCGGTGATGCGGACCCCGCGTTCCACACTCCTGTCCAGACGAAAATGAAGCCTCGGCGTGTGCTTGAGCACCACCCGGCGGCTCAGCCGCGTCTGAAAATCACCATGCTGAAGATTGAGCGCATCAATCACCTGCGGACCACGGTGCTCCGGACCGATGATTCCGATGAAGACCACGGCGTGCCGCAGGTCCGGACTCATTTCCATGTCATTGACCGTCACCAGGACGTCCGGAAACGCATGATCTCTCGTGATCATCGCCCCAAGCTCGCGCTGCAGCAGTTCGCTCACTCGGACAACTCGGTTCTTCATGGCATCAAGGCATTGTGTTCAAACGGAAAACAGATGAACCGACCGACGGTTCCCGCCTCCGCTCCGCGTCAGAGCGACTGCGCGATCTTCTCGAGTTCGTAGCACTCGATGATGTCGCCAGGTTCGTATTCGTTGAAATCACCAAGCCTGATACCACATTCAAGGCCGTTACGGACCTCCTGAACGTCATCCTGGAAACGCCGCAGGGTATGGAACCCACCATCGTAGACCGGTTGCTTGCCGCGCAGCACCCGGGCCCGGGCGCTCCGCACAATCCGCCCATCCGTGACCACACAGCCACCCACCCGGCCACGCTGGATCTTGAAGACCTGCTTGACCTGCGCATGTCCGACGACTTTCTCGCGCGTCTCCGGTTCCAGCAAACCAAGCATGGCTTCCTTCACCTGGTCGATCAGTTCATAGATGATGGAGTACAGCTTCACCTGAACTCCCTCGGCCTTGGCGGTCTTGACCGCCTTGCCTTCCACCTTGACTCCGAATCCAAGCACCACGGCATCCGAGGCCGAAGCCAGCAGAATGTCGTTTTCGGAAACCGGACCGACGCCCTCGAGCACAAAGTTGAGGCTGACCTTATCCGACTTGATCTCGCGCAACTGGGCCGACAGGGCTTCGAGCGATCCCTGCACATCGGTTTTCAGAATCACCTTGAGGAACTTCTTCCGGCCGTCTTCAGCACTGGCGAACAAAGTCTCCAGAGCGGCACGGCGCGGGGCTCCGAGTTTGGTGATGCGGGCCGTCTCCATCCGTTCCTCCCCAAGGCGCTTGGCGGAACGCTCGCTGTCCATCTCAATCAGTTCCTCGCCCACCCCGGGCAGACCACTGAAACCAATCACCTCCACAGGAGTCGCGGGGCCAGCCTCGCGGATGGCCTGACCCCGGTCGCTCAGCATGCTCTTCACCTTGCCGGAAAACTGGCCGCAGATGAAGGGCGTCCCGATGCGGATGGTTCCGATCTGGGGAATGAGGGTAGCCGTCGGTCCCTTGCCCGGTTCCACGCGCGACTCGATGACGAGGGCCCGGCACGGGGCATTGGGATCGGCCCTCAGCTCCAGCATTTCCGCTTCGAGCAGGGCCGCCTGCAGCAGTGTGTCGATACCCTCCCCCTTCAGCGCCGAAACCGGTACGCAGATGGTGTCGCCGCCCCAGTCTTCCGGCACGAGTCCCTCGTCCTGCAGCTGGCTCTTGACGCGGTCGACGTTGGCCGTCTTCAGATCCGCCTTGTTGATGGCGACGACAATTTTCACCCCGGCGGCCTTCGCATGCGCGATGGCTTCCTTGGTCTGCGGCATGATGCCATCGTCGGCCGCCACCACCAGAACCACAATGTCCGTCACATGCGCACCACGGGCACGCATGGCCGTGAACGCCGCGTGACCCGGTGTGTCAAGGACCGTGATTTTATGACCGTCAAGATCGACCGAATAGGCACCGATGTGCTGGGTGATCCCACCCGCTTCTCCGGCCGCGACCTTGGCCTTCCGGATGCAGTCAATCAGACTGGTCTTGCCATGGTCCACGTGGCCCATGAAAGTGATGATGGGAGCGCGCGGCTCAAGCCTTTCTTCGGGAATCTCGGCTTCCTCCGGGGCTGGTGGAGCCACGATCACTTCCTCCACCCGATGGATGCCGCCACCCTCCTTGCGCTTCTCCCTTTCGAAGACGAATCCGTGTTTTTCGCAGATCCGGGCCGCGATTTCAGCCTCTATGGCAATCGATGGATTGGCAAAGATGTCCAATTCCATGAGGTCCTTGATGAGCACGAAAACCTTGATGCCCATCCGGTCCGCTAGATCGCGCACCACGATGGGTGGCTTGATCGAAATGACCTTGTCGTCCCCCGGTTCCGTGGGTCCGCTGGATTCCACGGAATCCGCAGGAGCCTCTGCCGGAACCTCGGACACGGTCGGAACCTCGACTGGAACTTCCGCTGTCGGTTCCACCGGACGGCGGCGCTTCACTTTATCGTCGCCATCGATCAGCGACAGCACCTTCCGGGCAGGTGGCGGGGGTGCTGCAGGTGCGGTTGGCACCCCAGCGGGAGCAACCGGTGCCGCCGTCCGCACGCGCCTCGGCTTTTCCGAGAGAAGATCCAATGCCGCACTCTTCATCTCCGTGGCCGTCTTGCGCGCCGGTTTGGCCGCTGCATCGGGCGGCGCTTCCTCAGCGGCCGGGCTTGCAGTCTTGCGGGCTCCCGGGGAGGAACCGGAGGAAGAAGGGGAACTGGAGGATTTGGCTTTGGAAGGCATGCAGGGCGTTGCGGATCCGTTCGGAACGGGAAAGGCTTATGGGTAAGGGGTAAAACGTGAATCGGCAAGCCGCCGATGGACAAATCAATGAAACCTCACTGAGCTCGGGCTTTGGCGAGGATTTCCGCCGCCGCTTCGATCGGAATCTCGAGAATGCTCGCGATGTCTTCTGCCTCTGCCGTACTGATCACATCCGGACTCACGAGGCCGTTCCGGACAAGGTTCTCCGCCATCTCGGAGTCGATGCCCAACCGCGTGGCCAGATCACTTGCGGCTCCGTGCACCCGGCCCTCGAACTTCTCATGGGCGCTCTCGTCGCGCTCCACCTGCACATCCCATCCCATCAGATTCTTGGTTAGACGCACATTCTGCCCGTGACGCCCGATCGCCTTCGACAGATCTTCCTCACGCACCTTCACGAAGATCCGGCGGTTGACGGGATCCACGGTGATCTTGTCATCGGCGATCTGTGCCGGCTTGAGGGCATCCTTCAGGAACAGCTTCGGATCGTCGCTCCACTTGATGATATCGACTTTCTCGTTGTTCAGTTCCCGGACAATGTTCTTGACCCGGGCACCGCGCATGCCCACGCACGCCCCGACGGGATCGACTTTGGAATCGGAGGAATGGACGGCAATCTTGGTCCGGTAGCCAGCCTCCCGTGCAATCGAACGGATTTCCACCGTCCGGTCTGCAATCTCGCTGACTTCGCTCTCAAAGAGCCGCTTCACAAAATTCGGATGGGCCCGGCTCAGAATGATTTCCGGTCCCCGCGCTCCGTTCTCCACGGCCACCACGTAAAGCCGCAGACGGTCGCCGATGCTGTAATCCTCCGTGACTACCCGCTCCTTCTTCGGAATCACTCCTTCGAATTTCCCGAGGTCGATGATGACGTCGCTCTTTTCGAAGCGCCGCACCGTCCCGTGCACGATGTCGCCTGCCCGGTCCTTGAATTCCTCGTAGATCAGCGATTTTTCCTCCTGCCGGATCCGCTGCATCATCGCCTGACGCGCTGTCTGCGCCGCAATCCGGCCCATGTCGCTCGGGGTCACTTCCACATCCAGCTCTCCTCCGATCTCCGGGACATGCTCCAGTTTCTGCTTCTTCGCGATCTTCCGCGCGACTGCCAGCCCGATCTCCTCGTATGGCTGCTTGACTTCCTCCACCACCAGGAGCTTCGCAATCGCCCGGATCGTCCCCTTGATGGGGTCAATGTCAATCCGCAGTTCCCTCGCGGGCCCAATCACCTTCCGGGCAGCAGTCAGAATAGCGCTCTCGAGGGCCTCCACCATTTTCTCACGGGGAATGCCCTTTTCACGCTCGTAGTAATCGAAGACGGCCAGAAGTTCGCTGGTCATAAAGATGATGCAGTGTAAAAAACAAAAAAACGGGAATCTCTTCCCGCTTTTCTTCGGAGGGTGAGTCTAATGGCCTTTTCAGCCACGTCAACACAGGAGTGATGCCTCTGTCGGGCAACCCACCGCAACATTTCATCATCTGACGTTTCCACGGAGACCACCGTCCCGGCACCGCGGGGAACATGAGGCGGCACCGGCTAGTACCTCAACCCAAAAACCGGTGCCGCCTCAATCCCTCAACGCAGGAACGGATTGAATCCGCTCTGCTGCTCCCCGTCATATCCACACCGGCCGGCATTTCAATTAGAAAATAAAGATATTTTTGCTTTGTTAAGCATTTGCGGGGTCGGACCAATTCCCTCCATGGGCGCGGACAGGTTTGCTCATTGAAACCTTGGCCTGGCCGGAATAGGGACCCCGCTCCGATGCCTCCCGATCCTCAAGGTTCCCGAATTGTCTACTGCCGCTGCGCCTACGCTCAGGTCGTTCCCCAGGAGGTGAAGGACGGCGTGCTGGCGCACCTTGCTGCTTCCGGTCAGCCCTTCACAGCAGTGGCCGACCTCTGTGAAATGGCCGCCCGCCGAGACCCCCTGCTGCGCGAACTGGCGGGAAGCGGTCCGCTTAAGGTCGCCGCCTGCCACCGCCGGGCGGTTCTCTGGCTTTTCCATTCCGCTGAAGCCCCTCTTGACCCAGCCGAGACCGAAATCGTCAACATGCGCCGCCTTGATTCCGCCGGGGCGGCCGATCGTCTCGCCACCCCGGAAATCGATTCCTCTGCAGACTGAACCCACGCCTCCACCATGGCCATTGCTCCTCATTTCCATGTTCTCCTGTATGAAGGCAACGGTGCACAACCGCTTGATGCCGCCACCCGGGCCGGGGTACTGAGTGCGCTGCTCGACCGGGGTTATTCGGTCAGCACGGGCGGAGCCCGCGCCGGGCTTGCCGACAGTGAATCGACCCTGCTGGTACTGGGATTGTTCGACGGCGGGGCCCCGCCACTGGAGGATGCTGCCGGAGCCCGCAGCATCGCCACCCTCGATATCCGGGCAGTCCCTCCGGAAAAGGTCGCCGACGCTGTGGACCGGGCACGCGGCGAGCGCCCCATGAACCAGCCGGGTCTCTGGAAACCGTGGTTCCCAGTGATCGACTACTCGCGCTGCACGAACTGCATGCAGTGCCTCAGCTTCTGCCTGTTCGACGTCTACGGAGTCAGCAGCGAGGGAAAGATCCAGGTCCAGAACAACGACAACTGCAAAACGAACTGCCCTGCGTGCTCGCGGGTCTGCCCGGAGGTCGCCATCATGTTCCCGAAATACAGCGGCGGACCGATCAATGGAGAGCCCGTGACCGATTCCGGGGTCTCGCGGCAGGCCATGAAGGTGGATATTTCCTCACTGCTCGGCGGCGACATCTATTCCCGCCTGCGTCAGCGCAGTGACGAAGCGAAGGACCGTTTCAGCCGGGAACGCGATGCCGGCAAGGCACTCGCGGAGCGCAAGAAGTGCCTCACCAAGATGGTTTCCGATGGATTCATTCCTGCTGATGTCCTCGCCGCTCTCCCGTCGGCCGAGGAAATCCAGCGCAAGGCGGTCCTCGCCGCGGACAAGGCCCGGCAGGCCCTCGAATCGGCTCCCGCGGCGGACCCGGGCAGCCCGTAACTCTCAGAATTCCCCGGATGGACTGGTGGCACTATGCCGGGCTCGCCGCCGTGGCGATGGCTGCAGGCTTCATTGACGCCATCGCGGGTGGTGGCGGCCTTCTCACCGTTCCGGCGCTGCTCTGGGCCGGGCTCGACCCGCAGTCAGCCCTCGGCACCAATAAAATGCAGTCGTGCTGCGGCACTGCTCTCGCCGTCCGCAACTACGCCCGTGCCGGGCTGCTCAAGGGTCAGCAACTCTCCGGCACCATCTGCTGGACCGCCCTCGCGGCCGCCGCCGGTGCCGCCCTCGTCTCGTCCCTGCCCGTGGACTGGCTCCGGCACGTCATCCCATGGCTCCTCATCACCATCGCCGCATACACGGCCGTCTCCCCGCGGGTCACCGACACCGGCGCGGAACCCCGGATGAACGCCGGACGTTTTGGTTTCGTCTTCGGGCTCATCCTGGGTGCCTACGACGGTGCCTTCGGACCCGGCACAGGCTCTTTCTGGACGCTCGCCTGCGTGCTCCTGCTGGGACTGGGACTGCGCCACGCGACCGCCTACACCAAAGTGATGAATCTCACGAGCAACCTCGCCTCCCTCGCGGTCTTCCTCGCGGCCGGATCGGTGCGCTTCGATGTGGCCGCCGTCATGATCGCCGGCCAACTCGCCGGAGCCCATCTGGGATCGGGCATGGTCCTGAACAAGGGAGCCCGCATCATCCGCCCCGTCCTCATCACCACGGTCGTGCTCATGGCTGCCAAAATACTCCTCGGACAGCGCGCTGCAGGCTAGCGCAGCCCTCTGTCCGGACCGGGCCCGGGAGGTGGGATGTAATACGGTTCGGATACCCCATCGCGGCGTACCTTGCCCCGGATCCACGTTCCTGCCCGCGAAATGCCATCGCGGACCACTCCGGCGCCACGTCCTGCCACTTCTCTCGTGCGGTACCAGAGTTCCTCGGCCGATGTTCCCGCGGCATTACCGGTGGACTCCTGAGGCGGATTCTCCACCACCCGGAACCATTGCGCCCGCAGCACCCGGCCCGAGGACGCCGACACTGCCACCTCGCCTACCGTGCGCCCCATGGCATCCTGAAGCCGCATCTGCCAGACCGGCGTGGCGGGGGAACCCGACGCCATCAGCTGGTAGTCGACCACATGAAATCCCACCCTTGCCTGCCGCGCGGTGCCCTCGGCCAGACGGAAGGCGACCGTGCTGTCGGTCTTCACGGATTTGAGCGGAAGGCGTGCGACGGCCGCTCCGCCGCTCAGCGTTCCCTCGGTCACTACCCCGGACGCATTCACGAAGAATTCCCTGAGACCGCCCCGAGTGTCGGATGGATCGGAGGCCACTACTCGCCACGCCTCGGGCTGATCTGCCCCGTGCTCGCCGCGGCACTGCACCACCCGGTTGAGGTAAACCGTACCCCGCTCGCGCACCACCGCCCGGATCGCTT
Organism: Verrucomicrobiales bacterium; assembly: GCA_044239025.1. Classification (GTDB taxonomy): domain Bacteria; phylum Verrucomicrobiota; class Verrucomicrobiia; order Verrucomicrobiales; family V1-33; genus V1-33. Next base: position 25,579 of record JBIICE010000008.1, read on the forward strand.
CCATGCCAGACAATCCCGGGCCCGCCAACACGTGACCAGACTGTCCCAGCAGCATGATCATGGCGGATAGGCGCAGCAGGTTCATGATAATCGTCAGCGGTTCATGAACGCGGCTCCCTTCCATGACAACCGCAAGCGGGACCGTCAGCCCGTTGTCCTCAGACCCGATGCCAGCGCATTGATCGAAACCAGAATGTCGGGCAGCAACTGATCGGCACGGCTACTCTCTCCGTCAGCCAGCATCCTGCGCCATTCGCGCAGCAGGGCAATCTGCTGACGGTGCAGCATCTGCAGGGCGCCCTCACGGACTCCCAGGGTTTCCGCGAGACGCGGTCGGCGTTCTTCGAATGATCCGGAGAAAAGCTGTCCCAGCATCTGTGTCGTCCGGTCGTACTCCCCGAGGATCTGCCGCATGAACTGATCCCGCACCGTGGCATCTCCGACCAGTCCGGCATATGCCTCCATGATCCCAAGATTCGCACTGACCAGCGAACTCTCGATGTTTGTGAGCACGTAGCGGATCAGTGGCGATGTCTTCAGCATTCCCCGCAGCACCGCAAAACCCTGCGGATCCTCCTCCCCCAGCTTTGCGAGGGCACTGCCGGATCCATACCATCCCGGCAGATAGAAGCGCGCCTGCGTCCAGGAAAAGACCCACGGGATCGCGCGCAGATCATCAAGGGAAGGCTGGCCGGAGCGGCGCACCGGGCGTGAGCCGATCCTCGCATTCTCCAGCGCATCAATCGGGGTAGCCCCGCGGTAGAATGCCAGGAATCCCGGAGCCTCCAGCAGGGCGCGGTAGGCATCCCGGCTCCAGGTCGCCAGCCGATCCATCACCGGAGCCGGATCCACCATGGGGTCGGGCATGAGCCGATGCCGCACCGCTGCCGCAGCCGCAGACGCCACCAGCACTTCCGTGTGGTAAACCGCGGAATTCAGGTGCGCATACTTCTCGGCAATCGTCTCCCCCTGCTCGGTCATGCGCAGCACGCCACCGAGCGAACCGTGAGGGAGCGCCTCCATGAACCAGTGGGTCGGTCCAGCTCCCCGCCCCACGGTTCCACCGCGGCCATGAAAGAATACCGGGACCCGCCCGTGCGAGGCCACGACCTGCGACAGCAGGCGCTGCGCCCGGTGCAGGGCCCACTGACTCGCCAGAATGCCGCAGTCCTTGTTCGAATCGGAATAACCCACCATCATCTGGAAAGATTCTCCCTCCGGCAGGCTGCACTTCGTCACCGGATGCGACAGAAAGTCCGCAACGATTCCAGGAGCACGTTCAAGGTCGCCCATGGTTTCGAAAAGCGGCACCACGGGAAGCGGGCAGGCCATACCCTCATCGGTCCAGCGCAGCAGTCCGGCTTCTCTCGCCAGCACATACACGGTAAGCAGATCCTCGGTGCAGCGGGTCATTGAGACAATGAGTGACCCAAGCCCATCACTGCCATGCAGTCCGATCTGCTCCGCCAGCACCCGGTAACAGGCGAGCACCGCGTCGGCCTCCGCGCCAGCCTGCATTCCGGGTGCCAGAAAGGGCCGCGGTGAGGTCAGTTCACGGTCCAGCAGGGCACGCTTTTCTTCCCGGCTCCACTCACTGAATGGCCGACCACCGAGGAGGCCCGCACACTCCAGCAGCTGAGAAAGGGCCTTTTCATGCCAGGCCGAATTCTGGCGCACATCGAGAACCGCCGAGTGAAATCCGAAAGCGGCGAGTCTCCGCCGCGCCGGGGCCACGAACTCGGCCGCAAAACCTCCCGCTCCGGACGACCCGAGAGTTTCCCCGAGCGCCTGCAGGTCGGTGTCGAGTTCCCCTGGTGTCCGGTACGCTCCCGCTGCGGGTACCTCCTCCATGGCTCCCATGACGAGGGCCCGCATGAGGTAGGCTGCCGCCCTCCACGGTTCCTCCCGGTTCCGCTCCACAATCCACTCCGGATCGCATCCCGGCACCAACCGGCAGCGCTCCCGGAGCCGCTCGGTCAGCTCCCGCAGTCCCGCCGGCGGCTCCATGAAGAGCTGACTCAGCGGCAACTGATAGGCAATCTGCTCGAGGGAGCGGCGGTGCACCCGCAGCGCACTTTGCCGCAGCGCCGCCAGAGCCTTCCGGGTGACCTCCGCCGTCACAAAGGGATGCCCGTCACGGTCGCCTCCAATCCATGTCCCGAACTTCACCAGCGGCGGCAGCGCGTCGACCGCAGCTGGATCGAAGCCAGCCGAGGCCCATGCTTCCCGCAGGTGAATGTGCACGCGGCTCACGGCTTCCGGGAAAACTTCCCGCAGGTAGTGCAGTGCATTCTGCAGCTCGGCCTCGATCGACGGGCGGGTCACATGAATCTCTCCCGTGCGCCACAGGCTTTCCAGCTGGGTGCCCAGCATGTGCTGCATCCGTTCGCGTTCCCGCGGGGTGAAGGCAGGATTGTCCATCCGGTTGAGCAGCTCGTAAATCTCCCGATGACGCTCCCGGACGGTCTCGCGCTTGGCCTCGGTCGGATGCGCCGTCAGCACCGGCTCCACCCGCACCGCAGCCAGCACCGGGATGATCTCTTCCGCTGACAAGCCCGCCTCCTGCAGGGCGCGCACCTGCTGGCCCCACAACCCCCGCTCAGCCGCAGAACCCGACTGTTTCTCGCGCTGCCTGCGCACGCGCGCCGCCGTCCTTTCCTCGACAATATTGAGCAGCTGAAACCATATGGAGTAGGCCTGCCCCAGCTTTCGACCTGTGCCCCCATGCTCCGGCACATCGTGGTTCTCATCCGGCAGCATTCCCGCCAGTTCCTCCTCTCCGATCCTCCGCAGCACGGACGCAAAAACACCAGCGAGCATCTTCAGGTCGTCGTCGCGCTTCTGAAAGCCATGCTCGCGCAGGGAATGGGCTCCGGGATCTCGGGTCGTCATCGCAAGGGGTCTCAGTCAGCAGTTTCGATGCCGAAAGCCTGATGGTTCAGCCAGGAATGAAACGAACGTCCTTCACACGCTCGCGGCCGAATGTTTCCTGGAGCCGGCTCAGAACCTTGCGCTTCCATTGACGCTCCAGTTCGTAGCGCACCGCCGACTGTGTCACGGATACCTCCAGCACTCCCCGCCGCAGCGCGGTCGGGCGCGACTGGGCCGCCAGAAACGGCCCCACGAGGGATTCCCACTGCGCAGCCATCTGTTCATGAGAGGAACGGTCCGGCAGCCCGGCCCTGCGGAGTATCCGCTGCACCAGATCGCCCACCTTCCGCTCGTACCCGCTCAGATCCGGCGGCGTGTAAACACCACGCCATTCGGCAAGTATGCGCCTCCTCTGCCGTTCCAGTCGTTGCTCGGCACGGGACTTCCGCACCTCTCTGGGAGAGACACCATCCCCTGATGAGTGCCCGGACTGAGTACTCATCGCCATGCTGCTTCCGTAGCGGATTCCGCCCTCCTGCAGACACTGACTCAATCTGAGCCGTCGGAGCCGATGGCTTCCACCGGGCAGCCCTGCATGGCTTCCTCGCACTGATCGCGTTCTTCGTCCGTCTCGGGCTGCTTGTACACGTACGAGTAACCGCCTTCGTTGTGACGGGTGAAGTTCGCCGGGGCTGTTTCCCGGCAGAGGTCGCAGTCAATGCACTGGTCATCGACGAAGTAATGCCCGGGAACGTTTTCGGTATGCTTGTTTTCGCGGTCAGCCATGGAAGTCGGATTGGGTGATGAAACGGCCGCTGAACCGTAGGGGATACTTCTTTTCTTGCAATGTCATTTTTGGAACGCTATGCGCTCAGGGCGTCGGCTGCCGGCGCTTTGCTCCGGCCGTCGGCACCCTTGGGCACCCGAAGCGAATGGCTGAGCCCAACCGGTCCCGGACAGACCGCCTCAGCCCTCCCCCCCTGACCACCGGAATGGATACACAACCCCCTTCACCGCACGATCCACGGCCGGAGAAACCACCGGCCGCTCCCTCCCGGACCAGCGGCGCGCGCGGCGGCGAGGATGATATTCTCTCATTTGATGAAGGCGAGGCAGCAGCCCCGCGCCAGCCGGTGGAGTTCCTCACATCGCTTCCGGATGCACCGGCTGCGAGGACTTCCGCTCCCACGGCAGCCGTCCCCGCGCCCGCTGCCGCGCCACCTCCCGACAGCGTCGACAGCCTGCTGTCACGTCCTGTCATCAGCGGAAACCATGACGCCGCTGCGGACCGCACTCGAGCACCCCTTTCCCCCGCGGAGAAAGTGGCGCTGGCCGGCTGCGCCCTCACACTCGCCGCAGCAGCCTTCTGGTACAGCTCCACCCTGATCGCATCGCGCCCGAAGGATACCCGCCCAGCCAGCCGCCCTTGGCCGGAACTGCCCGTCACTGGGGACCTTGCGCGCATCACGGAGGCATTGGCCTCATGGCGGCACACAAGGGAAAGCGACCGCGTCGGCCGCCTTGAGGTTCCCTTCCCGACGCCGGGTGAACGCGCCCCGGTGATCATTCCGGAAGTGACTTTCACGATCGCACCGGAGGGAGGAAAATCCGGCTACCTCCGCTTTCTCTTCATCGATCCGGATGGCCGGGAGAGCGGAGACGTCCGCGTCGTCCGCATCACCGGCGGAAAACTGGAATCCATGAACCGCGGGGAGATCATCGCAGGCCCGGACCGCGGAGCCGTCTACGCTTCACTGGGCTTCCTCGATGAACCCTCTTTCTATTCCTACACCGCCAAACCGAGCCGCCGCTGGCGGGTTGAAATCGCCGAGAGCACCCGCTACGACGCACCCGACCGGGACTGGAAGCTCCTCTCCGTCTTCGACGTGCGCAATACCCTGCTCGACTGAGCGCCACCGTCCGCGCCGACGGATGACAGCAGGGGAAATGATCAGGCGTTTCCGCCTGCCAACCATGCTGATCCGTGCCTGTCCTGCCATTCTGCTGCTCTGCATCAGACCCCTTCACGCTGACCCGTCCGCCGAAACGCTTGCGCTGCACGATGGTGTCTCGCTTTCCGGATGGGATGGCAACCCCGCCGTCTGGAAGGTCGCGGACGGCACCATCACAGGCGAGACCGCGGGCCGTCTTGACCGCCATGAGTGGCTCTGGTGGCATGGCGCCGTTCACGATTTTGAATTCACCTGCGAATTCCGCATCGGTGGCCACGCCACGGTCAACAGCGGCATCCAGATCCGCTCCCGCAGGGCTTCCGATGGTTCCGCCAGCGGACTGCAGTGCGACCTCGACCATGGCGGGCCATGGCTGGGCAGGATCCACGACGAGAATGGCCGCGGCCTCGTCATGGAACGGGGTACCCGGACGTCCATCGCCCCCGATGGCCGCAGCGCCGCCGACCCCTTCGCCCCTCCGGAATCGTTCCGCTCCCTCGCCCGGCCGGACGCATGGAACCACTACCGCATCGTGGCCACCGGACCGCACACCGAAATCTGGATCAATGACACGCTCTGCGGCATGCTGGACGATCATGAAGCCGGCAGGTCAAGCCACTCCGGCGGACTCGCCCTCCAGCTGCACGCCGGGCCAGGGCCTGCCCGCGTCCAGTTCCGCAACCTCCGCCTGCGCCACCTCGGAAGTACCCCTCCTGCTTCCCCCATCGCCAGCATCACCAACCCGGAAACCGCCGACCGCGCCAGCCAGCCCCGCTCAGCCGACGGGACCCCGTTGCCGCTTGGCTTTGAATCGGGCTCGCTCTCCGACTGGACCGCCACGGGCGAGGCATTCGCCGGTCAACCAATCAAGGGCGACACTGCGACCGCCCGGGGAAGGGGACAGCACAGCAACCACGCAGGCCAATGGTGGATCGGCGGCTACGAACGCAGCCTTTCGGACGCCCCCACCGGTTCGCTCACCTCGGCCCCCTTTCCTGCCTCCCACCCATGGGCCAGCTTCCTCATCGGAGGCGGCAGCAATCCGGGGAGCGTCCGCGCTGAAATCGTCGACGCAGCCACAGGCAAGGTTTTCCACACCGCCGCAGGCCGCGACGAGGAAACCATGCGCCGCGAAATCGTCGACCTCCGTCCGCTGGCCGGCAGACTCCTCTTCATCCGGCTGATCGACAATGCCCGCGGCCCATGGGGACACCTGAATTTCGACGACTTCCTCTTCCATGATTCGGCACCGGTCTTTGCGGATGCTGCCCGCAGCCGCCAGCAGGAAAGCCCGGTCCTCTGGCACCTTCTGCCCAATCCCGCCGTCCCCGGCTCAGTCGGCAACCCATCTGCCCGGCAGACCGTCGCCGGCATGATGCTGACGCACGGATTCAAGGCCGAACTGATCGCCGCGGAGCCAGCGGTCGTTCAGCCCATCGCCTTCTCCATCGACGACGCGGGACGCCTCTGGATCGTGGAAGGACTGAGTTACCCGAACCGGCAGCCCGAAGGAAAGGGACGGGATCGGATCGTCGTGCTCGCCGACCATGATGGGGACGGCACCTTCGAAAGCCGCACCGTCTTCGCCGAGGGCCTCAACTTGGCCAGCGGCATCGAGACGGGATTCGGCGGGGTCTACATCGGGGCGGCCCCGGAACTCCTCTTCATCCCCGACCGGAATGGCGACCTTGTGGCGGATGGACCACCGGAAGTCCTCCTCGACGGGTGGGGCTTCCAGGATACCCACGAAACCCTCAACAGCTTCTCATGGGGCCCGGATGGCTGGCTCTACGGATGCCAGGGCGTCTTCACTTCGTCCATGGTCGGCACCCCAGGCAGCCCGCCGGAAAAACGCGCATCCCTCCATGCCGGCGTCTGGCGCTTTCACCCGGTCAGCAGAAGATTTGAAGTCTTTGCCCGCGGCGGCAGCAACCAATGGGGCCTCGATTACAACGAATACGGCCACTTCTTCATGACCCACTGCCGCAGTTTCTTTGGCGGCGGCGGCACCACCTGCGTCATCCGCCATGGCCATTTCTGGAATCAGGCCAACCAGGGATACGCCCCGTTCCTCTGCAGCACCGCACCGGATTTCGCCCCGCGCCTGCGCAATTACCTGCCGGCCTCCGCGCAATACGACAGTGGCGAGGGCGGCGCCGGAAAACCTGGCTCCACCGCCATCTTCGGAGGCCATTCCCACATCGGCACATTAATCTACCAGGGATCCAACTGGCCCCGGCGTTTCCGCGGACACCTCTTCACGCACAACCTCCACGGCCACCAGATCAATCATCAGCAGAATGTCCGCAGCGGCAGCGCCTATCAAACCATCCATGCCGGAGCCGACCTCGCGTTCACCCCGGACCCACGCTACATGGGCGTTGACCTCCAGAGCGGCCCGGATGGAGCCGTGTACATCATCGACTGGTGCGACCAGCAGCACTGCCACACTCCCATCGAGGAAAAATGGGACCGCTCCAATGGCCGCGTCTACCGCATCGCGTGGGCCGAAGGCGACCGTCCGGTCAGGGTCAACCTCGCCTCCCTCACAGACCGGCAGCTCGCGGAGCTCCAGCAGCACGAAGATGTCTGGTACCGCCGACATGCCCGCCGTCTCCTCATGGAACGCGCCGCCGCAGGACAGATCAGCGAGGATGCCATCGCCTTCCTCACCTCCCTTTCCGGAAACCCCGACGCGGCTCCCGCCCTGCGCGGCCTGTGGTCGCTGCACCAGTGCTCCCGGCTCACCACGGACCTCCTCGCGGCCGCTGCACGGCACCCGCACGAGGCCGTCCGCGCATGGTCCATCCAGCTCGGCACGGAATCGTCCGGCCCGCACCTGCCCACCGGCATCCTGACCTCGCTCGCAGAGCATGACCCGTCTGCCATGGTGAGGCTCGCCCTCGCTTCCGCCCTGCCCAACCTCGACGAAGCGACCGCATGGCCAGTCATCAGCAGGCTCGCCTCCCACGCGGAAGACCAGCACGACCGCTTCCTCCCCAGAATGATCTGGTGCGGTCTCGCCCCGCTCTGCGCCTCGGACTGGTGCCGGGCCTTCGCCATCGCCACGTCGAGCCCCCTGACGGACATCGCCGACAGCTTGATCTGGTTCGCGGCACAGCAGGAATCCGGACGCGCGGCCCTCGCGGCATCCATGGTCTCTCTCCCGCCGGAAGCCGCCGGACGCGCCGTACGCATCGCCGCCTTTGCCCTCCAGCAGTCGCCCCCGCTTGCCCCTCCGCAGGGAATCAGCAGGGCCGCCGCCGCAGTCGGGCCGAATCCCCCGCCGGACGTCAGAGCCGCCATGGACGATCTCGCCGCCCTCTTTGGCGACCCTCGCATCCTCGCCGGGAAACGGAAGATTCTTGCCGACACGGTCTCCCCACTGCCAATCCGCAAGGCAGCCATGGCACTGCTCGCCCGCATGGATGACGCCGAGGCGATACCGGTCTTCCAGTCGCTTCTCGACGATCCGAAGTTCCGCCGCGATGTTCTCCCTCTGCTGGCCCGCAGCAGCGATCCCGCCACCGCCGCGGCCATCCTCCAGCGCTATCCGCAATTGTCTCCGGATGAACGCAGCACCGCCCTCACCACCCTGACCAGCCGGACCCCGTTCGCCCTGGCTCTCGTCAGCGCCATGGCAAGGGGCACCTTCCCGAAAACCGACCTCACAGCTCTCCATCTCCGTCAGATGCAGCAACTCGGCAGCGCCGAACTGAATGACGCCCTCGGGAGAACATGGGGCCGCTTCAACCCGACCAGCGATTCCGCAAGAGCCACCGTCAGCCGCTTCTCCAGACTCTTCCACGAGGCTCCGCTCTGGGCCTACGACGCCGATAAAGGCCGCGAGGTCTTCCAGAAGGCATGCGCGTCCTGCCATGCTCACGGGGGAGGCGAACCGAAAATCGGCCCCGATCTCGGAGGCTCCTGGCGTCACGGTGCCGACTACTTCCTTGAAAACATCGCCGACCCCAATGCCGTCATCGGCGACGCCTTCCAGTTGACCATCATCACCCGCCACGACGGCTCTGTCAGCGCGGGAGCCCTCGAGAAGGAATCCCCGGAAGCCATCACCCTCCGGACCATCACCGAATCCCTCGCCATCCCTGCCAGTCAGATCAAATCGCGCGAAAAACTGCCCCAGAGCCTCATGCCCGCTGGCCTGCTCGATGCCCTTTCCGAACGCGAAGTCATCGAACTCCTCAAATTCCTGACATCGCCACGGTAGCCAGCGGGAGAGTCCTGCGGTGGCCCGCCATTACGGAAGCAGTGGCCCGCCTAACAAAAAAACAGGCAGCGGGATTGAGCCCGCTGCCTGTGCCTTGGAATGAGGTCCGCTCCGATCAGTGGCAGCCACAGCCGGAACCACAGCTTCCACCCTGGGAAGCAAAGTCGGATTCCGCCGGCACCCGCCCCAGCTCAAGGGTGCGGCCGACATAGGCCGTGATCATGCCCTCGATCTCCTGGAGGGAATTGCGGGCCTCCGCGAACGCCTGGACCGCCGGGTCGCCGAGGACATCGCGGCGCATCGCTTCGAAACCATCGGCTTCCTCTTCGGTGATCTCCTCACCGGCCTGCTGCTTCTGATGCAGCGTTTCCCCCAGATTCGCGAGGGCGGCATAGCCACGGGTGGCTTCCGGATTCTGCAGGAAGCGCTCGACCCGGTTGCGGGCGTCGATGACGCTCTCGTCCTGAAGCAGCGCTTCGCAGAGTTCACGGATCTTCTCTCCGAGGTCAAGCCTCGGCTTCACGTCGTCGTCAGCACCAATGATAAGCATGACCTTCCTCTACCTCCTCGGACGTCCGTTGCCAATCGCCATTTCGGCTCCCCATGAAATTTCCTGACTGGTGTTGTCACGAATCGCCATTCCGGGTAGTCTCCGGGTGACATGCGATCCCTTTTCCCATCTTTTGCCCTGCCCTTCGCAACGGCCGCTCTGCTCGGGCAGCCCGGAACCGGCATGGCTCAGCTTCCCGCAAAGGCCGCTCCGGCACCAGCCGCGCAGGCCGCCCCCCCCGCCAAACTGCTGGATTTGGCGGCGGCCGCCAAACTGCTCGCTCAACTCGAGGAAGTGAACCGGAGCATGGAGGAAAAGAAGTACGGCTACAATTCCGGGATCATCCGGGACCTGCGCGACGCCGGAAGCTCCGGCGACAAGGCCTTCGGACTCTGGATCGACTGCATGAAGCTGCTCGAATTCGAGGAACGCGGGCGCTCGGGAGCCGATTTTTCAGAGTGGAAGCGCAATCAGACCAAGTCGGCAAACAACGAACGCGACGCCGGTCTCCAGCTTCAGGTGCAGTGGCTCACCGTCGTCGTCATGGAAGCCAACGCCCGCACCCCGGCGGCCCGCGCCGAAGTCGTGAGCGGAGCCGTCGCCTACATCGATAACCTCCTCGCTTTCATGAAGAAGAACGATGGAAAAGGCGTCCCGGGTGGTGATGTCATCGGAAGTGTCTTCGGCCGCCGCTACAAGCTCGACGTGACCGTGGGACGGCAGGAAGGCGGAGCCACGCGCGACCCCGGAGACATCGGCGGCATCTACGAAACCGTCATCTTCCCGTACTACCGGGAAAACCGCATGGCCACCAGCCTCATGCAGGCGTGGACCAAACGGATCGCTCAGGAAACCGAAGCGGCCGCCGCCCCGGGATTCCGGGAAGCCGAAGAGAAATTCACCGCGGAAAGGCTGCCCCGGCTGCGCTGGGGCCAGATGCGCGAACTCTTCGCGCTCGGCCAGCAGGAGACGGCCGCCGCCTCCATGCTGGCCCACATCAAGGCCAATATGGCCCACCGCGAGGCCAGCAGCTGGATCGAGGAACTCCGTAACCTGCTCGCCAAGGACAGCAAACCCTCCGCCGGCCCGGCCAAAGCTCCGGCCGCAGCCAATGCCGCTCCAGCTGCCACGCAAACCCCCGCCGCTCCGGGCGAAAACCCGGGGGAGGTGGCGGATCCCTTTGGAGGCATCGGAGAGCCGATGCCTCCCGCCGCACCGGCCGCAGAGCCTTCAGCCGAACCGGCGGCACCAACCGCCCAGCAACCGGCAACTCCACCGGCAGGCGGCCGCCCAGTCCCGGGGAGCCGCGCTGGCAGCCCCCCGCCCGGACCGGCCTTCCCCCCACCCGACAGCCGGGCGCCGAAGCGCTGAGGGCGGCGCTGAAAAAACTTGCGTCCCGCCTGCGCGCAAGGAATATCCGGTGTCTCCGGACAATTCCACCTCTACATCTCCCCATGAAACGCACCCTCAGCTCCCTGATCCTCGCCGCCAGCGCTCTGTTCCTCGCGAATTGCGCCTGCCCCAGCGGTTCCTCCTGCTCGTCCTGCACCTCCGGCGCTCACGCCAAATGCAGCAGCGCCCACTGCTCGTCCTGCTCCAAGGGCAAGTGCTGCGGCAAATGCGGAGCATCGGCCGCGGCCTGCAAATCCTGCAACTGAGCCTCCAGGGCCACGCGCACGGATTTCCCAGCCAGCCAAACCAACCGCCGCAGCAGCCCCGTGCCCTGCGGCTTCTTCATGCCCGCTTCCGGTCGTCCAGCGTGACGACGCACTCGAGGTGCTTCGTCTGCGGGAAGAGATCAAAAGGCTGCACCCGCACCGCCTCATAGCCGCCCTCCACAAATTCCCGGAGATCGCGCATCTGCGTCGCCGGATTGCAGCTCACATAGACTACCCTCCGCGGACGGAACGCAAACAACTGCTGCAGAAAAACCGTATCGGTTCCCCGCCGCGGCGGATCGATGACCACGGCTGACTCTCCGCCCGGCACCGCAATGCCGCCGAAAACCGATTCCGCACTTCCCGCCACGAAGCGGCAGTTGCCCAGTCCATTGCGCTCCGCATTCTGCGCGGCCCGCGCCACCGCAGTCTCCGAAATCTCCACACCCGTGACCGACTCGAAAATCCGCGCAGCGAAAAGACTGAAAAGCCCGCTGCCGCAGTAGGTGTCAACCAGATGCCGGGCACCCGATTCCCTTGCCTGATCGACCGCATACTGCACGAAGGGCTCGAGAATGAAGGGATTGTTCTGGAAAAAGTCGCCTGCGAGGAAGCCGAACTGGAGCCCGCCGACCGTTTCGGTGGCTTCCTCGCGCGGATCCGTCACGACCTTACCGCCGGCGTCCCGCAGCAGCAGGGTCGCCCCCCGTTTCCATGTCTTCTCCCGCACCGATGCGCGCAAGGCGGGGAGGACCGCGTTGATGGCGTCGGTGGCAATCGCGCAGTGCGGCACATCCACCAGTTCCTGACGGCGACCAATCCGCAGAAAGCCAATTTCCTCCGCTCTGCCCTCCCGGTCGGGAGCAAAGTGTGGTGTGATCTTCGAACGGTAGCCATAGGGACGCGGCGAAGGAATGACTGGTTCCACGGGAACGTCCAGTCTGGCCATGTGGCGCAGCAGTTCCGCCACCTGCCGCTGCTTCCACACCAGTTGCTCGCCGTACGCAAGATTCTGATACTGGCACCCACCGCAGCGCCCGAACAACGGACAACGCGGCTCGACCCGGTGCGGGGACGGAATCACGGCCCGGACAAGGTCTGCCTCGCTGAAATTCCGGTCATTGCGGTAAACCCGCGCGGTGACGGTTTCGCCAGGAAGCGCAAACGGCACCAGCACCACCCAGCCGTTCACCCGGCCGAGACCCTGCCCCATGTTGGTGAGGGTGGTGATCTCCAGCGTGATTTCCTCGTGATAGGCAAACGGGTGCGGAACGAATTTCCGCGGAGGCCGACTCGGTTCACTCATGCCTGCGGCCGCGTGCCTCCCAGCCTCATGCTCACAAACTGACTGACCGTCGCCCACAATGAAATCGCCGCAATCACCGCGAAGAGTGCCGCCTGATACCAGAAATGTCCGTCCTTGGTGCCGGCCGATACCGCCTTGGCAATGCTGAATGCCTTGGGACCGCTCTGCGCGAGCAGGAGAAAGCTCAGAATGAGTCCGCCCCAGCGCGCCCACGGGACTCCGGCGACCACGAGGCGGGCCATGACCACCGCGAGAAGCGCCGCCACACCGCAGACGATGAGACCCGTCTTCCCCTTGAGATAGAGGGCCACGGCACCCTGAACGGGATCATAGAGCACACTCGCCAGACCAGGAATCAGCAGCAGGAATGCGTACACGAGGAGAGTCTTCGATTGCGTCTTCATGTGCTTCTCCTGCCCCGGAGCGGGGCCGCTGGCAACCGGCTCTTGCAGCCCGCCGAAAGAGCTCCGCTTCCTGTCATGTATCTGCATTCCGCATCCCTGAGCCCCACGCGCCGCCATGAACAACAATCACTCTTCCCTGAGCCGACGCCAGCTTCTTCAGCGCGCCGGTGGCGGATTCGGATGGCTAGCCCTCCAGTCGATGCTCGCCCGCTCCGGCACGGCGGCCTCTCTCAACCCGATGACGGCCCGCGCGGCCCAGCGGGCCTCCAGCGCCAAATCGGTCATCTGGATCTTCGCCAACGGGGGACCGAGCCACGTCGATACATGGGACTACAAACCCGAACTCCAGAAGCGCGACGGACAGACGCTCGCCGGGTTCGACAGCAAAACAGGATTCTTCCCGGATGCCGTCGGGCCTCTCATGGCATCCCCTTTCCAGTGGGCGCAGCATGGCAGCAGCGGCACCTGGGTCAGCGACCTCTTTCCCCAGCTGTCCCGGCACGTCGACAAGATGGCCTTCATTCACTCGTGCCACACCGAAAGCAATAATCACAGCCCGGCGCTCTTCATGATGAATACCGGGTTCACCCGGATGGGTTATCCCTGCGTGGGTTCATGGGTCACCTACGGCCTCGGCTGCGAAAGTGACAGCCTGCCTTCGTTTGTCGTCATGAGCGACCCGCTCAACCGCGGCCTGCCAAAGGGAAATGCCAGCAACTGGGGAGCCGGATTTCTCCCCAGTGTGTACCAGGGAACGTGGCTCCGGCCACAAGGCGAACCCATCGACAACCTGAAACGGCCAGCCTCCGTCACGCCGGACCGGCAGCGCGCCCAGCTCGACCTCCTCGCCAGTCTCAATCAGTCGGCCCTGGCGGCCAGCCCGCTCGAGAACGAACTGGCCGCACGCATCGAAAGCTTTGAGCTTGCCTACCGCATGCAGTCAGCCGCACCGGACGCCTTCGCGATCGCCTCGGAACCGGAGCACATCCGGAACCTCTACGGCATCGGCACAAAGCACTGCGGACACTTTGCCGCCCAGTGCCTGACCGCCCGGCGCATGGTCGAACGCGGCGTCCGCTTCGTTCAGATCTACAGCGGTGGCATGGAGAATCAGCAGAGCTGGGATTGCCACATGGACCTCGTTGGCAATCACCGGGGCTTTGCGGCCGAGGCCGACCAGCCGGTCGCCGCTCTCCTTGCCGACCTCGATCAGCGGGGACTCCTCGACAGCACGCTCGTCATCTGGGCGGGAGAATTCGGCCGCCTGCCGGTGTCGCAGAAGGGCGGCAAGCCAGGGCGCGATCACAATCCACATGCCTTCACCGCATGGCTGGCGGGCGGCGGGGTGCGGGCCGGCGTTCATTACGGAGCCACCGATGAAATCGGCCACAAGGCCGCCGTCGACAAGGTGCACGTGCGCGATTTCCATGCGACGCTCCTTGCCCTCCTCGGACTTGATCACGAAGCCCTCTCGTTTCGTTTTCAGGGCCTCGACCAGCGCCTCACCGGCGTCGAACACTCCCGCGTGATCCGGGAAATCATGACCTGAGCCACGGGGATACTGCTGCACTGCGGCATTGTCAGCCTCTCGCCAGCATGATAGGAGGCTCGCCCATGCGCTTTCCTTCTCTCACCGCCCTTCTGCTCGCTTCCGCCGCGACCGGCTCGGCCGCTGCCGACTATGCCATTGTGGTTTCCGCGAAAACCGCCGCGGACCCCGCCTGGAGCAAGGTCGTTTCCGCCCTCGCGGAACGGCGGCAGGCCACCGTGCTCAAGTGGGAGCAGTCCCCGGAGGAGGTGCTTCCAGCGCTCGCCGCTCAGCATCCGGAATTCACCTGCTTCCCAGCCACTCCGGAAGAAACATCCAAGGCCTTTGTCAATACGCTCCACCGGATGACCCGCCGATACGACAGTGATCCGTGGACGGATACGCGCTGGGGTATCCTCACCGGCCTGACGGCGGACGATGCCATGAAATCCGTCACGGAAAAGGATCCCCTGGTGATCCGCAGGGTCGGTTCGGGCACGGAACTGGCCATGGACCGGATCGCCGAGGGCACGTGGTACTGCGAACTCCGCCAGGGCCACATGGTTTCCAAGAAGGCCGGAGGCGAAGCCTCGCAGGGCAAGGCTCCGGACGACACCACCGCCGCGCTCGTCGCTCTCATGAACGACGGGAAGCCGGATCTCTGGGTCACGTCGGGCCACGCCACGGAACGCGACTGGATGATCGGGTTCCGCTACGAAAATGGATTCTGGAAGAGCAAGGCGGGTCGCCTCTACGGACAGGACACCGCGGGCCGCACCTTCGACGTGCAGAGCCCCAATCCGAAGGTCTATCTGCCGATCGGCAACTGCCTCATGGGCCACGTGGACGGGCCTGACGCCATGGCGCTGGCCTACATGCATTCTGCGGGAGTCCGGCAGATGATCGGCTACGTGGAGCCCACATGGTACGGCTACATGGGCTGGGGCCTCCTCGATTACTTTGTGGAACAGCCGGGACGCTACAGTCTCAGCGAGGCCTTCACCGCAAATAACATCGCACTGGTTCACCGCCTCCAGATGGCCTGTCCGGAGGCCCTTGCTGTGACGACCTACGACAGCATGGGGCAGACCAGAATTCCCCTGAAGCTCTCTGCCGCAGGCAGGGAAGCCGGCCTCTCCGCCATGGATGTCAATGGCCTCCTCTTCGATCGCGATATGGTCGCTTTCTACGGCGATCCCGCCTGGGATGCCCGCATGGCAGAAGGCAAATGCAACTATCGCCAGGAACTGACCGGGTCGGATGGCACATGGACCCTCACGGTCACTCCGCTGGCCGGGGCCGATTCATGGAAGCCGGTCAATCAGAATGGTTCGCAGCGCGGCGGACGTCCGATCGTCGCATTCCTGCCGGAACGGATTGATCCTGCCAGCATCCGGATCACGGAAGGGGCGGCCCTCCATCCGGTGATTGCCGATGATTTCATTCTCGTTCCGCTGCCAGGGGAGGCTGCGCCGGCAGAATCCCTCCGCGTTGTCTTCACCACCACGGAAAAGTGAGATGTCGGACTGAGCGGGGAGC
>JBIICE010000137.1:0-11583 GCA_044239025.1 Verrucomicrobiales bacterium
CGCCATTTCGGTCTGGCCATCGGCGATGGCCTTGCGGAGGTTGAGTCGGCCAGGCCATTCGAAGGTCTGGGACATGGCGGCCTGCCACATCGGTCCGTCGCCGGTGCCCCGGACCAACCAGCTGCCCAGCTGGGCATTCAGCTGCGGATTCGGGCGTCGGCCGGCGTCGGCCCGTTCGCTTTTGGCTGCCGCGATGCGGGCTTCGTAGAAAGCCGCTTCCGGATTCTGCCCGAGTGCGCTGCGGACGAGCGCATCGACGCTGAGAGCGTCTGTCGAAGCGGCTGGCAGCAGCAAGGCAGCCTGAAGGAACAGGAAAATCGATCGGAACATCATGGTCTGGGAAAATGGGGAAGGAATTGCGGAACTGGAAACCGCCGTGCCGCCATCGGGCGGACGCGGACAGGAGAGAACCCGCAGGGGAGACGCGTGGCGCTTTCGGTCTCACGGCTGTCCCGTCTGCGGATGGCTTCCGCAGCGTTCAGATCAGCATGACAATCCCCTCGAGGCCCGGGACACGACGGTCCGGCCAAGGAAGGAGCCACGGAGGAGCCCGGGGCGCGGCAAGCGGCCGGGTCAGGCTGCATTTGGCCGCGCCCGGTTCAAACCAGGGATGGGCGGCTGCTTGAGCGGAATCGTCCGGAGTGGAAGCGCCCACGCTGAGACGATCCGGAAAATCGGCAGGCCCCGTGCGGAAAGCGAGTTCGTGATCGGGATGCGCTGCCTCGTTGGACTGTGCAAACGCCACCAGCAGCCGGCTCACAGCCGAATGCCGATGGCAGGACCGCGGAGCGTCCGCCTCGTGTCCAAGGACAATGGCCATGCCCTCGCGTCCCGGCCTCACGTGGACCGCATGGTCGCCAGCCACGCCCGCGAGCAGGACCGCCGCCGCCGGAGCCACGCCGCCCTGGGAAAAGACCAGCGTCCACCACATCGCCAGACGGGCGAGGCAGCGCAGACGGAGCAGGAACGGGCGGTTCATCGGACAGCGGGAATCGCATGTGCATTTCCCTTTCCTGTCAACGTCCTCGCGTGACCGGGCCTTGCATCATTCCGCCAACCGGACGACAGTCTTCTTTCATGTCCGATGATTCCATGGCTGGGCGGGCTCCGGTTTTTGCGGCGAGGGGGCTGTGCCGCGAGTATGCGACAGGTGCGGGCATCGTGCGGGCGCTCCGCGGTGTGTCGCTGACGGTGGCCGAGGGAGAATTCCTTGTGCTTCTCGGTCCGTCCGGCAGCGGCAAATCGACCCTGCTGAACATTCTGGGCGGTCTGGACCGTCCCACCGCGGGAAGCCTGCACTTCCGTGACACCGACCTCACGGCTGCGGACGAGACTGCCCTGACGGGCTATCGTCGCGACCACGTCGGATTCGTTTTCCAGTTCTACAACCTGATGCCGAGCCTGACCGCCCGGGAGAATGTCGCGCTGGTCACGGAAATCGCAGGCAACCCCATGGCACCGGAGGATGCGCTCGCCCGGGTGGGGCTTGCTGACCGGATGGACCACTTTCCCTCCGAGCTGTCGGGAGGAGAGCAGCAGCGGGTGGCGATTGCCCGCTCGATTGCCAAGCGGCCCGACGTGCTGCTGTGCGACGAACCGACCGGTGCACTGGACGTGGAAACGGGTGCGGTGGTGCTGGATGTCATGCAGCGGCTCAACGAGGAGACCGGCACGGCCACCGTCATTATCACCCACAACGCAGTCATTGGGGGCATGGCAGACCGTGTCATCACCATGCGGGATGGCATGATTGCGGCGGAAGTAACCCACGGGGTCCGCCGGCGCGCCTCGGAACTGCAGTGGTGAGGGTTACGTGGTCATGAAGGCACTCAACCGCAAGCTGCTGCGTGATCTCGCTGCGATGAAGGTGCAGCTTGGGGCCATTGCCCTTGTGATGGCCTGCGGGGTGGCGGCCTTTGTGATGGCGCGCACGGCGCTCGTTTCCCTGCAGGAATCGCGGGATCAGTACTATGCCACGCAGCGCTTCGCGGACGTCTTCGCCACCTTCCGCCGGGCTCCCGACGACGTGGTGCGCGATCTCGCGGAGATTCCCGGGGTTGCCGCGGCCGACACCAGGGTGGTGCTGGCGGCCACCCTCGAAGTTCCTTCAGGGGAAGGATCCTGCAGCGCCCGAGTCCTTTCGCTGCCGCGTCAGGCCGGAGCGGGTCTCAATCTCCTGCACCTGCGGCGGGGCCGCTGGCCCGAGTCCGTCAACGAAGTACTGGTGGGCGATGCCTTCGCCGCCGCGCATCGGCTGGAGCCGGGGGCGGTCCTTCCGGCGGTGATTCACGGTCACCGCTTTCTTCTGCGCGTCACGGGGACGGCGCTTTCGCCGGAATTCATCTATGCGATCCGGCCGGGGGAGTTTCTCCCGGATGACCGGCGCTTTGGGATCCTCTGGATGCCGCGCGACGCGGTGGCGGCGGCGGGCGGACTGCGCGGGGCGTGCAATGATGCCGCGCTGCGGCTGCATTCCGGGGCGTCGCCAGCCGCCGTGCTGGATGCTGTCGACCGGGTGCTGGAGCCATGGGGCGGCACGGGAGCGGTGGCGCGACGCGATCAGCTTTCCGCCCGCATGGTCGACAATGAGATCCGGGAACTGAATGCCATGGCGACCCTTGTGCCCGGGATCTTTCTGTTCGTGGCGGCCTTTCTGCTGCGGACCGTGCTCGCGCGGCTCATCGGAACGCAGCGGGAACAGATGGCCGCCATCCGGGCCTTCGGCTATCCCGGCTCCCGCATCGCATGGCACTATCTGAAGCTTGCCCTCGTGGTGGGTGCCGCCGGGGCGCTCATGGGATTGGCCGGTGGTCTGTGGCTCGGGCGCAACCTCATGGAAATGTACGCTCAGTTCTTCCGCTTCCCGTTGCTGCGCTACGAAGCGGTTCCCGGGTTGCTGGTGTCGGCCGGGATGCTCTGCCCGCTGGCCGCGGCTCTCGCGGTCTGGTCGGCTGTGGGGGCAGCGGCGCGCACGCCGCCTGCGGAGGCCATGCGTCCGGAAGCCCCGGCACGGTTCCGGACGGTGGCAGGCGAAGCCTTTCTCCGCGCCGCAGGACCCCGCGGGATGATGGTGCTGCGTCATCTGATGCACCATCCCTGGCGCACCGCTGGAACAGTGCTCGGCATCGCGCTCGGTGCGGCCGTTCTCATTCTCGGCAGCTTCAGTGGCGACCTGTTCCGGGAGGTCATCGGTGTCCTGTACCGCGGCAGCCAGCGCCACGACTATCAGATTGCCCTGCATGAGCCCGCCGGTCCGGATGCGGCGCGGGCCCTTCGTCATTTACCGGGCGTACTCAGCTGCGAATCCTTCCGGACCGTTCCCGTGCGGATCCGCTGCGGGCCGCATGATCGGCTCGTGCCGCTCACGGCGTACGGCGAAGAACGCAATCTCGTCCCTGTGGTCGACCGCCGGCTTCAGCCGGTACCCATCGAACGCGGAGGAGTGGCGATCTCGCGGGAACTCGCCCGCATTCTGGGCGTCCGCAGCGGCGGCACCGTGGACCTCGATGTTCTGGAAGGAAGGCGTCGGACCGTCACCGCCACCGTTACCTCGCTGATCGACGACCTAGCCGGCCTTCAGGCGGTCATCCGGCTCGCCGACCTGCCAAGGTATACGGATTCCGGAGCGACCGTCTCCGGAGCCTTTGTGCGCATTGATTCCGGCGCACAGGACGTCTTTCAGGAGGCCGCGGCGGCCGCTCCGGCGATCGCGGGGGTGACCTCGCGGGCCGCCATGATCGGGACGTTCCAGCGCACCATGGCCGAGACACTGCTGCGCATGCGTTTCTTCAATGCACTCTTCGCCGCCATCATCGCCTGCGGCGTGATCTACAATACCGGAAGGATCGCTGTGGCGGAGCACCGCAGGGAATTCGCGAGCCTGCGCGTCCTCGGCTTCACACCATCCGAGGTCGCCAGCCTGCTCTTCCTTGAGACGGGTCTGGTACTGTCGATCGGCCTTCCCCTTGGTCTTCTCATGGGCCGCGCCCTCGCCGGAGCCGTAGTGTCCGCTCTCGCGACGGAAACCCTCCGGCTGCCCGCGGTCGTCCATCCTCCCACCTACGCATTTGCCGCCACCGTGATCGCGGCCGCTTCCCTCGCCGCAGCCCTCGCGGTCCGGCGCCAGCTGCGCCAGCTCGATCTGATTGCCGTCCTCAAGGCGGGCGACTGATCTCCCCTGCCCTATCGGTTCCCTGCGGCGCAGGGAGCGCATGGCAGCTCTCCAGTGGTGGCCATCCCGAGTCTGCCGGCACCGGCATATGGGCACCCTGCCGAAACCGCTGGTGGGTGATCACTTCTGGCGGTGACGGCCGCGGAGCATCGGTTTTCCGCCGGGCTGGTGGGGTGGCCGGGGGATTTGCTTTCCGCAGGGCGCGATGTGCGGTGGCGGGGTTACGTCAGTGGTCTGGCGGGGTTCATCGAGGAGACGGGTGGCGACTGAGCCGAGACCGATCTTTGCGAGGGTGCGGCGGAGGACCTGGCGCATTTCGGGTTTGTACCAGAAGAAGAAGCTGCGCTGGATTTCCTTTTCTTCCGGAGTGCGGGCGACCTCGACTTTGCTGCCGTCGTACGGGTGGGTACCGGTCACGTAGATTTCCGTGGCGACCGTCATGGGGGTGGGTGTGAAATCCTGGACTTGTTCCAGGCGGAAGCCGAGGTCCTTGGTTTTGAGGGCGAGGTCCGCCATGTCCTCGGGACGTGAACCTGGGTGGGAACTGATGAAGTAGGGTATCACCGGTGTATCCGGTTTGCCGGCGCGGGCCGTGGCGCGGTCGAACTTCTCCTTGAACTTGTAGAAGAGATTGAAGGTCGGCTTGCGCATGACCTTGAGAACATGGTCGCTGGTGTGTTCGGGGGCCACTTTGAGGCGGCCGGGCACGTGGTGGGCGGCCAGTTCCTCGATGTACTTCTCATGGCTCGCCTTCACTTCCGGCGTGGTGCCTTTTTCGTGGAGGAAGAGGTCGTAGCGGATCCCGCTGGCCACGAAGGCGTGTTTGACGCCCTCGGTCTTGCGGACGGCTTCGTAGATTTCGAGAAGCGGGGTGTGATCGGTGTCGAGATTGCGGCAGACCTCGGGCCAGATGCAGGAAGGGCGGATGCATTCGTCGCAGATCCACTGCTGCTTGCCCTTCATGCGGTACATGTTGGCCGAGGGGCCGCCGAGATCGCTGATGGTGCCGCGGAAGTCGGGCATCTGTTTGATTGATTCGACTTCGCGGAGGATGCTGGCCTTGCTGCGCGAGGCGACGAATTTCCCCTGGTGGGCGGAGATCGTGCAGAAGCTGCAGCCTCCGAAGCAGCCCCGGTGCATGTTCACCGAATGCTTGATCATTTCGTAGGCCGGGATGGGGCCGCGCTTGCGGTACTTTGGGTGCGGGAGCCTTGTGTAGGGCAGATCGAAGGAGGCGTCGATCTGCTGCTCGCTCATGACCGGGAACGGCGGATTGACCACGAGGAGACGCTCGCCAGTCTGCTGAAGAATGCGGCGGGCCTTGACGCGGTTCGACTCGGTTTCGATGTTCTTGAAGTTGCGGGAATAATGCTCGCGGTTTCCGAGGCAGTCTTCGTGCGAATGGAGGGCGCAGTCCTCCCAGTTCCGGTTCTTCGGCGGGACCTGCCCCGGCGGCAGCAGAAAGGCGGTCTGGGCAATATTGGTCAGGGAGGAAAACGGGACGCCGCGCTGCAGGAGGCGCACGCATTCTCTGAGGGGGAGTTCCCCCATGCCATAGATGAGGAGGTCGGCTTCGCTGTCCGCCAGAATCGACGGTTTCAGCTCCTCGGACCAGTAATCGAAATGCGTCACCCGCCGCAGGCTGGCCTCGATCCCTCCGATCATGACCGGCACCTCCGGGTAGAGCTGCTTGAGAATCCGCGAATAGACCGTGGTGGCATAGTCCGGCCGGAAACCGTGCAGTCCGCCCGGCGTATAGGCGTCCTCGCTGCGGCGCTTCCGTGCAGCGGTGTAGTGATTCACCATCGAGTCCATGCAGCCGGAGGTTACTCCGAAGAACAGGCGCGGCGCTCCCAGCTTGCGGAAGTCGCGCAGGTCATCCCTCCAGTTCGGCTGGGCAATGATCGCCACTTTCAGTCCTTCGGCCTCGAGCAGCCGGCCGATCACGGCGGTGCCGAAGGCAGGGTGGTCCACGTAGGCGTCGCCGGAGACGATGATGACATCCAGTTCGTCCCAGCCGCGCGCGAGCACTTCGTCGCGCGTGGTCGGGAGCCAGCGCGCGGGATTCCACTGGGGATCGCGGTTGGTGAGCGGATCAGGATGAATGGATGCGGAGGACACGGGGGATGGTTCCACCTTCCGGGCCGCTTTGTCCAGGCGGGACACGGTGCCAGCCGGGTTGCCGGCGGGCTGCGTCGGTTCGGGAGCTGGGTCTGCCCACCAGGCCCCGGCAGGGAGTCGGTTCCCGGTCCCTTATGCGGTTTCCTGCGTCATGCCGCGGCCTCATGGGGGGGGGGCGGCAGCGGCGGGCGGTCGTGCCACCTCGGCGAGCAGATTCGCGAAGATACTGCGGACCCGCTCGGCACCTGCATCACACAGGTGGTCGTCATCCATGTACAGGAACGTTCTCCCTTCGGCATAGAGTATCGATCCATCGCTCTGGTAGAACTGGAGATCCGGGCGGATGATCCTCAGCTGCGGCAGGGTCTCCCGCAGCGCTTCGATGCGCGAGACAATGTCCTTCCGCAGCGAGTCCTTCGCATCCGGAAAGAGCCGCGGGAGCGGATCCGTCGGCCCGTTGATCCGGGTAGAGACCACTTCGCGGAGATTCACATCGTTGCCACCTTTGTGGGCGGGTACCTGGGCCACAAAAGTGACCGTTCCAATCTCTTTTCCCACAGTTCCGATGAACTCCCTCATCCTTGCCTCGACAGCCTGTGGAGACAGCATCAGATCCCAGCGGTCGATCAGGAACACAAGCTCCGGCTTCCACTGCCGCAGAAAGCGCTGGCGGGTCTCATCGAATTCCTGGGCGATCTTCGGTGAAGGAAACGGGCCCCGGAAAGACCGATCATCCGGCGGAGCGAAGAACGCCGCGTTGCCTCCGCTGGCCGTGATGAAGGCGACCGGCAACTGCCGCTCACGGCAGAGTTCCTCGATGACACGGCAGTACATCAGGGCGTGGGAGCTGCCGAGCACGACAACCCGAGGCGGGCCTTCCTTGCCATGCTGGCGGATGATGCCACCTTCGCGCCATCGGTCGGCTGGCCAGTCCCCTTCACGCGGCAGCACGACGTCGTACATGGAAGCGGGAGGTGGTGCCTTCCAGTATTCCTGCGAGCCCACCCGGGTGTCGTAGACCCTCGACCGGTCAATGACTGGATCAAAGCGCCCGAAGCCATCGGCTTTGAGTTCACGGAGACTCAACCACGATGACGCCGCGAGGGCCGCCATCGTTCCCGCGGCGGTCAATGCCAGCCGCCTGCTTCGGCCCGGTCCCCGCACACGCAGCGGGGCTTCCACCAGGCGGTAGGCCAGCAGGCCAGCGACGACGCCGCCGGCCACGCCAATCCAGGCGGCTGTTTCCAGGGGCCACTCGTGCTGCACCGCAAGAATTTTCGCAAATACGATGAAAGGCCAGTGCCAGAGGTAAAGGGAGTAGGACGCCTTGCCGACAGCCACGGCTGCTTTTGTGGAGAGCATCCGTGACACCGCGGAGGTGGCAGTCTCCACGGAAAGAATGAGCAGGACGCTACCCAGCACCGGCAAAATCGCCGCGTGGCCGGGAAAGCGGGAGCGTTCATGGAGCTGGATGAAGCTGACAGCCAGCATGGCCATGCCCACCCACCCGGCTGCGGCAAGATGTCTCCACCGCAGCGGTCCGTACTTCCTGATGACCAGGGCGAGCAGGGCACCGGCAATCAACTCCCATCCACGACCCGGCAGAAGATAGAAGGCAGCGGGGCGCGACACTCTGGTCAGGTACAGGCAGAGTCCCAGCGAAAGCAGGAAGACGCCCGCAAGGACTGGGATGACGGCCCTGGGCTGCCTGCGGGAGAGAAAGACGAACAAAAGAGGATAGAGCAGATAGAACTGCTCTTCGACAGCGAGCGACCACGTGTGGGTCAGGGGGGCTGTTTCTGCGGCCAGTCCCCAGTAGCTCCCGAAATGCTGCCATATGAAGAAGTTTGACCCGTTCAAGACCACCCAGAGTGCATGGTTGCCGTGAGTCTGCGCGGCCGCCTTGGGAAGGATGAAGATGGCAGCCGCCATGACGGCGAGCAGCATCGTGATGAGGTTCGGCACGAGGCGCTGGATGCGCCGCAGATAGAACTCCCGGAACGAAAAACGCCCGCCTTCCAGTCCCTCACCGAGAATGTGGGTGATCAGGTAGCCAGACAGCACGAAGAACACATCGACACCGGCGTACCCTCCGGTGAGCCAGCCTGGCGACGCATGGTTGACGATGACAGCCAGAATGGACAGCGCACGGATTCCGTCGAGTGGTGCGGAATACTTCATGAAATAGGAGAATGGATGGTTCGCGCAGCCGCTCGCTATGATGGGGGGTGTCGTTTCCCGGTCTACGGGATGCCTGCCCGTGGCCGCCCGGGAAGGCCTGCCGCAGAAAGTGGCCTGTTCCTCTGCAGGTGCACTGATCCAGTCGTGAGCTTCAATGCCATGTCACTGCCAGTCATGTTTCGGCGCACAACGTCCGGTTTTTGATGGCTGACACGTGATCAACGGTATCGAGGCGGCTCGGCGCTCCTGAAAACGGGATAAATCATCCGCTCTGCGCCCGCAACATGTTTTGCGCGGATTTCAGCCTGAGGCAGTTTCCAGAGACCGCGGCAGGGACTGGTTGGGGAAACGGGGCGGCTGTCTGCGGCAGCGGACGGAGCGGGACCCAGCTCGGCGCTACTGGACGGGGGCCATGAGGCGGCAGGTGCGGGCGGCGAGGCGGAACCACCATGGTTGGCTCGTGTAGTCAGCGGCGTGGGCCTCCCGGCTGCGGCTGAAATCGGCGAGGAACATGGCCTCGGCGGCGGCGACCGTAGCCGGTTCCGCGAAGAGGAGGGTGATCTCGAAATTCAGGCGGAAGCTGCGGTTGTCGAAGTTGGCGGTGCCGATCCCGCAGACGTCGTCGACGAGGATCGCCTTTTCATGGAGGAAACCCTGCTGGTAACGGAAGGTGCGGACGCCCGCCTTTTCGAGTTCGGGAAGGTAGGTGAAACCCGAGAGGTAGACCATCCGGCTGTCGGCTTTGGCCGGAACGAGAATGCGCACATCGACACCGCGGAGGGCAGCGAGCTGAAGAGCCGAGATCATCTGTTCGTCCGGAACGAAATACGGACTCGCAATCCAGACCCGGCGGCGGGCCGACTGGATGGCGTGCAGGAAAAACAGCGTGCAGGTTTCCAGTTCGTCGGCGGGGCCCGAGGGGAGGCAGAAGGCCAGACCATCGCTGCCTTCCGGGGCCGGTTCCGGCTTCCATTCCAGTGGCGGAATGGTGGCGGCCGTCCAGTACCAATCCTCGAGCCATGAAATCTGGACGCACTGGACGACCGGGCCGGTCACCTTCACGTGCGTATCGCGCCATGGGCCGATTTTCGGGTTCCTGCCGAGGTATTCGTCTCCGACGTTGTGACCACCCACGAAGGCGGTGCGGCCGTCCACAATGACGATCTTGCGGTGATTGCGGAAATTGAGCTGGAAGCGGTTGGCGTCCCCTTTACGGGTATTGAACGGGCGGATATCGACGCCCGCTTCACGGAGACTGGAAAGATAGGAAGCGGGCAGTCCATGGCTGCCGACTTCGTCATAGACCACATGGCAGCGGACGCCGGCCTTTGCCCGTTCCACGAGGGCGTCACGCAGGCGGCGGCCGAGTCCGTCGTCGTGGATGATGTAGAACTGCACGAGCACGTATTCGCGCGCGGCAGCGATGGATGCGAGGATGGCATCGAAAGTCGCCTCGCCATCGATGAGGAGTTCCGCGTGATTGCCGCGGGTGGCGGGTAGTTTGGCCAGCTTCTCGAGAAGGTGGGCGGCGGCGGGTTCCGCGCCCGGGGCCGGACGCATCGCGAGCAGGTTCTGCACGAGACTGCGCTGTTCCTCGCTGAGGCTGCCCGCGGCCTGCTGGCGCAGCAGCGTGTAGCCCTCGAAATTCGAGCGCCCGAGCACCCAGTAGGCCGGCACCGCAAGGTAGGGGAAAGTGTTGAGTGACACCGCCCATGCGATGGCACCCTGCGACGTGCGCACGCTCATGATGGCGTGCAGCGAGGTGAGGGCTCCGAGCAGGTGACAGAGAAGAATCAGGCTCATGCGGCGCATCATGGATCCCGTGAGCCAGCGGGCAAGTCTGGTCAGCTGCTTCCGCATGCGGTGCAGCAGGCCGGGACTTTCAGCCATGGACGTCATGGTTGGCGGCGGGCAGCGGTGCCCGGGAGCTGGATCTGATTGGGTGCATGATCCGGACGGACGCGCAGGGCCGTGAGCTGCTTCCGCAGAGCCGCTTCTGCCTCCGGAGCGGGTGGCAGTGGATTGCTGTGGAAGGCTGGCAGCAGATGCTGCCAGACAAGGTCGAGCTGTGCCTGCATATTCTTCGTGTCCGCTGTCATCACGATGACCGCGTCCTGTTCCGGCAGCACGAGGCAGAACTGGCCGAAGGCACCGTCGCCCCGGTAGGCTCCATGGCGGCAGCGCCAGAACTGGAAACCGTAGCCTTCCGCCCAGTCGCCCTTCATTTTCGGAGCGGTTTCCACCTGGCGGGAAGTGGCCTGAGCGACCCAAGATTCCGGAAGGATCTGCTGCCCGTTCCATTTTCCCTTCTGGAGGTAGAGCTGCCCGAACCTTGCGATGTCTTCCGTTTTCAGCTCCAGTCCCCAGCCGCCGGTGGCGATCCCTTCCGGGCTGCGCAGCCACTTCGGCTCATCGATGCCGAGCGGCTGGAAGAGCCGGGGTTTGAGGTAGGCCACGAGATCTTCTCCCGTGACCTTGCTCACAATGGCCGCACAGACATAGGTGGCCGGCGAGTTGTAGAGAAACGGTGTGCCTGGTGACTGCGTGACGGGGTGGGCAAGGAACGAAGCCGTCCACGGGCGGTCGGGCGCGAATCTCGGTTCCGATTCATGCCCCGTGGCCATGGTGAGGAGATGGCGGACTGTCATCGCACGCAGGAAATCCGTGGGCTCCGCCGGAAGTTCCCCGGGAAAGAATTTCGCGACCGGATCATCAAGTGAGAGCTTCCCTTCCGCAATGGCGAGGCCGACCGCCGTCGATGTGAAGCTTTTGCTGAGCGAGTGGAGCACGTGCGCTTTGTCCGGCGTTTCCGGGGCCCACCATGCTTCCGCGGCGACCCGGCCGTGACGCAGGATCATGAAGCTGTGCAGTGTATCCACCTCCCGGTCTGCTGCTTCCACAAAGGCCCCAATGGCCGCGGGTGAGATCCCCAGTTCCGTGGGGCTGCGGCGCGGCAGGGGTTCCCCGGCAAAACTCCGGAGCGTGGCAAGAAGCAGGCAGGACAGCAGCAGTCGCAGAAACATGCCCGACAAATACACGCCCGTCGGACGGTTTTCGCGCAATCTTTTGCGGATCCTCAGCCATGGCGGGAACGGCTATCCACGCGCTGC
>JBIICE010000009.1:0-41451 GCA_044239025.1 Verrucomicrobiales bacterium
AAACCCTCCGGAATATGCCCAGCCGCCCGCAGGGAATCCCTTCACTCCCACACGGCGCAGCCGCCTGACCAACCAACGATCCCCCTGAATCCGCAGCCGCTCCCGGTTCTTCTTCAGGCCCAAGGGTAGACAAGGAGACACACCATTTCGGTGGGCCCAAAAACCCACACGAAAGACGACGAATTCCGACAACGGGATTCCAACTAAAGGACAGACCTCTTCGCGTGTGCGCGGATCGCGCCGAAAATTGTGCCACAGAAGGACAGACCTTCTGCGAACGAATCGCGAACCTGTTCCGACCAACGATGAAAACGATGGATCGCCACAAGAGGACAGACCTTTTCGCGTGTGCGCGGATCGCGCCGAAAACTGTGCCACAAAAGGACAGACCTTCTGCAAACGATTCGCGAGCCTGTTCCGACCAACGACGAAAACGATGGATCGCCACAAAAGGACAGACCTCTTCGCGAGGGTAGACAAGGAGACACACCATTTCGGTGTGCCCAAAAACCCACACGAAAGACGACGGATTCCGACAACGGGATTCCAACTAAAGGACAGACCTCTTCGCGTTCTGCGAACGAATCGCGAACCTGTTCCGACCAACGACGAAAACGATGGATCGCCATAGAAGGACAGACCTCTTCGCGAATGCGCGGTTCGCGCCAAAAAGTGCGCCACAAAAGGACAGGTGCCAAAACAGGCCAGATCATTTCGCCTCGGTGTCGAATGAGGCGGAGATGGGTCGCGACTCTCAGCAAGCCATGTGTGAAGGAGCTGCGAGGGTAGTCGGCGGCTGGCTGCGATGCCCGAGCCGGCACGTGCGCTTTGTAGCATGAAATGCGGCTGGTTGGGCAGAGGCCGGAGATGAGTCCATTTGCTCCGGGATGGCGCATGGCGCGGCGACCGGTGGAAGGAGAACGGACCACGACCGGCTTTAGTCTCGGGGGGCAGATCTGGTCTGGTGTGTGTGCTGGATCGGCGTTTGTGGCCGCCGGGCCAGGACGCGAAGCAGGGCGGTGAGCCTGTTCCGTGGGCCTGTTGGCCGGAATCAAGTCCGCGATCGCATCAAAATGAGGATTGCCGACTTGGTGATTTTGAGTTGCTATCCCAGCCATGAGTTTTTCAGCGCCAATCGTTGCAGTTGACCTGTTCTGCGGAGCGGGCGGTCTCACGCATGGGTTGGAGAGAGCAGGGGTGCAGGTCGCGTTTGGAGTCGATGTTGATCCGGCCTGCGCCTTTCCGTACGAGGCGAATAATCGGGCGCGATTCATCCTGCGGTCGGTTGAGCAGGTCTCGTCGGAGGAAATCTCGGAGGCATTCGGCGAGAATCGCCTCTCAATTCTCGCCGGGTGCGCCCCATGCCAGCCCTTCTCTACTTATCGGCTTGGGAAGAGCGACAGCACGGATCGTCGCTGGAATCTGCTGCAGCATTTTCAGAGGCTCGTTTTGGAGACACGGCCGACGGTGGTGACGATGGAGAATGTCCCTCGGCTGGCTGAACAAGCCGTTTTTCAGGAGTTTGTGGCGTCACTTCAGGCGGCTGGCTATAAGACCTCTCATCAGGTCGTGAAATGCGTGGACTACGGTGTGCCTCAGCAGCGAGTGCGTCTCGTGCTTTTGGCGTCCAGACTTGGCCCGATTTCCCTGATTCCGCCCACACATCCTGGGAGGAAGCGCATTACGGTACGGCAAGCGATCGGCAGGATGCCTGCCATTGAGGCCGGTGAGACATTCGATTCGGACCCGCTGCATCAGGCCAGCGAACTGTCTCCGCTGAATATGAAAAGGATAAAGGCCTCCGCACCTGGTGGCAGTTGGCGTGACTGGAGTGAATCCCTCATTGTTGATTGCCACAAAAAGGAGAGTGGGAAGACATACCCCAGCGTGTATGGACGCATGGTTTGGGATGAACCCGCTCCGACAATGACGACCCAGTTTTTCGGGTTCGGAAACGGTCGTTTCGGTCACCCAGAGCAGGATCGGGCCATCTCCTTGCGCGAAGGAGCCATTTTTCAGAGCTTCCCGCGAAGCTATAAATTTGCTCCTCGGGGACAGCCGATTTTTCGCAAAACTGTCGGACGCCTCATCGGGAATGCAGTGCCGGTCAAGCTCGGCGAGGCGATTGGGAGGTCTATCGTCAGGCATGTAGCCCGATTCTGCCCAACCGAAACGTGCTGATCTCCTGATGAGTCAGGCTATTCACACCAACGCTTGCACAGTACCGTGCTCTTTGCCGGAAGCAGGGCAACTCGTCGAAGTTCGTCGCCGCCAGTGGATCGTCGGCGAAGTGGAAGGCGGGGCTCTTGCATCCGAAACGCCCCATCACCTCGTCACCCTGACGGCGGTGGACGAAGATTCCCTCGGCGAGCAAATCACCGTCGTTTGGCAGTTGGAGCCCGGTGCCCGCATCGTGGAGAAGGCGGGCCTGCCAGCCCTGACCGGCTGTGACGAATCCGACCGTCTCGAAGCGTTCCTGGACGCCGTCCGCTGGGGCGCGGCGACCAATGCCGACAAGAACTTTCTCCAGTCGCCCTTCCGCAGCGGCGTCACCATCGAGGGCTACCAGCTCGATCCGGTCGTACGGGCTATCGACATGGCTCGGGTCAACCTCCTCATCGCCGACGACGTCGGTTTGGGGAAGACCATCGAGGCCGGCCTCGTCGTGCAGGAGTTGCTCGTCCGGCATCGGGCCCGGACGGTGCTCATCGTTTGCCCTTCGTCCCTCCAGATCAAGTGGCAGACCGAGATGCACGAGAAGTTCGGGCTGGAGTTCCGCATCGTAGACACCGAGTTCCTGAGAAACCTGCGCCGGGAGCAAGGCATCCACGCCAACCCATGGACCAGTTACCCGCGGCTCATCTCCTCGATGGATTGGGTCAAAGCCGGTGAGGGACTCCGCCTGCTCAAGGACGTCCTGCCGGCCCACGTGACCTACCCGCGAAAGTTCGATCTCCTGATCGTCGACGAAGCCCACAACGTCGCTCCCGCCGTGGCGACCCACTACGCCATCGAGAGCAAGCGCACCCGACTCATCCGCGCCGTCGCCCCGCACTTCGAGCACCGCCTCTTTTTGAGCGCCACGCCGCACAACGGCTACCAATCCTCCTTCACCGCTCTTTTGGAGCTTCTTGATGACCAGCGCTTCGCCCGAAACGTCATGCCAGACGAAAAACAGCTGCAGCGGGTCATGATCCGCCGCCTCAAAAGCGACCTCGTCGACGAAAGGGGCAACCTCATTTACGCGAAGCGTGTCATCAAGGCACTGGAAGTCGCCTATACGGCGGAGGAAAAGGAGGCGCACCGCCTTCTCCAGGAGTATGCGGATAGCCGCGCCGCCAGCGTGGAGGGCACCCGTTCCGCCTTCGGTGCGGAGTTTGTCCACAATCTGCTAAAGAAGCGCCTGTTCTCCAGCCCGCGGGCCTTCGCGAGCACGCTCGAAAAGCATCGCGACAGCCTGGCCGGGCGTCGCGCTACGCCACGGCCCAAATCCTCCTTCGACGAGCGCATCCTCCGCAAAGCGATCGCCCGCACCGAGGAGGACTATTCCGACGATGCCAGCCTTGAGGAAGCTCTCGGTGAAGCGGTCGGCGAGGCTGCCGCCACCTCGGTGGAACTCACGGCCGAGCAGACCAGCCTCCTCGACCGCCTCGGAGCTTGGGCCAACACCGCCCGGCATCGCCCGGACAGCAAAGCCGAGGCCCTCGTCGACTGGCTCAAGGTTCACCTGAAGCCGGGCGGCAAATGGAGCGATGACCGCGTCATCCTGTTTACCGAGTATCGCGCCACCCACACCTGGCTCCAGGAGATCCTCACCAATCAGGGATTCGGCGGCGAGCGCCTCATGGTTCTCCATGGCGGTATGGATCCGAAAGAACGCGACAAGGTCACCGCCGCCTTTCAGGCCAATCCGAGCGTGGCTCCGGTTCGCATTCTGCTCGCCACGGACGCCGCTTCCGAGGGGATCGACCTCCAGAATTACTGCCAGTATCTCATCCACATCGAGATTCCGTGGAATCCCAACGTGATGGAGCAGCGCAACGGCCGCATTGACCGCCACGGCCAGAGACACAAGGAAGTGTTCATCTGGCATCCAGTGGGGAAAGCCTCGTCCTCCGCGCAGGCTGGCACCCTCGAAGGCGACCATGAATACCTCATGCGCGCCGTCAACAAGGTCGAGGCCATCCGTCAGGACCTCGGTAGCGTGGGCCCGGTCATCGCTCAGCAGATCATCGAAGCCATGTCCGGCAAACGCCGCGACATCGACACCCGCGATGCCGAGGCCAAAGCCGAGAAAGCCCGCCGTTTCCTCGCCGCCGAAAAGCGCCTCCAGGAAAAGGTCGCCACGTTCCACAAGCGGCTCATGGAAGCCCGCAGCGAGTTCCACCTCTCCCCTGATCGCATCGCCAAAGCCGTTCAGGTGGCCATGGAGTTGGCCGAGCGCCCGGCTCTCCAGCCGGTGTCGCTGCCGGACATTCCCGCCGGCTGCACCTTCGAGGTGCCGATCATGGCCGGTTCGTGGGGCCGCGCCTGCGTCGGGCTGAATCACCCGCACACGGGCGTCCGGCGTCCCATCACCTTCGACCACGATGCCGCCAAAGGCCGAGACTCGGTCGTCCTCGCCCACCTGAATCACCGGCTCGTCCAGATGTGCCTCCGGCTCCTCCGTGCCGAGGTCTGGGCACCGGACGATACCAAGGGCCTGCACCGCATCGCCATTCGCCAAAGCACCGATCCCAGCCTCACCGTACCAGTCGCCGCCGTCTGGTCCCGCCTCGTCATCACCGGGGGAAATCACCACCGACTCCACGAGGAACTCACCCTGTCCGGCGGGGAACTGAAGCCTCCGGGATTCGCCCGTATTGCCCAGATCGGTCGATTGGAAACCCTTGTGGAAAAGGCGATCCCGCTGCCCTATTCCGCTGACACGGCTGCCGCGGATCACCTCCGGACGCTCTACGAAAAAGCTCAGGACGCCATCGTCACCGCGTTGGAATCCCGATCAAAGGACCGACTTCAGTTCCTCGAAAACACACTCGAACGTCGCAAGCAAGCCGACATCGCCGACATCACCAGTGTCCTCGACAATTTGGAAAAGGCCATCACGAAGGAGATCGCCGACTCCAAAACGGTCCAGCTCGAACTCTGGCCCGAGGACGAGCGCCAGCAACTCCGGCGCGATGTCGAGGCGCTGCGCGCGCGGCTCAAACGAATCCCTGACGAACGCGTTCAGGAAATTGCCGCCATCGAAAACCGATACTCAGGCTACCAGCACCGCACCTTTCCGGTCGCGGTGATTTTCATCCTTCCCCGAAATTGAAATCTACTACAAATGGCTCGTTCGATTTCCATTTTAGACGACAAGGTGATGCAGGCGGACTTTTTCCTAGAGAAACTGACCGGATGCCGATTTGAGTTCTTTGAAGCTCGCTGTTATGCAGATGCGTTCACATCGGCTGCCCGCAGTATCACTTTTTCAATGCAAGCGATTTGCGCCAAAGTGAAAGATTTTGAACCTTGGTATGCCGGCGAGCAGGAGCGCCTGAAGTCCGATTCGGCTTGTCGCTTTTTCAATAGATATCGGACTGCAAGCATTCACATAGGGGACACTCCCGTTTCGATAGCGTCCTCACGGGATGGGAAGGCGCTATTCTTCTTCCGGCCCACCCAAGACATCCCGGAAGTTCCTGAGGCAGATGTCGTCACATGCTGCCGAACTTACTTCAGAACTGTGGTGGAAGTGGTTTTTCGCATGTATAAACGGTTCCCTTTCGAGTTCGATGATCGGTGGCATTACACGCGTGAACATTTCGAGGCTAGGGGATTATCTATTTTAGATGCTCTAAGGGAGTTTGGTTATCCAAAGGAGTGGGAGGAAGCAGGGTCAAAGGCCGGCATTGGGATTGATGACCAATGGCGGCTGTTGAGAAGGCAGCAGACTTCGGGTCCAGTTATTCAGGACATCTTTCAAAAGTATCTCAACATGGTCGTGAAGGGACCGGATGACACCGCGCCATGACCGTCTCCGAAAAACACGCCGAATGGATCTCCTTGCTGGAAGTCTCCGGCTCCTTCCTCTCCGTTTCCGTGCTGGAAGACGCCTTCCCTCAGGGACTCGACAAAGTAGACACTCCCGCCCGCCAGCGCACCCGTGCCGCCTACGAGGAGTGGCGCGATGCCTTGGACGAATCCGATCTGCAGCTCGACGCCTTGCACCGGGAGTGGGTGCGACTGGTCATCCAAGGGCTGCTCGAATACGACGCTTCCGTCCTCAAATCCGGCCCCGACATTCCGCCGGCACTGCAGCACCACGACACCCAGTCGGACACCACTTTCCGCCCCGATTTTGCGGTCATGGCAGGGGACAAGCCCAAGCTGCTCGTCTCTGTCACCCCGCCGGGTACCGACCTGGACAATCCATTGCCTGCGGATGCGTGGCTCGCGTCTCCGGCGGAGCGCCTCATCGCGCTGTGCCGCACCTGCGATGTCCAAGTCGGGCTCGTCACCAATGGTGATCGCTGGATGGTCGTCAGCGCTCCGGCGGAGGGAGGATCGTCCCGCGCCTCGTGGTATGCACGACTCTGGTTTCAGGAACCTGTCACCTTGCAGGCATTCTGCTCGCTTCTTGGCGTGCGCCGTTGCTTCGGAGCGGAGGAGGAGACTCTCAATGCCCTCCTGACGAAATCTCTTGAGTATCAGAGCGACGTCACCGTCACCCTTGGCGAGCAGGTGCGACGGGCCATCGAAGTGCTCGTGCAGGCGCTGGACCGCGCCGATCAGGATCGGAACCGCACCCTTCTCGAGCACGTGACGCCCGCCCAACTGTTCGAGGCCGGCCTCACCATAATGATGCGCTTGGTGGTGCTGCTCTGTGCGGAAGAGCGAAAGCTACTCCTCTTGGGCGAGCCGGTTTACGATCAGAACTACGCCATCAACACGCTCCGCTCCCAGTTGGTCGCTCAGGCCAGTCACGGGCTGGAAATCCTGGAGCGCCGTCAGGACGCATGGTCCCGCCTCCTCGCCACGTTTCGCGGCGTCTATGGTGGCATCAGCCATGAAACACTGCGACTGCCACCGCTCGGCGGCTCACTCTTCGATCCCGACCGCTTTCCGTTCCTCGAAGGCCGCGCCCCCGGCACCAGTTGGCGCGATACTCCGGCGGTCCAGCTGCCCATCGACAATCGAACCGTCCTGTTGCTCCTCAACGCCCTTCAGGTGTTGGAGCACCGGAGCGGTGCCCAGTTGCTTTCCTACGAGGCGCTCGACGTCGAGCAGATCGGCCACGTTTACGAAGGTCTCCTCGAACGCGCCGTAAAGCGTGCGCCCGAGGTTACCGTCGGTCTGGTCGCCTCCAGTGCCATCCGCAAGAAGACTGGCCATCCGGAACTCTATTTGTCGGAAGTGGAAACCGCGGCCCGTGCTGGGCAGGACAAGCTCATCGAGTATCTGATCGAACAGACCGGGCGCTCCCAGTCCGCGCTCCGCAAGGACCTCACCAATCCGCTGCCGCAAAGGGACGCCCAACGCCTTCTTCTGGCCTGTGGAAATGACCTCGCACTGGCGAATCGCATCCGGCCGTTCAGTCTCCTCCTGCGCACCGACAGTTGGGGGGATCCCCTCGTCTATCGGGAGCAAGCCTTCATCGTCACCCACGGCACGGGTCGCAGGGAGACCGGCAGCCACTATACCCCGAAATCCCTCACCGGGCCCATCGTCCAGCACACGTTGGAGCCTCTTGTCTACATCGGTCCGGCAGAGGGTGTCCCTCAGGCGGACTGGAAGCTGAAGTCTCCCGCCGAAATCCTTGCCCTGAAAGTCTGCGACATGGCTATGGGCTCCGGGGCCTTCCTCGTGCAGGCCTGCCGCTGGCTCGCCGACCGGCTTGTGGAGGCCTGGGACATCGCGGAAAGGTCTGGGAAGGTCGTCAGCGTGCGTGGTGTTGTCCTTGATCCCGCCGGTGATGCCGAATTGCTACCGCGCGACCGCGCGGATCGTGTCCACATCGCCCGCCGCCTCGTCGCCGACCGCTGCCTCTACGGCGTGGACATCAACCCGATGGCCGTGGAGATGGCCAAACTCTCACTCTGGCTCATCACCCTGCAACGCGACCGCCCTTTCACCTTCCTCGACCATTCGCTCAAATGCGGCGATTCCCTGCTCGGCGTCAGTTCTATCCAGCAGATCGAGAATTTCAGCCTCCGCCCCGGCGAACGGCAGGTCACCTTTGCCACCGCCAACCTGTTCCGCTACGTGGACGAAGCATCCGCCAAACGCCGCGCCCTCGAAGACCTGCCCTCCAACGACCACACCCAGATCGAAACCAAGAACCGCCTGCACGCCGAAGCCGAAGCCGCCACCGCCAAAGTGAAAGGCCTCGCCGACTGCCTCATCGCCTTCGAGCTGCGCGGCCTCGACGGTAACGCCTACGAAGACGAACGCACCGCCGAAGCGGAGAAAGTGCAACTCCTGATGAAGCGCGACGTCGACGCTTCACTCAAATCTCAACCGCCAACGATCAACCAACTCTCCGCTCACGCCCGCGAGCAACTAAGCGGACGCCGCCCGTTCCACTGGTCGCTGGAATTTCCCGAAGTGTTTGCTCGCGGTGGATTCGATGCGTTCGTAGGGAATCCACCGTTTTTGGGAGGCCGAAGAATTTCATTCCGACTTGGCGCGTCTTATTACGCTCAACTCCAAACACTTTATTGTTGGGCGGCAGGCACTACTGACCTGTGCGTTTACTTTCTCCGGAGAGCCTGCTCGATTCTGCGGGACAAAGCAGTTGCCGGATTGGTCTTGAGCGACATCGTGACCCAAGGTGATTCGCGCGAATCTGGAATCGTTCATTTGTGTGGAAGCGGCTTCAAAATAATCTGCGGCCAATCTTCCCGGCACTGGCCTGGCGTAGCTGGTGTGAAGATTGTTGATTGTCACCTGTTCAAAGGTTCGTGGCATGCAAAAGCCATTTTTGATGGGATCGAAGTCGACGCGATTAGTTCAAATTTTAGACCCGAAGACCAACGTCCCGATCCGTTTCCGCTTTTTGAAAATCAAGGAATCTCCCTGTCCGGTCACTATCTCATGGGGCAAGGCTTTTTGATTACGCCCCAAAAAGCAGCCGCCTTGGTGGAGAAAAATTCTGCGAATGCGGAGGTAATATTTGATTACATCAAAGGCGATGAGTTGAACAACAATTTCCGACAAAATACTGGGTTGAAGGCTATCAATTTTGGGTTTCGGACTTTACCGGAAATTGAGGGGCGATATATTGAAGCTCTTGAGGTCGTGCGAAACTGCGTAAAGCCAGAACGCGACAAGGTCCGCGATGAGGCGAGCCGTGTGCGGTGGTGGAGATATGCAAGACCACGCCCGGAGCTTGAGGTAGTTATGAGTAAAACAAGCCGGGTGATTCTTCAACCGTACACGGCTAAGTTCGTCATCCCGACTTTTTACCAATCACGGTGTGTCTTTGCGCATCCATTGGTCGTTATTACCGACCCGACAGTGCATCGCTTTGCGTGTCTGCAATCATCATTCCACACGTTGTGGGTCTGGACCTACTGCTCCACAAATCTCGACCTGATTGCATACACCGCAAATCGCGTTCTCGAAACATTTCCGTTCCCGGGGCCAGTGGATCGCTTGTCACGCGTTGGGGAGAGCTATTTCTCATTTCGGGACGCGCTGCGCCTGAGTGGACTTTCGCTGAATGAAATATACAACCGCTTCCACGGCCGGCGAGAGCAGTCTGCGGACATCGCGCGGCTGCGGGCGTTGCACGTTGAGATGGACCAGGCCGTGGCCGCCGCCTACGGATGGAGCGATTTGGACTTAGGCCACGGCTTCCACGCCACCAAGCAAGGCGAGCGCTACACGATCAGCGAGCCCGCCCGCCGCGCCGTCCTCGACCGCCTCCTCGCCCTCAACCACCAGCGCTACGCCGAAGAAGTCAAAGCTGGTCTCCACGACAAAAAGGCCAAGAAAGCAGCGACCGAAGCGAAGCGGGGCAGAAAGCCAAAGGCACCCACAATCTTTTCCGACGATGAATTAAACTTTGGCTTATAATGGATCCGAAAGCGTACCATCTCCATCACTTCACTCGTGAGTTAAATACTCTAAAACTAATCCTTCAGCCCGAGGGCGGATTCTGGCCGCGGTATTCTATGGAGGACTTTAGTTGGACGCAGGGGGGCAGACCTCATTACCTCGCCATTCCATGCACGTGCTTTTGCGACCTGCCGCTGGAGCTCACGTCGACACACCGGGAGGATTACGGCAACTACGTCATCTCTTTTGATAAGGCATCTAATCTGGCGAAGAGCCTGACCCCGCTTGTTTATGTCAACGAGGAAGGGCCGATCGCACGCATGATTTCCTCTAGGTATGGGAAGTATTTGGGCCGATTCTCAGACATCGCTGCTGACCAAAGGGGCAAGCAACATTATGTTCCGAATTTAATTGAGCCTCAGGAACTTGACGGATTCTGGTCGTTTTTACCCTACTTGAAGTCCAGTCTCGGTCATACCTTGCAACGAAGGCCGGAACCTCCTGCAGGAGGAGGTTATGACAACTTACCCGACTACGATTACATCTGGCTGACGAAGTTCCTGGAGGGGGAGTTCGAATGGCGATATGTGCCAGACAATCACCGCGACCGAATCTTCTGCTTCGCCGATTATGCTCGATGGGAGATGGAGCAACTCTCTGGTCTCAGCGACGCAACAAAAGACTCGTTCCTGAGATTTGATTTGGGGGAGGTGACAGGAGTAATCGTGGAGCACGACGATCAGAGGAATGAATTGCTGGGAACCCATTCTGATTTGAAGGGCAAGGTGCGGACTTGGGCCGAGTTGCCAGCAGCGCCCAACTAGCGAAGGAGCACCCCATGTCATCCGATCCGTCATTCTCAGAGCGACACGGCTTATCGAAACCGCCTCCGCAGATCATCTCGCGTCACGA
The DNA here is from genome assembly GCA_044239025.1 of Verrucomicrobiales bacterium. Classification (GTDB taxonomy): domain Bacteria; phylum Verrucomicrobiota; class Verrucomicrobiia; order Verrucomicrobiales; family V1-33; genus V1-33. The sequence goes on from JBIICE010000009.1 coordinate 10,960, forward strand.
TGCCCCCGAGTGGTTGAGAGAGTTTGTGGTGCAATCGGCCTACGATGCGGGTTTGAAACCCTCTGATTTGCGGAGCATTATTTGTAAACTGCTTTTGGAATCGCCGGACCTGCGTGGGAACTGGAGTGAGTATCCGAACATTGATGGCGAAGTGCGGAGTCTGCTGCATCGCGCGGAGTGGTTCGAGGTTTACGATTTCATCGAAACCATCGCCGACGATATTTTCAAAAGGGGGTTCGCCTCACCGTATGGGCAGGAGAGTCAGGGCGTGGTGCAGTTCCGGGATGCGATTAACCGTGCGTTCATAAAGAGGGGCGTAGGTTGGCAACTGGTAGAGAATCGGATTCAGATTCGCGGCGAAGAGTCCTTTGAGACTGCTGTGCGCGAAGCGCAGGAAGCGCTGTCGGGGTCGGGGCGGGCGGTTGCCAGCCAAGAATTGCATGAAGCCCTGGGCGATCTTTCAAAGCGCCCTGATCCTGACATAACCGGGGCCATCCAGCACGGAATGGCTGCTTTGGAGTGTGTGTTGAGGGATGTCTGCGGGGATAAAAATCGCACTTTGGGCGAACTTCTCAAGAAGCACCCTGATTTGTTTCCGACGCCCATTGATCAGGGCATCGCCAAACTGTGGGGCTATGCTTCGGAACGGGGAAGGCATCTCAGAGAAGGAGGAGCGCCGCACGAAGACGAGGCGCAATTGATCGTCGGGCTTGTGGGTGTGCTCACGACCTATGTAATCAAAAAGACCACATGAACGAACAAACTACTTTTCACAAGTCCGGCGCTCCTGACGCTTCAACCAATGGCTGGTTGGTGGTTGTTCCCAATTACATTGGTGGACACGAAGTATCCCTTCCGTTGGAGGAGACTCAGATCAGGGGAGTTGCCGAAGGCGATGGACTGATCATCATTGCCGGGGCGACAGTTGTCGGCGTTGGACGTATTTACCGGAAGCGATCCATTCTGGGACGGACTACCCTTTACCTTGATGCTTTACTGAGCTGCTCAAACCCGCTGGAGTTGGTGAAACTGGGGCTAAGTGAGCCCGCTGCCCCAGTCACTCGGCTGGATTGGCCTAGCTTCGTAACGGCACTCCAAACATGGTTCGGCGTGCAGCTCAGTGATCTGCCTCTGATCTCAGGAACGACGCCAACGGAACAATCGTACCTGAGAAAGCTTATTAAGCTGGCGGTCCATGATGACCTCCTTGGGCCCGCCAACGGTCCGGGCGAGGAGGTTGTAGGCATGAGCGTGAGGGATCGCTATTTGGTTGGGAAGCTCGCGCCAAAAGACACGCATTTGGAACCGGATCAGGATGAAGATCTGGGCGGCGGTGATGACGATGATGAAGGTGTCAAGGAAGTGGATGCCAGCAAGACGCAAACCCTCGTGCCTTCATCGTTCGGCCTGACCTTCTGCATAGCGGGGGACGCGGAGGTCATCGAGATCAAGGCCTTGTGGGGTCGCTATGAGCGACGGAACAGCGAGACGGCGACTCGGAAGGACACCGGAAAGCCGGAGAAAGCTTGGAAGCGCATCCCGAGCGGCGGGCGGGCGACGGTGGCGCTAAAGGAAGGAGGAATCGGCCCGCTCGCGCTTGATGCAAACTGCCCCAATGTGATCGTGCAGGGGACAGTGAGGGCGAGATTGGACACGGGAGACCGGTTGGTGACGATTTTCCTCCTTAACAACCATTCAAAGCCGGAGGAGAGTCAGGATACCGCCTGGGTGTTCCAGCCCGAGATCGTGCTGCGGGATCCAGACGGAGGGGCGGTCTTTCGCCGCCGCCCGGTGCTGGATGTGGACGGCCATGATCCGGAACGGGAATCCCTCGAAATGGTATACCGGAAGCGGGTGGAGTTTGCCGTGGGGCACGGCATTGCCGTCCATGCAACGACGGCACCGGACAATGTCGAGCAGGCCAGCGAGATCCGCTCCGTGGTGCTGCCTGATTATGAGGTGCAGGTGACCGAGACGCCGGGGCTGGATCCCGAGGATCGACCGGCGATGCAGCGGCTCGTGAAAGAGGGTTTTCTCGACATGGACAAGCTCGCGAAGCTGAGCCGGGAGGATCTGCTCGGTGCGCTCGGGATTCTCTCCGAGGACTATGCTGCGTGGATTGCGGATCAGGAAGCACGCAAGACACCCGACCTGAAGCGCTACGCCACAGCGGCAAAGGACGCGATGGACCGGTGTCATGAAATCCTGAACCGGCTCAGGGAGGGGATGAAGGTGCTGGAACAGAACGACAAAGCACTGGAGGCGTTCCGCTTCGCCAACGCGGCAATGGCCAGCCAGCGCATTCACAGCATGTATTCCCTTAAACGGCGAAGGGGCGAAACCGTGGAACTGCAATCGCTGGAGGTCACGAAGAATCGCTCGTGGCGGCCATTCCAGCTCGCCTTCGTGCTGCTGTCCATCCCGGCCCTCGCCGATCCCACACACGCCGACCGCACGGAGCCGCTACAGGCCCATGCGGATTTGCTGTGGTTCCCCACCGGTGGTGGCAAGACGGAAGCTTATCTGGGCGTAGCCGCATTCACTATGGGGATTCGCCGACTCCAGGGAAACATCGGTGGCTACGATGGCAGTCGAGGGCTGGCTGTCATCATGCGTTACACGCTGCGCCTGCTGACGATTCAGCAATTTCAGCGGGCCACGGCGCTGCTCTGTGCCATGGAGGTGCTCCGAAAAGCCGACATGAAGAAGTGGGGCGTGGAGCGATTTACTCTCGGACTGTGGGTAGGAAACAAAGTGACACCGGGGACGACGGAAGCCAGTCACCAGGCCATAGTGGCCGTCAAAGATGGAAGGATGAGTTCCACCTCCACGCCGGCGCAGCTCACCTTTTGTCCCTGGTGTGGATGCGAGATCGAGCCCGGCCGCGACGTGCATGTTGACAGGGCGGCTGGTCGCACCGTGCTTTGTTGCGGCGACAAATTCTCCCAATGCGAGTTCAGCCGATCCAAGTCCGGTGGTCTCGGTCTGCCCGTGCTGGTGGTGGACGAAGAAATATATCACCGGCCTCCGACCATGATGATCGGCACCGTGGACAAGTTCGCCATGATGGCGTGGCGGGGGCAAATCCGCACGCTGTTCGGCAAGGTCTCCGAGGAGTGCGAGCGCCACGGATTGCTATGGCCTGGAGCGGACTGCACCGGCACTCACACTGCCTCCGGGGGATTACCCAGAACGACCGTGCGGCAGGTATCGAACGTCCGCCCGCCTGATCTCATCATTCAGGATGAGTTTCACCTCATCAGCGGACCACTGGGAACCATGGTCGGCCTCTACGAAACGGCAGTGGACGAATTGTCATCGTGGGAGGTGAACGGAAAGACCGTGCGCCCCAAAGTGATCGCTTCGACGGCCACGGTGCGGAAGGCGAAGGAGCAGGTGCACAACGTGTTCCTGCGGAAGGTTGCCGTATTCCCGCCGAACGGGTTGGACATTGAGGACAATTTCTTCTCCGTGCAGCGGAACGTGGCAGACAAGCCGGGGCGTCTCTACGTGGGCGTTTGTTCCCCCGGTGCCTCGCGACCTGCGATTCTGATTCGGCTCTACGCGGCCCTCCTCACCGCGGCACAGTCGCTGTTCGACCGTTTCGGACAGGCAGCGGACCCCTACATGACCGTGGTGGGCTATTTCAACTCACTGCGGGAATTGGGCGGGATGCGGCGCCTTGCGGACGATGACGTGCAGACCCGAGCCTACCGCGTGCAGATGGGATCGGTGATTCGTCCCGGCTTGAGCCAGCGGTCCGTGAAGGTGGTGGAGGAATTGACCTCCCGCGTTTCCAGCAAGGACATTCCGAAGAGGCTTGATCAACTCGAAGTGCAGTTCAAAAAAGTGTGGGAGAAAGACGACACCCGGGCCATTGATGTTGTGCTGGCCACGAACATGCTCTCCGTAGGCGTGGACGTGAACCGGATTGGACTGATGGCCGTGAACGGTCAGCCGAAAAGCACGGCAGAATACATTCAGGCGACGAGCCGGGTGGGACGTGCATTTCCGGGCATTGTGTTCACGGTTCTGACGTGGTCGCGTCCCCGCGATTTGTCTCACTACGAGAGCTTCGAGCATTACCACGCGACGTTCTATAAGCACGTCGAGGCGCAGTCTGTGACACCGTTCGCTCCAAGAGCGATGGACCGGGGGTTGACCGGAACGATGATCAGTCTGATGCGGCTTTCGGAGGAGAGCATGAATCCAAACACGGGAGCGGCGAATCTCGTTTCCAGCGTGAGCCCGGAGGCGACGCGGATCAAAGCGCTCATCAGCGACCGGGCGTGGAAGGTGAGCGATAAGAGCAGTATCAAGACTAGCTCTGAAACAATGCTGGCCAGTCGGATCGACCAATGGGTGAAGGAGGCGACCAGGCCCGGCCGCATCCTCGGATATGAGACAGGAAAGAGACAGGGCAACGTGATAGGCTTGCTCAAGAAGCCGGGGATTCACCGATGGGACGATTTCACAGTGCCCATGTCCATGCGGGAAGTGGAGTCGGGAGTGAATCTCGTGATGGATTCCGCGGCGCTCGAAGAGGGTCCGGCTTGGAAGGCGCAACCCAAACCTGACAAGGACAACGTATGAGCCTCACGCCAGTAGGACAAGTCCGCCCCAGCCAACTGCTCTGGACCTATGGCCCCGGAGCGCTCATTGATCTGCCGAATCTGTCCGTCCTGACGATGGGGCTGGACCGATGGCAGGAAGAGAGGTGCCCTCCTATCGAAGAGGCGAGATTGCTTGCGGCGGTGCGGCGCATCGTGGGTCCTCAAGTGGAACGGCTCCGGATGCCGCCATTCAGCCGGAACGAGGACAACGATCCATTTTCACCCGAAGCCCGCATTGGGGTGCCCGTGAGACCTTTTCCCCGGTGGCTGCGCTGCGTGCGGTGCGGGATGATGGCGGAGTTCGACTCCGGTTTGTTCAAACTGCAGGAGAATCCGTGGCGGCCAGATCAAACCCGTTTCGTGCATGAACATTGCGAAAAGGGGAAGAACTCGGACGCCGTACCCTCGCGCTTCCTGTTGGCCTGTCGGAAGGGTCACTTAGACGATTTCCCATGGCGATGGTATCTGCATCAGGGGCAAGGCATGCCGGACTGCAATGGCACTCTGGCATTCTACGAGCAGGGGGCATCTCTCCAGACGGAAAACCTGTGGGTGAAATGCCTCGGCTGCAACGTTTCGCCGAGGAGTCTCGTCCATGCATTCGGCAAGGACGGAGCGAAGTACCTGCCGACGTGCCGCGGACGGCATCCTCACCTAGGAACTTACGACGGCGACTGCACCGAGCGGCCGAGAACGGTTCTGCTTGGATCGACGAATAGCTGGTTCTCCATGAGCGTGTCCGTCCTCGCCATTCCAAAGGCGAAGGATGAACTCGGGCAACTGGTGGAGGATGGAGCAGCCTACTTCGATGATGTCGAGAACGAGGCAGAGGTGAAGGTAGTTCTGAAGACGCTGATCAAAACCAGCGCTCTTCCGGGGATCGAGAAGCACAGCGCCAGTGCGATTTGGGCAGCTATCGAAAACAAGCGGAACGGCGTAAAAGCCGAGGAGCCGGATTTTGTCACGGAGGAGGACATCAAGCGTCCTGAATGGATAGTCCTGACGAATCCGTATTCGCCCAACGATTGGCCACATTTTCTAGCCACTCCCGTCGATGTCCCGACGGACTATGAGGCCATACTGGATTCTGTAGTGCTGCTGGAAAGACTGCGCGAAGTCAATGCGCTGATTGGATTCACCCGCGTAGAAGCGCCGGAAGAGTCAATCGCACCAGAGGAGCGAGCACCACGGGCGAGCCTCTGCAAAGGAAAACCAACTTGGGTGCCGGCGGCTGAGGTTCACGGAGAAGGGATTTTCCTGCGTTTGAAAGAGGGCGAACTTTTGAAATGGGAATCACTGTCGGGAGTTGCCAAGCGTGACGCGATGCTGAAGGCCGGGCATCAGGGTTGGCGCATTGCCCGCGGGCTCGAACCCACCACCGGGTATCCCGGAATCCGCTACGCGATGCTGCACACTCTTTCGCACCTGCTTATCCGGGAGTTGGCCCTGGAATGCGGCTACAACGCGGCAAGTATTCGGGAGCGCATTTATGCCTCCAACGGCGAAGGTGATCCCATGGCAGGGATTTTGCTCTACACAGCCGCAGCCGATTCCGACGGCACCCTCGGGGGACTCGTGGAACTGGGTAAGCCCGAGAACCTCGGGCGCATCATGCGGCAGGCACTGCGACGGAGCCAAATCTGTTCGGCTGATCCACTGTGCTCAGAACACAACGCAGCAAGCGACCGGACAGTGCATTGCGCATCCTGCCACGCATGCGGATTCGTTGCCGAGACTTCGTGCGAAAAGGGGAATCGCTACATTGACCGCGCTTTGCTGGTGCCAACATTCGATTGTCTCGACGCTGCTTTCTTTGCCAGATTTATCGAACCATGAGCGACCTTGACCGCGCCATCGCCAAGCTGGCAATGGATCTACACCCGGATCGGTTGGTGGACTTAGCTGCGGCAATGTCAAAAGCTGGCGACGGAAATGTCGCTGCCGTGCTGGCCAGCAACGCAGCTGGAATCCCGTCTGGACACTTGGTGCGGATTGCCAAGGCGTGGCAAGCAGATCCGTGCAGTGGAGCAGAAATCGCTGCAAGGTTACGGACTGCAGCCGCAGTGGCCTTTATGGTCGGCAGCCTCACTTCCTCAGAGTTGGTATGGACGGGGCCATCGTCCGGCTTGGTCGCCGTGCGCCATACCGAGCAAGTGCTGACCGGCCTCATTGACGGGGCGCAAAAGCGAATTTTTCTTGTTAGCTTCGTCGCTTACAATGTGGCAAGTGTCACTGATGCCCTCGCAAGCGCCGCAGAGCGGGGTGTGCGAATCAGCGTGTTGATGGAACGATCCGAGGCAGCGGGAGGCAATGTCACCGTGGACTCACTGACCCTAATTCGCTCCAAGATCCCGAAGGCAGCCTTCTACGAGTGGGATCAGCGTGTGGGTGGCGATCAATTCACCGGTGCCTCCGTACACGCCAAATGTGCGGTAGCTGATGGCCGTGAGGCCTTCGTCACCAGCGCCAATCTCACGGGAGCAGCGATGGAGCGAAACATGGAAGCCGGTGTCCTTCTGCGCGGCGGGCCGCTGCCAGCGCAATTGGAGCGGCATCTGTTCGCGCTGATTGTGACGAAGCATTTGAAGGCGGTGTAGGGATTTCGGTTCGAAATGGTAGCTCTCTATGGCTTGCCGTCATGGTGTGCATGAAAGAGTTCGACCGCCGCGCGGGAAGGGAGGATCGGTTATGTGCATTTTGATGCCAAGTACCGGGCCGAGAATCTGGGCATGATCTTTGGAGTGGACGGTGAAGAGGCTGATGTGGACGAAGAGAAAGAGGAAGGGAAAGCGACGAGCACCTACAAGCGGGGTGACCTGCTGAAGATGCATGCGTACAATGACGCCGTGCGGCAGACCGCGGGGTCGTATGTGCTGTATCCGGGGAGTGACAGCGAGAAGCGGATGAGGAAATTCCACGAAGTGCTTCCGGGGGTGGGAGCGTTTGTGCTGAAGCCCGGGCGTCCCGAGGGCCGGGCGGCGCTCCGGGATTTTCTTGCCGATGTGTTCCGGCATCAGGCCGATCAATTCACCCAGTACCGTCATTTGAGCGACGTGCGGCATGCGACCGTGCGGCAGGAGCCCGTGGGGTACGGGGTCGGGCGGGTTCACCGTCCCGGGGCGAGTTGTGTGCTGATTTACGTTCCTCGAGAGAAAGAGACATGGTTCCGCGACGGGCGACTCGCGTACTGTCATGCGTTACGCGACGACGAAGCCCTGTCGCCCGTGCGGCTCAAGCTGGGGAGTCTCGAGGGAGCTGTGCTGTGCGGGTACCGCGGTGGGCGGACCGGAGAACGGAGGTCGCTGCCGTGGGTGTCGGCGATTGAGTCGTGCGAGATCCTGTCGCGGGGCGCGTTGTGCGAGGTGCTGCGGTCCGCGGGTTGGCCAGCGGAGCAATGGCCAGCGCGGGCGGCGGCTTATCTCCTCTTCCGGCTGGGTCCGGCGTCGGTGGCCGAGGCGATGGATGTGACCCGCCTGACTCCGCATGGGGCGTATCACGCCGTGTCGTGCACGGTGGGCGAGTGGCGGGGGATTGGGCAGGTGTGAGCCCGAGTGAAAACTTGGTTTGCGGGGTGGGAGGGGGTGGGTTAGTTCAGGGATTCTGCTGGCTGGGGAGTGGCTGGCGATGAGTTATGCACCAGGTTTATATCAGGACGTACGGATGTCAGATGAACGAGCGTGATTCCGATCAGGTCGCGCAGATGTTCCTGGATCGTGGTGGGTATGTGATGACCGAGGACGAGGGGGAAGCGGATGTGATTCTGATCAACACGTGCAGTGTGCGGGATCAGGCCGAGCAGAAGGCATTGGGGAAGATGGGGATGATGGGGAAGTGGCGCCGGGTGAAGCCGCATGTGGTGTATGGGTTTCTGGGGTGCATGGCGCAGAGCCGCGGGGAGGAACTGATCCGCGACATTCCGCATCTGGATCTGGTGGCCGGGACACAGAAGTATCATCGGGTGGTCGAGTACGTGGACACGCTGCTGCGGCGCCGGCTCGAGCGTCAGATGGACGACGAGCGGTACAGCATTGTGGATGTGGCCGAGGAAGAGTCGTCGCAGAACACGATCCGGGATCAGAGGGTCGAGGAGCGGCAGGCGACGGCGTTTGTGAGCATCATGCAGGGGTGCAACATGAAGTGCACCTTCTGCATTGTGCCGTACACCAGAGGAGCCGAGCGGGCGCGTCCGATTGCGGAGATTGTGGAGGAAGTGCGCAGGCTGGCGGGCGAGGGGGTGAAGGAAGTGACCTTGCTTGGGCAGATTGTGAATCGGTATGGGGTGCGGGAATTTCCGGTGGTGGGCGGATTGAGTCCGTTCGTGCAGCTGCTTGATGCGGTGCATGAGGTTGACGGGATTGAGCGGATCCGCTTTACGAGTCCGCATCCGATTGGGTACCGGGACGATCTGATTGAGGCGTTCCGGAGGCTGCCGAAGCTGTGTCCGCACATTCATCTGCCGCTGCAGAGCGGAAGCGAGGCGATTCTGAAGGCGATGCATCGTCCGTACAGTCCGGGTCGCTTTCTGGAGATCTGTGCGAAGATGCGCGAGGCGCGGCCGGATGTGGCGATCACGACCGACATCATTGTGGGATTTCCCGGGGAGAGCGAAGCCGATTACGAGGCGACCAAAGACGTGGTGCGGGCGGCGGATTTCGACAACGCGTTCATTTTCCGTTACAGCAAGCGGCGGGGGACGCCGGCGGCTGAGTTGCCCGACGAACTGCAGTTACCCGAGCGGGTCAAGGAAGCACGGAATCAGGATCTGCTGGCGATGGTGAATGCCATGGCCAAGTCCAAGTACGAGCAACTGGTGGGGAGCGAAGTCGAGATTCTCTGCGAAGGGTATTCCAAGTCGACCAACGAGCGGCTCACGGGTCGGACACCGCAGAACAAGATAGTGGTGTTCGAGGGACCGCACGACCGGCTCAAGGGCGAGATCTTCCGGCTGCGGATTGATCACACGCATGGGTTCACCCTGTATGGGGATGCGGTGATGGCGCTTTGAGGGTGAGGCGATCCGCCGCGGCGTCCCTGTCGCGGAGGCAGGTGCGGGTCAGGCCTTCAGGGTGACGCGATGGCGAGCCGGAGGAAGAGACGGGAAGGGTTTGCGGGGAGCGAGACCACGACGAGGGGATCGTGAGCCGGTCCTGATTCCGTGATGGACGTAACCGGGGTGAGGGGTGTGAAGGGATTTCCGGCCGTGCTTGCGGCGATGGGCGACCATGGTCCGGCAGGGGAAGTGGCGGACTCGACCGTGAGGGTGAGGTCCGTGCGAGCCGGGGAGCGGCGGAACGAGAGTCCGAGGGAATCCGTGAGAGCGAGAGACGAGGGGAGGATATGGGACGCGGGCGAGAGCGGGTCGCCGCCGAGGGCATATTCCGTGAGGTTGGGGAGGCCATCCGCGTCCGGGTCGGCCGTGGGGTGGGCGTCCCCTGAAGGTTCTGACGAGCCGAAGCAGGCCATGCGCCAGAGGGCAGCCGGCGAGGGCGAGGAGAGACCGCGGAGGACGAGCGGGTAGAGGTGTTGGGAGCCACTGGCGTCGCCGCCATTGTCCGCGATGAGGACGAGCGCATGAGCATCCGGGCCGAGGGCCGGGAGAGGCGGGCCGAGCGCGATGCCTTCGAAATTCCGCGTCGCGACCGATCCGAGATTCCGTTCCCAGAGAAGGGTTTTGGTGACGGCCACATGGGGAGCGCTGTCGAGGTCGCTGAGGTTTGACGTATCCGTGGCGGCGGCGAAGCTGACGAGGTAGATGCGGTTGCGGTAGGAAGGAAGGAACGCAGTACCGAGCGTGCGTTCGAGGACGAGGAGTTGGCCATCCGGGAGGGCGCAGAGGTCCGAGACCCCACTGCGTTCCAGAGTCGTGAGCGAGCTGTCGACGCCGAAGGAATCGGTTCGGTAGGCCCATTGTCCGGCGGGCTGGAGCAAGTGATTGAACTTCTGGATTCGGACCAGAGATCCTTCCGTGGCCGAGGCGAGGGCGCTTTCGTGGGCGAGGGCTTCTTCATTCGCCGTCCAGAGGGCACCGGCGTTCCACGAGCACGATTCGAAGCCGAAGTTCTGGCGGTCGTTCAGGAGAATGGCGGGGATGGGGACAGTGCGGAGCAGGTCGCCATCCGGCAGTGAGTGTTCGCGGAGGTGGCCACCGTCCGGCCATGCGCCTTCATCCGAAACGAAGAAGGCATGGCGCTGAGGGGACCAGGCGATGCCTTCGAGATCGTATCCGGCCGCGAGGGAGAAGGCAGCGGACTGGCGGGCATTGGTGATGCGGCCCGTGGCTGGATCGATGGTGATGTCGAGCTGGGCGGTGCGGCGTTCACCGGCGGCGTCGCTGATGGCGAGCCATGAAGCAGCCGCGAGCCATGTGAGCCCGCTGAGTTCCCCGGTGGGAGCCGGGAAATTGAAGACCCCCTGGGCCGGGTCCGTGATGGCGAGCTGGGCGGGGGCCGGGCCAGCAGCAGCGAGCAGGAAGGCGCAGGCAGCGGCGCGGGGCGTCATGGTGCGGCGGGAGGAGCGGTCAGCGTCGGCCGCCGCGGAATCGGGCGAACTTCCGGGAGACCATTTCCGAAAACTGGCGGACCTCCTCGATGCCCGTGATTTCCGCGAGCATGCCGAAGGCCGTCACCGCAGCCGTGATGGCAAGGGTGAGGCCGACGGCGCGTCCGGTCTGACCCAGGGAAGGCCAGTGCGGCGCGAGCGTGAAATTCCATGCGGCCCATGAGACCAGCGAGAGGGCGGCGAGGGGCAGGAGGAGCCGTGCGGTCGACGAAACGAGGCGCCGGGTTTCGAGGCCGCCCGTGAATCTGGCGAGGAAGAAGTAGAGCAGGAAGAAATTGAGGGCGGCGACCGTGGCTGTGGTCAGGGCGAGGAAGACGTGGTCCTTGTGGAGGACGTGAACGAAGACGTAATTCATGATCGCGTTCACCGCGATCGAGAGAAACGCGACATACATCGGGATGCGGTTGCGGTCGATGGCCGTGAAGGCCGGCTGGATGATCTTGATGCAGGAATAGAAGACGAGTCCGATGGCGTACCACTTGAGGATCGCGGCTGTCTCCACTGTTTCCCATGCGAGGAACTGGCCGCGTTCGTAGAGGACCGAGATGACCGGGTGGGCGAGGAAAAAGAGGCCCGCGGCGCAGGGCAGCGTGAGGAACGTGACGAGGCGGAGACCGCTGCCGATGACCTCGCGGAAGCGCGAACTGATGCCATCGGTGGCGACGCGCGAGATGACCGGAATGGTGAGCGTAGCGACCGTGACGCCGAAAACCCCGAGCGGAAGCTGCATGAGGCGGAAAGCCACATTGAGCCATGAGGTCGGGCCATTCTGGATGGGCAGAGACGCCGCGAAGCCCGTATTGACGAAGACATTCACCTGAACCGCGCTGCCTGCGATGATGGAAGGCACCATGAGGCGGAGGACGCGCTGCACGCTGCTGTCGTTCCATGTGAAATCCGGGCGGAAGTGGTAGCCGACCTTGCGGAGAGCGGGGAGCTGCACGAGCAGCTGGCCGAGACCACCGAGGAGCGTGCCGATGCTGAAGCCGATCATGCCATTGGCATCGAGGCCATTGACCGAGCGGTCATCGAGGATCCATGCGAGGCCGAATCCACCGATGATCGAGAGGATATTGAAGCAGCTGCTGGCCATGGCCGGAATGCCGAAGACCTTCTTGGCATTGAGCATGCCCATGACGAGGGCCGCGAGCGAGACCAGCAGGATGAACGGGAACATGATCTGGGTGAGGAGGACCGTGAAGCCCTGCTTATCCATGTTCCATTTGTAGAGCAGCATGCCCACGAGCGGTTTGGCCGAGACGATGCCAAGGACCGAGATGAGGCTCATGACGACCGCGGCCATGGTGAGCATGCGGTGGGCGAGGGCCCATGCGGTGGCGTCGCCCTCCGTTTTCATCTTCTGACTGAAGACCGTGATGAACGCCGTGGAGAGGGCCCCCTCCGCGAAGAGGTCGCGCAGGAGATTCGGGAGCCGGAAAGCCGCGATGAACGTGTCGCGCAGGCCGCCACTGAAGTACGAAGCGAACATCATTTCGCGGACGAGGCCGAGGACTCGGCTGCTCATGACCGCGAGAGCGACGAGTCCGGTGGCCTTGGCCGAGGCCGGTTTTTCTTCGTCGTCGTGGATGGTGCTGCGGCTGCTCATGGGGTGGCCGGGGAACGGCGGGCCGCACGGCGCAGGCGTTCCATGATGGCGACGCCGAGGCCACGGTCCGGGATGGGTTCCGCGATGATTTCATCGACTCCCGATTCGTCGAGCTGGCGGAGGGCATGGAAGAAGCGCACGGCGGCTTCCGGGAGCTTTCCTTTGCCGGGACTGAGGACGACCATGTGTTCCCAGCAGGGGAGACCAGCCGCGCCGTCGTCGGGGTCGCCGCGGTAGCTGAGGAGGCCGTAGCGTTTCCCTGGTTCCGGAGAAAAGATTTCGTCCGGCTCGAGGAGGCGGAGCGGGGTATGCGGGGCGTAGTGCGACGGCAGCATGCCCGGGGCTTCCGGTGGAGCGGGGTGATCCGGTCCGGGGGCCTGGTTGGCGAATTCGACGCGGCCGAACGGCTTGAGGTCGTCTTTCGTGATCGGTCCGGCGCGGAGGATGCGGAGGATTGGTTTGGGGGAACCCGGGAGGACCTTGACGATGGTGGATTCCAGTCCGGCGTGGCAGGCACCGCCATCAACGATGAGCGGAATGCGGCCGTTGAGTTCGCTGAGCACCGCGGCCGCCGACGTGGGGCTGATGCGCCCGAAGCGATTGGCACTGGGGGCGGCGAGCGGGCGTTTCAGGCTCGTGATGATGCGCTGGAAGATGGGGTTGTCGCTCTGGCGGACGGCGACCGTGGGGAGTCCAGCCGTGACCGCGTCCGGGACGTCCGGGTGCTTAGGGAGAACCAGCGTGAGCGGGCCCGGCCAGAAGTGTTCGATGAGCTGGAGGACCGTGGCTTCCGTTTCCGGGGGAATGCTCGCGATTTCCGGGAGACGGCTGCGGTGGGGCAGGTGAACGATGAGCGGGTCGAAGGACGGGCGTTCCTTGGCCGCGAAGATTTTCGCGACCGCCTCCGGGTTGGTGGCGTCCGCGGCCAGTCCGTAGACGGTTTCCGTGGGCAGGGCGACCGTTTCTCCGGCGGCCAGCAGTTCCACGGCGCGGCGGACCGTCTCCTTGAGATGGTCGGCTCGGTCCGTGGTGGCGATTTCGGTTTGCATGGCGGGTGGGGCGGAGTTTGTGCACTGACAATCCGCGGTGAGCAAACGCGTTCCTGCGTGCGGCAATGCCGCGTGCTTGCGCCGCCGGGGAAATGCCGTGATGGGAAAAAGACAAGTGATGCAAGCGTCCGGGAAGTCATCCACTGCTCCGCTCAATGTGGTCCTGATAGGATTCATGGGCTGCGGGAAGTCCACGCTTGGGCCGCGGCTGGCCGAAAAGCTGCGCTTCCGTTTTGTGGACACCGACAACCTCGTGGTGCGGCGGGCGGGTCGGAACATTCCGGCGATTTTTGCGGCCGAAGGCGAAGCTGGCTTCCGGAAGCGCGAGTCGGCCGTCCTTGATGAGCTGCTGGCAGGGAAGGGTCGCATGGTAGTGGCGACGGGTGGCGGGATTGTGACCGTGCCGGAGAACATTCCCAAGCTGAAGCGGCTTGGCTGCGTGATCTGGCTCGACACGCCCGAGGCGGCGATCTGGGAGAGGGTTTCACGGAATCAGGAGCGACCGTTGCTGCGCACCGAGAATCCGCGGGAGACGGTGCGGACGCTGCTCGAAGCGCGGCGGCCGCTGTACAAGGCCGCGGCGGACATTGAGAGTGACAGCAGTGATCTGACGCCCGACGAGGCCGCCTATGGATTGGCGGAATGTGCCCGCATGCATTTTGCGGGGTGGCGTCCGGCTGAAAACGGGTGATGCGGCCATGGCAGAGGAACAGGAGCAGGAGGAAGCCGCGGGACGGCGGCGGCGGCATCTGGGAGCAGTGGCGGCAGCGCTGGGATTTGCCGAGCTGCGCGTGGCGGCGGTGACGGGTCCGGCGGCGCACGGCGGGCGGTTTCTGGAGTGGCTGGCAGAGGGGGCGCATGGGACCATGGCATGGATGGAGAAGCATCCGGGGCGGCGGCTGGATCCCCGCGAAGTGCTGCCCGGTTGCCGGTCCGTGATCAGTGTCGCGCTCAACTATCTTCCTGCGGCGTCGGCTCCTCCCGTGCGGTCGGGGGCCCGGGGGAAAATTGCGCGGTATGCGCATGGGGACGACTACCATGGGCTCATGGAATCGCGGCTGCGGGATCTGGCCAGCGAAGTGGAGGCCCTTGGCGGCGAGCAGCGGTTTTATGTGGATACGGGACCGGTGCTGGAGCGCGACTGGGCCAGTGCGGCCGGTCTCGGATGGAATGGCAAGAGCACCGTGCAGATTCACCGTCGGCTGGGGACATGGTTTTTTCTGGGCGAGATCCTCACGACCCTTGCGATTGCGCCGGACGGGCCCTCGAGGGGGCATTGCGGGAGCTGCACGCGCTGCATGGTGGCCTGCCCCACGCAGGCGATCACGGCCCCGCACCGGATGGATGCGCGGCGGTGTCTTTCCTACCTGACGATCGAGCACAAAGGGAGCATTCCCGAAGAATTCCGGCGGGCGCTCGGCGACCGGATTTATGGGTGTGACGACTGTCTGGAGGTTTGTCCCTGGAATCGCTTTGCGGTGGCGTCGCGCGAGCAGGCCTTTGCGGCCCGGCCCTTTGTGCATGGCTGGCTGCTGCGGGAATTTCTGGAGCTGAGCGATGGGGAATTCCGGGAACTGTTCCGCTGGTCCCCCGTGAAGCGCATTGGACGTCCGGCCTTTCTGCGCAACGTTTGTGTGGCCCTCGGGAATGTGGGGGAAGCAGAGGATCTGCCCGCGCTGCGGCGGGCTGCCGAGGATCCCGATCCGCTCATTGCCGAGCATGCCCGCTGGGCGCTGCGGGAAGTCGAGTCCCGGTTGCCGGGCGCATGAGGGCCCGTGGTGCTGCCGATTTCCCGTTGGCGGAAGCGAGGACTCCATGAGAGGGCCCTGCATGATTTCCTTCCGGAAGCTTCCAGGGATTCTGCTGCTGCCGCTGCTGCTGTGCCTGCTGGCGGGAGCGGAAGACGACGTGAAGAAATCACATCCGCTCGTGGGCACCAAGGATGCGAGGGGCAACCTGATCCTGCACGTCTTCGGCGCAGCCAAGGGAGAGGAACGACCGGCAGCCCTCGTCAGCGATTATGGCGTCGTGCTCTGTCGGTCGGGCGACTGGGTCCTGTTTGTGCTGGCCGACCGTGCGAGGCAGCGCGTTCATGAATTCACCAGTTACCGCGATTTCGAGGAAGCGCTCGCCGCACTTCCGAAAGGCAGTGAAATCACGATCTACGACCGCTGCCTGCTGCCGGAATTCTACGACTTCTATCCAGTGCACGAGGAACTCGGTGAGAAATTCCGGCGCGCCTGTGCCGAGCGGGGCCTTAAGGTCGCCGAAGACGCCCGCATCACCTGTACCTGCACGGCCGCCGCGCCTCCCGAGCCCGTGAAGGCTGCAGGAGAGCAATGAACCCCGACGATGCCATCGATTCCGCCGCGCCGGATTCCAGCGGGAATGCCGTTTCCGACGCTGCATGGCTCGCTCAGATCGCCGAACTTCTCCGGGAATGTCAGGGTTTCCCGTGCGAACGTGTGACCCTCGGGACGACACTGTCGGGCGATGTGGGCATGGCTGGCGACGATGCGAGGGAATTCCTCGCCGCCTTCGCCCGGACCTTCGATGTCGGTCTCGAGGGCCTGCGGTTTGCCGATTACTTTGAGGAAGAAGGCATTCCGGTGGCTGCGGGGCTTCTGCTGATGACCGCCGTGATCAGCACCGTTCTCTGGCCATGGTGTCTGCCTGTTTGGCTCGCCGCCGCCTGGTGGTGGCAACAACGCTGCGTCCGCCAGCGGCGGGAAATCAAGGTGGCCGACCTCCTGCGGTCCGCACGAGCGGGGCGCTGGGTGGAACCCGGGCGTGAATCAGTTCACCGGCCGGCAGTCCACTGATTCCAGATGGCGTCGCAGGAAGCGGCGGAAGGTTCGCCGTCGAGCGGAGCGATGAGGTAGCGGGAACGGGAGACGGAATCCGGGGCGAGGGATCGGTCACCGGCCTGGGGAGGTGCGAAGCAGAAGAACGGTTCCGTGGGGTGGAGGCGGAGCGGTTCCGGGTGCACGGGGTTATCCGGGTGAGAGGCGAGGAGGGCCCCGCAGAGCGAGCCCTCGGTGATGCCGCCGACCCAGCACCAGCGGGCGCGGGATTCGTTGCCTTTGATGCGGTCCGTGATGCCATCCGAGGTGAGGAAGCGGCAGCCCCCGGGTCCTTGCCATGAGCGATGGCCGCGGAAGCCGAGACCGCCGTAGTGGTACCTTGGGAGTTCGAGGGGATCGCGGCCGATGATCTTCTGGGTGATGGTGAGGTGGATGCCCGGGATACCGAGCGTTGGCAGGATGGAGACGGCGAGGTCCCATGTCTCCGCGAGAACCGGGAGTGGTTGGCCGCTCGTGAGGTCCGTGTAGATGTGCTGGGCCGACAGCGTGGAGCCGGCTCCGGCGGACTGGGGTTGGGTGTGGGCTTTGAAATCCACGCGACCCTTCTTCTGGCCCATGTTCCAGAAATCCGTGTCGCGTCCCTGCCAGCGGCATTTGGTCCATGCGGACCAGACCCCGTGGTGGTGGAGGTGGTCCGGCGGGAAATCGTCCGAGATGAGCCGCCCGAGGGGCGTGCGGAGATCCGTGAGATAGCCGCCCCGGGTGAAGGAAGAATCGACTCCTGCGGGGAGCGGGCCCGGTTGCCCCTGGTAGCAGCAGACCGGCTTCCTGCCGTGGCGGAAAAGGATCCGGGAATCCTCGTTGGTGAACGTGATGCCTTGAGCGTCCTCCGCCGCTGCGATGCCGTGGGCCGCGAGCGAGGAAGTCAGCGAGGAAGTCAGGGAGAGGAAGCCGCGGCGGTTCATGGCGGAGCGGCTTCCCTGATGCTGCGCGGATCCTCCGTCCGGGTTCTCAGCCGATCCAGTGTTCCGCGATCTGGGAAGCGACGGCCTGCAGGTCCTTCGTTTCCTCGGCCGTGAACTCGTAGGGTTCCAGCTTGCCGATGCCGAGGGTGCCCATGAGGAGGCCGCCCATGTCGATGGGGACGGCGATGTTGCCGCCGACGCTGGTTTTCTTGGCCTTCGGGCGGGCGACTCCGGTGGTATCCGTCTGCAGGTTGCACATGCTGACCGGTTCCATGCGTTCCGCGGCCGCTCCGGCGATGCCTTTGCCCATGGGGATGCGCTCGATCTTGTCCATCAGTTCGCGCGGGATGCCACGGTGGCAGACCAGTTCCAGCATGGCATGAAGGTCATGCCACTTGTGGATCGTGCCTGTCTGGCAGTTGAATTCCTTGAGGATGAGATCAAGGACGGCCTGCCAGTCCGGATTGCCGCGCATGGCGGCGGTGATGGTTTTGACTCTGGTCGCGCTCATAGAAGAAGTCGATGATTTGGTTTGTGAACTCGCGTTTCCCTGCGTGCAAACAGAAAACGACGCCGACCGAAAATGATTCCGGCGGCGTCGTCCCGAAAGTCCGTAACGGGGATTAGACGGACACGTATCAGGCGCTTGCTTTGCGCGCGGCCCCCTCGGCTGCAGCCCGGCAGATTTCCCAGAACGAACCGCTTTCGAGGCTGGCTCCCCCCACGAGGGCTCCATCGACATCCGGTTGCGCGGCGAGTTCCGCCATGTTGCCGGGTTTGACCGAGCCACCGTACTGGATGCGGACGCGGCGGGCGGTTTCCGGGCCGTAGAGTCCGGTGAGGACCGAGCGGATGAAGGCGTGTGCTTCCTGCGCCTGCTCCGACGATGCCGTGCGGCCCGTTCCGATGGCCCAGACCGGTTCGTAGGCGATCACGGTGGCGTTCATCTGATCCGCCGAGACCCCGGCGAGACCGCCATGGAGCTGCGTGGTGAGGACCTCCTCGAGGCGTCCGGCGTCGCGTTCCGTCAGGGTTTCACCGACGCAGAGGATCGGTTTGATATTGAACTGATGGGCGGCGAGGACCTTGCGGTTGATGGTGTCGTCCGTTTCCCCGAAGATGCTGCGGCGTTCGCTGTGGCCGAGGATGACATAATTGATGAGCATTTCGCGCAGCATGATGGGGCTGATTTCGCCGGTGAAGGCCCCGCTTTGTTCGTAGAACATGTTCTGGGCGGCGAGTTTGAGGCCATCGTTCTGGGCGAGGGCCGTGGAAGCGGCCGCGAGGCTCACGAAGGGAGGGGCGATGACGATGTCGACGGCGTCCGCGGATTTGGCGAGTACGACGAAATCGCGCAGGAAGTCGGCGGTTTCCGCCGGGGTTTTGTGCATCTTCCAGTTGGCGGCGACGATGGGTTTGCGCATGGGAATGGTCGTTTGGTCGTTGGTTGTGGTTGGGAGCAGATCCGTTCGGGATTACTTGTCCTGGAGGCAGGTGACGCCCGGGAGTGCTTTGCCTTCGAGGAGTTCGAGGCTGGCTCCGCCGCCGGTGGAGATGAAGGTGACCTTGCTGCCGACGCCGGCTTTCTTGACGGCTTTGACGCTGTCGCCGCCGCCGATGATGGTTTTGGCTGACGTGTTGGCAGCGATGGCGTGGGCCATGTCGAAGGTGCCCTTGGCGGCTTCCGGGATTTCGAAGACGCCCATCGGACCGTTCCAGATGACGGTGCGGGCGCTGGCGATTTCCGCGCTGAAGAGGCGCAGGCTTTCCGGGCCGATGTCGACGCCTTCCCAGCCATCCGGGATGCTTTCGTTGACGCCGGTGGTGCGGAGGTTGCCGAGTTTACGGGCGTCGAAGTCGAAGGCGTCCGTGATGACCGCGTCGACGGGAATGAGGAGTTTGACCCCGCGTTCCCTCGCCTTTTCGATGGCGGCCTGGGCGATCGGTTCCCATTCCGGTTTGTAGAGGCTTTTGCCGAGCGTGATGCCCTGGAGGATTTTGCGGAAGGTGTAGGCCATGCCGCCGCCGATGATGATGGTATCGGCCTTTTCGAGGAGGCGGTTGATGACCGCGATCTTGTCACTGACCTTGGCTCCGCCGAGGATGACCACGAACGGGCGTTCCGGGTTTTCGAGTTCGTCGTGGAGGTAGGCCAGTTCCTTTTCCATGAGGAGGCCGGAGACGGCGGGGAGGTGATCGGCGACTCCGGCTGTGGAGCTGTGGGCGCGGTGAGCCGAGCCGAAGGCATCGTTCACGAAGACATCGGCCAGCTGGGCGAGGCCTTTGGCGAGAGTGGGGTCGTTCTCTTCCTCGCCAGCGTGGAAGCGGGTGTTTTCGAGAAGGAGGACACTGCCGGGAGCGAGGGCAGCCGCCATGGCCTCCGTTTCCGGACCGACGCAGTCGGGCGCGAACGCGACCGGTTGGCCGAGCATGGCGGCGAGGGCCGGGGCGACCGGGGCGAGCGATTGTTTCGGGTCGCGCGAGCCTTTCGGGCGGCCCAGGTGGCTGCAGAGAATCATTTTGGCTCCGGCGCTGATGAGGGCGGTGAGAGTGGGGAGGGTTTCGCGGATGCGGGTTTCGTCCGTGATGACCATGGCTCCATCCTTTTCTTCGAGGGGGACATTGAAATCGACGCGGACGAGGACGCGTTTTCCGGCGAGGTCGAGGTCACGAATGGTTTTTTTGGGCATAAAGCGTGGGGTCGCTCCGGGATTCGGGGAGCGCAGGTGCCGGGCGCATAGCCCGTGAGTTCCGGAAAAGCAAACGCTTCGCGGGTTGCCGGGGAGTGGGAGGCGGCGCAGGGTGAAATCCATCTTTCCGCTGGCTCAGCCGCTTCTGCTGCGTTAGCCTGCTGTCCCTGAAACTCAAAACCTGCACCATTCCCATGATATCCCGTTTGTTCTCCGCGATGGCCGCTGCCGCTTTCCTCGTGTCCTGCGCCACGACCCCGAAGGCCTCGCCCTTTGACATTGGGGATGCCAATGGGAACGGGACGCTTTCGAAGGAGGAATTCGAGGCCCTCATGTCTTCGTGGACCTTCAAGCGTTACGATGCGAACCGAGACGGCAAAGTGACCTTCGAGGAATGGAAGGCATCCGATCCGACGGCCGACATGGCGACGTTCAGGAAGCTTGATGCGAACGGTGCTGGCTTTGTGACCCTCGAGGAAGGACTCGCGGCGGTGCGCCGTGCGGGGACCTTCAACGAACTGTTCGACATGATCGACACCAACAAGGATGGCGTGATTGATCAGGCCGAGGCCAAAGCCTACGGCCAGGTCTTCAGCGAGAGTTCCACCAACAACTTCCCGGGGCTGAAGCGCAAGTGAGGCGAGTCATGAAACTCCTGCTGCTTGCGGCGGCCGTGCTGGCAACGGCCTCGTGTTCGCTGACGCCGCCGGTGGAATCGCGCGAGAATTTCGAGGCGCGGCTCGACCGGCAGAATGCGAACTACGGGGAACGCATCGAGCGACGCAAGATGCGTCAGGCTGCTCAGGACGAACGCTACGACCTGTGGTGGAACAAGATCATGGGGCGCTGACGACCCTGCTCGGGCGCGGAGGCGCCCCTCGCTGAATTGAACGCAAGAAAACCTGCAACGACTGAAATCCGATGAAAGCACTGATGATGATTCCATTGATGACGGGACTGGGAATGGTTCCGGTAACCGCACAGGACGCGGCACCTGCGGTTCCTGCTCCTGCTGCGGCTCCCGCAGCAGCGCCGGCTGGAGCTGAGGCTGCGGCTGTCGCGGCCCTCGACCGTCAGATCGCGGCCCGGCAGGAACGGGTGACGGCGATTGTGAATCAGATTGTCGAGCTGGATGCGGCCATTGAGTCGGCGATCAACGACGTGCAGGAGATGCTGAAGCGGGTGACCGACAGCAAGGAATCGAAGACGGCGGTGGCGCGGTTGAAGCGGGAGGTGATGCAGAAGCTCGAGAAAGCGGCGCTGTATTACGATCAGAAGCGGGCGACCGTGCAGGAGACCCTGAGGACATCGAAGAACAAGTTCGAGCGGGCGGACCTCTTTGCGGACCGTTCGGCCTTTGATGACCGGATTGGGAAGCGCATTGAAGGGATCATTGATCTCGCGCTGAGCATGGACACCCATCAGGAGTACGAGCAGTATCTTCACGAGAGCAACAGCTGGAATGGTTACGGATGGGGCGGCGTGAACAACACGACGATCCGCCGGAATCCGGACTATGATCAGAACAAGCGGGCCACGCGGCAGACCGATGCGGTGACCAAGGAGGTGACCCAGGGCATTGAGAAGTCGCTGGCGCGTCTGGATGTGCAGGACCGGGATCTGAAGAACAAGCTGGCGGCGGCGAAGACAGACGAGGAGAAGAAAGCGGTCACGGACGAGCAGGAGCGGATCCGTCAGCTCAAGCAGCAGCGGTATGATCAGCTGGAGGAACTGAATACGGGGCGCGGGGCCACGGCGACGCCGATTGGCCGCAAGGAAGCGCAGCGCATGGAGGATCTGATCAACGACATGGCGGCGAATGCGCGCCGGGATTTTCAGTCGCTTTTTGCGCGCTACAACGAACTGAAGAGCGAGCGCTCGGCCCTTGCGCGGCTGGAGCTGCGGCGCGAGGCGATGCAGAATCCGGTGGCGGAAGAAGGAGCGAAGTAAATTGTCCGCGCCTGCGGGGCGGAAGATTGCTTGAGTGGGGGGATTGGTGCTGACACGCTCGACGCATGATCCGGACGACGATTCTCATGCTGGCAATGGCATCCGTGGTGTCAGCCGATGCTCCTGCGCGCATGGCGGCGCAACTGCAGGAGGCCGACGGGGTGGTATCGGTCACGATTGATGGCCAGCCTTTCACGCGGCTTGTTTACCGTGGGCAGGCGAAGCCGGTGCTGTATCCGATCATTGGTCCGGGAGGCGTGGCGATGACCCGGCATTGGCCGATGGCCGAAGCGGCGGCTGGTGAAGAGAAGGATCATCCGCATCACAAATCGCTCTGGTTCACTCATGGAGATGTGAACGGAATTGATTTCTGGGCCGAGAAGAAAGAAGCTGGGACGATTGTGGTGAAGGGTCGTCCGGAAGTGGCCGTGCGCAGTGATGGGGCGGCGGTGGTGGTGACGTCCGAGGAATGGCTGGCTCCGGGAGGCAAGCGGGTATGTTCCTCGCAGACCACGGTGGCCTGCGGGATGGAGGCGGGGGCCCGGTTCATTGATTACGCGATCACCATTGCGGCGACCGATGGGCCTGTGAAGTTCGGCGACACCAAGGAAGGCACGATGGGGCTGCGGAGCCATCCGGCACTCAATCTGAAGGGGGCGGTGGCGCGCGGGAAGTGTGTGAACAGTGAGGGGGAGACCGGTGGGGCGATCTGGGGTCGGGCCGCGAAGTGGGTGGATTATTCCGGCGAAGCCGACGGCAAGGTTGTGGGCATTGCGTGTTTCGATCATCCGGCGAATCTGCGGCATCCGACCACGTGGCATGCGCGCGATTATGGGCTCATAGCCGCGAATCCGTTCGGGTTGTCGGATTTTCAGAAAAAGCCGAAGGGGGCGGGGGACCATGTGATTCCGGCCGGGGAGAAGCTGACCTTGAGTTACCGCTGGTTGTTTCACGAGGGAGACGCGGTGGCGGCAGATATAGCGGGGCGTTGGAAGCAGTGGGCCGGAGGGAAGCCGTGATGATGAGCGCAGCCGGTGGTCGGCCTGAGCTGGTGATTGCGGGTTGTGGCTACCTTGGGAGCGAGTTGGCGCGCCAGGCCATGAAGCGCGGCTGGGGGGTGACGGGGATCAGTCATTCCGAGGCCTCGGCGGCGAGACTGCGGGATGAAGGGATTCCGGCTGTGGCGGCTGACCTTGGGAATGAGGAATCGCTGCGGGCGGTGGCGGCGGGATTGCCGGGTGGTGTGCTGGTGGTGCATTGTGCGGCGAGCGGCCGCGGTGGCGGGGTGGAGGCGTACCGGTCGGTGTATCTTGGGGGCATGCGGTCGCTGCGCGCGGCCTTTCCCGGAGCGCACCGGGTATTGTTCACCTCGAGCACGAGCGTGTATGCGGGGATTGATGGAGCGGAAGTGAGCGAAGCGAGCCCTGCCGAGCCCGAGCGGGAGACCGGTCGCATTCTGCGTCAGACCGAGGACGAGACTCTTGCGGGCGGCGGGGTTGTGGTGCGGTTGGCGGGGATTTATGGTCCGGGTCGGTCCGTGCTGCTGCAGAATTTCCTGGCAGGTCAGTCCGTCATTGATGTGCGCAGCGAGCCTCCGGCGACGCCCGATGGTCGCTGGGTCAATCAGATTCACCGCGACGATGCGGCCGCGGCGATACTGCATCTGCTTGGTCATCCGGACGATGCGGTTTTCCGTGGGCAGGTGTACAATGTGAGCGACGGGGTCCCGTTGCTGCAGCGGGAGATTTACGTGGAACTGGCGCGGCGGTTCGGGCGGGAGATGCCGCCCGAGGCGGCTCCGGATGTGGGGCGGAAGCGGGGTTGGACGCACAAGCGGGTGAGTGCGGCCCGGTTGCTGGCTACCGGCTGGAAGCCGCGCTATCCCGGCTGGTTTGCGGCGGTCGATGGCGATCCCGGACTGGTGCCGTCGATCGTGGCGAAGCTTGGGGAAAGCGCAGCAGGCGGGGAAGTTTAGCGGGCGTCCGGGGAATTCCGGCAGGCCTTGAGGAGGGCGCTGAGTTCGGCTGCGGTGGCGGGTTCGGTTGGGAGCAGGTTATCCGCTTCCGCGGGGTCGTTGCCGAGGTGGTAGAGCTGCGCGGGATGGTTGTCCTTGCCGTCTTTGCTCCATCCCCCGCTGCCGGAACCGTCGATGAATTTCCATGGACCGCGGCGGATGGCGAACATGCCGCTGATGGAATGGTGGACGAGGTAGGGATGGCTTGGTTTTTCCGGGGAGGTGCCGCGGAGGTGCGGGGCGATGCTGAAGCTGTCCGGGGCCGCTCCCGCGGGGACGGGCGAGCCGCAGAGTTCGGCAGCCGTGGCGAAGAGGGTATTCAGGCAGATGGGGTCGTGGCAGACCGATCCGGCGGGCGTGTGACCGGGCCAGCGGACGAGGAAGGGAACGCGGTGACCCCCTTCCCAGATATCTGCTTTGGTGCCGCGCCATGGGCCATGGGAATTATGGCCGCGGCGATCCGTCTGCTGGGCGGCATTGTCGGGCGTGGCTCCGTTGTCGCTCGTGAAGAAGACGACCGTGTTCTCCGCCAGTTTGAGTCGGTCAAGGGTATCGAGGACCGATCCGCAGACCGCGTCCGTTTCCATGAGGAAGTCGCCATAGGGACCGATGGGGCTGCGGCCCTGCCATGCGGGTGAGGGAACGACCGGAGTGTGCGGCGACGGCAGGGCGAGGTAGAGGAAGAACGGCTGTGGTTGGCGGGCGCGGTCCTCGAGCCATGCGATCGATTCGCGGGCGAGGGAAGGGAGGACGTTGACCGCTTCGAAGTCGGGCGAGGCCGGGCCTTCGCGGATCCATTTTCTGCGGGTGGTGAGTTTGCCTTCGATGAGGCCGTTGCGGAGGAAGGCGTAGGGCGGCATGTCGAGCGAGGCGCTGATGCCGAACCAGTACTGGAAGCCGAGGTCGTCCGGTCCGCCGCGGGCGCGCTGAGAGAAATCGATGTGGTCCGGGCTGCGGGCGGGATCGATGCCGTCGCCGAATTCCGTGCGGTCCGCCGACCAATTCATGCCGAGGTGCCATTTTCCGAGACAGGCCGTGGCGTATCCTCTGGACTGGAGGAACGAGGCCACGGTGGGGCGGTCTGGTTCAATGAGAGCGGGCGACCAGCCACCGAGAACGCCCTTTTTGAGGCGGGATCGCCAGCAGTAGCGCCCCGTGAGGATGCCGTAGCGGGTGGGCGTGCAGACGGCTGAAGCGCTGTGCGCGTCGGTGAAGCGCATGCCTCCGGTGGCGATGCGGTCGAGATTGGGTGTGGGGACGCGTCCCTCCGGAAAATTGGCTTTGAGGTCGCCCCAGCCCATGTCATCGGCGAGGATGAAAACGAGGTTTGGCGGGTTTGGCTGGGCTGGCAGGGCCGGGAGGAAGCAGGTGAAGAGGAGCAAAGCGGAGAGGAACTTCATGGCAGGGACGATGGCGGGACGCGGCGGTGGCGTGGAGTCCGCATCCACGGCTGGCTGGTGCGCTTGGCGGATGCGTCCGACGCACTTCTCATGATGGTAAATGTCCATGATTCCCCGACGTGATTCGCTTGCGGTGCAGGCCGCGTCGATTCTGCGTGCGGAGATTGAAACAGGCACGTGGGAGGGAACGCTGCCGGGAGAACTGAGCCTGTGCCGTCGGCTTCATGTGAGCCGGGCGACCGTGCGGGCAGCACTGGCGAGGCTGGAGAGTGATGGCCTGCTGCGAGGGGGCAAAGGCCGTCGGAGAGAGATTGTGAGCATCCCGGCGGCGCCGCGGGCCGCGGTCGCCTTGTCGCGCGTCGTGGTGCTCAGTCCGGTGCCGCATGCGGGACTGACCGTGACCAAGCTGCTGTGGATGGATGCGCTGCGGGGGGAAATGGCCTCCCGGGGGATGGCACTGGATCTGGTGGTGAGTGCTGCGGTTTCCCTGCAGCGGCCGCACCGGGTGCTGCGCGAGCTGGTGGAGCAGCATCGGGATGCCGTCTGGATCCTGCTGCGGGCCAGTGGTCCCGTGCAGAAATGGTTTGCGGGCCGTGGATTGCCGTGTGCGGTGGCGGGGTCGATGGTGCCGGGCGGGCAATTGCCGGCAGTTGACTGGGATTACTTTGCGGCGTGCCGGCATGCTGCCGGGCGTTTGCTGAGCCGCGGGGCGAGGCGTCTCGGCCTTGTGATTCCGCGTTCAGACCTTCCCGGGGATGAAGAAAGCGAGGCAGGGTTCCGCGAAGGGGCGGGGGGGCATGGCGTGACGGTGATCCGGCATGATGGAACGCCCGATGGGCTCTGCCGGGCCCTGGACGGGGCCATGGGCCAGCCCGGGACTCCGGATGGATTGCTCGTTTGTCATAGCACCCATACCCTGACCGTGCTGGGCCGACTGCAGCAGAAGGGATTCCGGGTGCCGGGGGATGTCCGGGTGATTGCGCGGGATGACGATCCGATGCTGCTGCATGCGGTGCCCGTGCCAGCGCGGTATGAACTGCCGCCGGGGCGGTATGCGGCGCAATTGGCGCGCATTGTCCGGCAGTGGATTGATGGGGAAGTGCCGGCCGCGTCGGCCGAGCGGCTGCTGCCGTCCTTTGCGGCCGGCGCGAGTCTCTGATGCCATGGACATGTCTGGGATATGGACAGGTGAAGGAGGCTGGAGGCAGCGGGGACGACGGGACATGGTGTGTCATCATGAAACTGTCACTGCTTTGCCTTGGACTTGCTGCCCTTCCTGTATCGGCTGCCTCGGTGTTCATCGACAACACGGCGGCGGCGGCAGTTGCGTCCGGTGACCGGGCGAATCTGCGGGCCTTTGCCTTCCGGCCCCAGGCCGGCGGGAGTGGACCGGCGGCTCCGCTGGAGCAGACCGTGCTGCTGACGTCGCTCACGCTGCACCGCCCGGGCTTCAACGATGCCACGACCCCGCAGTTTGGTTCCGCGGCCGGGCAGGTGACGTCGAGTGCGACGCCCGTGTATCTGAAGGTGTACAGTAGTTTCACGGGTGGCACGGGGGTCGCTGATGTGGGCACCCTGCTGGGGATTTCCGGGAACGGCATCAGCTGGGACGAAGTGGATGCGATCAACGGGGCTGGCCCGAGCAGTGTGACGGCGGCTCCATTTGAGGGATACACCTACAATTTCCCATCCGTCGCCCTCGACCGGGACACGACGTACTGGATGGTGTTTTCCGAGACCGGGGACGACTCCGTGGATGTGGCGCAGTTCCGCATGATTGTGGAACCGGGCGCGGGGGCGGCGGGAAGCGGTTATCTTCCTGAGACCATTCAGGCCCGCACCACGACGGGAGCATCGCAGGATTGGGGAGTTTACTTCACCGCGAATGTGGAGAGCATTCCCGAGCCATCGACGGCGGGCAGTCTTGGTCTGGCCGTGCTGGCCGTGGCGCTGCGCCGTCGCCGTTGAGGACTGAACATCCGTCCGGTGCGGCGGAATCGGCTGGCGGGATCCGGTAGAATGCGTTATGCCACCGGGTGATGAAGACGCCGTCGCGCGTGATCCAGACCCTCATGGCGACGCTGCTGGCCGGCGTTTTCCGGGTTTTCGGGGGAGAATTGTCCCTGTCCATCGAGGTCGGCGTGCCGTGGCTGCGGAGCGGAGAACTGGCGGGAACGCGGATGGTGCTCGAGCGCGGAGTGGGCTTGGAGTCGTGGCAGGAAGCCGCGCGGGTGACTGGGCAACTGTGGCCGTACGCCGACGGAGCTCCGGCGGGCCGGGCGGCAGGCTTCTACCGCTTGCGGCTGCGGCCGGTGACTGCCGAGGACGACTGGTCGAATCAGATGATGGTGATTGGCCCGGGCCTGTGGCGTCCGGGCAGTGGGGAAGGATCCGGGGGCATTGCTTCCGTGAAGTGGTCGCTGGAGTTGACCGATCCCGGGCGCGTGTATTTTCAGGACAGCAGCCGGTATCCATTTCACCTGCAGTTTGCGCGGGCACGGCTGCCCGGCTATGGAGCGATGGGAGCGGTCGAGTTCGGTCTGCAGTCGCTTTATCCTGGCGCGGGGCAGCGGATGGTGCTGGGGTCCGTTTTCCGGGCACCCGATCCAGCGGTACGGGAGGCGGGGATTGAGATTACGGGGGCGGTGGCCTTTCCGGTGGAGCAGGTGGCGGAGTGGTTCGGGCACGTGCGCCAGCGGTTGGCGGTGCCCGATGGCTGGCGCGTGTATTACATGCCGTCGCCGGAGCAGCGTGCTGCGGCGGAGGAGGCGGAAGCCTTGCTGGCCGGAAAGGGCGTGGCGGTATCCGGGCTGGAACGCTGGATCGACGACAACATCTGTTATTCCGCGGGCTGGGCCCTCGGGAAAGTGGTCGTGCTGGCGTCGTCGGAGATTGCGGCCGCGCTGGGAGACGGGCGGCTGGGATTGCGGGACATTCTGGTGACCGACCGGGTGCCATCGGAACTGCCCGTGCTGGCGGGTTACGTGAGTCTGGCTCCGGCGACGCCGAATTCGCATGTGGTGCTGCTGGCGCGGTCGGGGCTGCTGCCATTTGCGTATGCGGATGGCGAGGGACTGCGGGCCGAACTGGAAGCGCTGGCGGGGCGTGAGGTTCTGATGGTGGTCGGGGAAGACGGGAACGGCTGCCGGATTGAGCTGCGCGATGTCACCGGGCAGCTCAGCGACGAGCGGAGGCAGGAGATCCTCGCCATGAAGCAGGGTGGGCCCCTTGTGGTGGTGCCGCGGAAGCACAGCGGGAAGCTCGTGCTGCCCGCCGAGGGCCTGACGCCTGCGGATCTGGCGTACTGCGGGGGCAAGGCCGCGAATTTCGGATTCCTGCGGAGGGCCCTGCCGGACCAATCGCCGCATCCGGCGCTGGCGATCACCTTTGATCTCTGGGATGCCCTCATGAAGAGGCCCGGTCCGGGGGGAGGCAGTCTGGGCTCGTGGATTGCCGGTCGGCTGTCGCGTCATGTCTATCCTCCCGTGGTGGCGGCGCTGCGTGAGGATCTCGAAGCAATCCGGTCGGCGATTGCCGCGAGCGAGTTCACACCCGGGGAACGGGCGGAAGTGATGGCGTCGCTCTGGCAGGCCGGGCTGCAGGGAAGGCGCATCCGTTTCCGCAGCTCCACGAATCTGGAAGACACGGCGGGATTCAGCGGAGCGGGGCTTTATGACAGTTTCAGTGGCTGTCTGGAAGACGATACCGATGGGGACGCCACAGGGCCCAGTCATTGCGATCCGGGTGAATCATCCGAGCGCGGCGTTTTCCGGGCGATCCGGAAAGTCTATGCGGGATTCTACAATGAGAATGCCGTGCTGGAGAGGCTGCGTCTGGGTGTTGAAGAATCGGCTGTGGGCATGGCGATGCTGGTGCATTTTTCAGTGCCCGACGAAGAGGAAATGGCGAACGGCGTGGCGACCCTTGAGGTGGTGCGCGGGGTGGAGCGGGAGGTGACGGTGCGGATGGTTTCGCAGGTGGGGGCGGATCCGGTGAGCAATCCCGAGTCCGGAGCGCGGGCCGAAGTGGTTGTGGGGCGGTACCGTGGGGAGACGGTGACCGGCGCGGAACTGGAGCTGGCTGAAGCCTCCTCGCTGCGTCCGGCGGGGGAGACGGTGATGGCGTGGACCGATGACTACCGGATTCTGCTGGGGCGGCTCCATGCGGCGGCGCTCGCATGGGAGAGTTACTATCCGGAAGTGCATGCGGTGGAACTTGATATGGAATACAAGCAGCAGAAGCCCGGGGTGATCGGGCTGAAGCAGATCCGGGTGGTGCCGCGGCCTGTAGCCGTGCCGCCTCCGGAGATTCCCTGACATGATGCCTGCCATGAAACAATTCCTTTTTCCGTGTCTGCTTCTGCTGCTGATGTCGCTGCGGGTGCCGCTGCGGGCGCAGTTGAATGCGCCGCTGCTGCAGCGGGTGCCTGGAGAAGTGACCCTGCAGTGGAGCGGTGGCCGCGGGCCCTTTGCTGTGGAGACCAACCGTGGTCAGGGATGGTCGATGCAGAGCGGACTCGAGGCTGGCCGGACGAAGAAGCTGTCGAGTTTCGGTGAGCGCGCCTTCTACCGGGTCGGTGATCTGGATCCGGCTGGGGCGTTAGGGCCCTTCTTTGGTCTGGTGCAGACCACGCAGGGGGAATTCGGGGAACTGCTGGGGCGGCACCGTCTCAAGTCGAGGTTCTGGTTCTACCGGACCAAGGAGCCGCCGCATACCGCGCCGAGTTTCACGGCGGCGGATTACTTCCGGAAGCTCGTGGTCTTTCATCAGTACCATGAAGACGGCATGGTGCGGCTGTGGAGCGGGGCGCTGGAATCGCTCGGTGCCGTGACCGTGCCGACGA
>JBIICE010000010.1:0-41412 GCA_044239025.1 Verrucomicrobiales bacterium
TTGATGATCTGAATCTGAAGATCCGGGATGGGACGATGGGAGTGCTGGCGTCGCATCCGAATGTGGAGATCCGGCTGTTCAATCCGCAGCGGCTGCGGTCGCTGCGGCGGCTGGATCTGCTGCTGAATTTCGTGCGGTTGAACTACCGGATGCACAACAAGATGATGATCATGGACAACGTGGCGGCCGTGATCGGGGGGCGGAACATTGCCGACGAGTATTTCGGGCTGCATGGGGCGCACAACATGAGGGATCTGGATCTGCTGGCGACGGGGCCTGTGGTGCGGGAGGCGTCCCGCGTCTTCGATGATTTCTGGAACAGTGCGGCGGCCGTGCCGATGGAGCATGTGGCGAAGGTGCAGGCGACGCCCGCGGCCATGCGGCGGGCGGCGGCGGAACTGCGCCGTGGGTTCCGGCCGAAGGAAGACGACTGGCCGCTACGGGTGGATGGGAGGGATGTGGCGCGCCGGGTGGCGGAATTGCCACGGGTGCTCATGCCGGCCCGGGCGGAGCTGCTGCACGATGATATCGGCTCGTTCCGAGGGAAGGACCGGGAGCACATGCTGGTGAGCCGACTGGAGCGGGAATTGCGCACAGCGGAGAAATCGCTCGACGTGGAAGCCGCGTATTTCGTGCTGAGGCGACGGGACGTCGCGGCTGGCGAGGTCATGCTGCAGAGGAATGTGAAGGTTCGGGTCGTGACCAATTCGCTGGCTTCCACGAATCAGCCTGCGGCGCATTCCGGCCATGCGAACCGGCGGAGGGATTTTCTGCGGACGGGTGCTGAGTTGTATGAATTCCGGCCGCAGTCCGAGGCGGGCCTGCGTGAAGTGGCGGATGGCCGCGACGGGGTGCGCACGGGGATTCACACCAAGGCCATGGTGATTGACGGGAGGAAATCGTTCGTCGGAAGTTTCAATCTCGATCCACGTTCGGCCAACATCAATACCGAGGTTGGGTTGCTCGTGGAGAGCGAGGCTGTGGCGCGTCGGGTCGGGGCATTTCTGGGGGAGGCGGCGGCACCGGAGAATGCCTGGCGGGTGACACTTGACGGGAGCGGGCGCGAGATCTGGCGGGGATGGGACCGCGGCAGCGAGCGGTGGTGGCGGCATGAACCGCAGACATCCCTGCGCGAGCGGATCTGGTGTCGGTTCTTCCGGTTGCTGCCGATTGAGAGTCTGCTGTGAGGAAACCCGGGGGAGGCCTTGGGGATCAGGGGGCGGTCCCTGAGGTGAGACGTTGCCTGATGATCCGGATGGCCTCGGTGTGGCGTCGCCGTGCGGGCATGGCTCCGATGATGGCGAGGGCCTGCTGGCGGGTGGCGTTGGCCTCTGTGGGGCGGTCGGAGGCCATGAGGATGCGGATGCGGAGTTCCAGCCATGGCAGGTGGCCCGGTTGCGTCCTGAGGAGGGCATCGATGCGGCGGAGGGCGTCGCTGGTTTTTCCCGACTGAAGTTCCCGGTCGATGGTCGTGCTGACGAGGGCGGGCAGTGGGCCGAGTTGCTGGATGCCCTCGGAGAGTCCTGCGATGGCCATGGCGGCATCCGGTGTCAGGCTGGCGCGGCGGAGAAAGAGGTCGGGGGCGGGCGGCGAGGCGTGCCTGATGGCGGTGGAGAGGTCGGCGATTGCGCCGGAGGTGTCACCGAGGGCGGTTCGGGCATCGGCCCGGAGGGCGGCGGCGGCCCCGCGATGGGTGGGGTCGGCTGGCAATTCCGCGAGGAGAGCGGCGGCTTCCCTGGGTTTTCCCGAAGCCATGAGGATGCGGGCTCGGGCCATGGAGACGGCCGAAGGGTCGGCTCCGAGGGAAGCAGCGGATTCGCAGTCGGCCATGGCTCCCGGCCAGTCGCGCAGGGCACCGCGGAGGGAAGCCCGGCGCAGGAACTGAGAAGCCTCCGGTTTACGGGCAAGTTGATCCGAGAGGACACCAATTTCCTGTTCCGGGCTCACGTCGGCAGTGGTCAGTCGGGCGCAGCCCAGAGAGACGAGAGCCAGGACGAGGCTGGACCGTGCCGATGGCATCAGGGTACGGCGATGGAGTCGCTGGTTTCCTTATTGAGCGAGGGGGTGTACTGGAGCCCGGAGAGCGTGATGCCGGTGATGGTGAACGTGAAGACGCTGCCTTTGGTGGCACTGACCTGCGGGGAGTAGATCGTGGCGAGGCCTGAGCGGGAAGTGATCGCCGAGGCAGTTCCGATGACGGTGCCGTTGAGCGTCCATATCCCGGTTACCGTGGCTTTTACGGCCGGGGTATTTCCGCTGCGGAGGACGCTGATGCCAGCGGAGGCGCGGTACTTGCCTTTGACGATGGCGATTCCCATGGCGATGTTATCCGACCACAGGTCAGCCGCCGGGGCGGCCGGGGTGGCGCTCATCGGACTGGAAAGCAGCGAGGTGTTTCCCGAGGCATCGACGGCGGCGACGGTGTAGAAGTAGGTGGTGCCGTTGCTGAGGCCGCTGTCGGTGAAGGCACTGGCGGCGGGGGAAGCGACGAGGGAAAAACCCGAGCCGCTGCTGGTGCTGCGGAAGACACGGTAGCCTGCGAGGTCGGCCTCGGCGTTGTTGGTCCAGTCAAGCACGACAGCACGGTCTGCGGCGGTGGCGGAAAGTCCGGCCGGTGCGGCTGGCGGAGTGGTGTCAGCCGGGGTGGCGGAGACTGGGCCCGCCGGGTCCGAGGCGTATCCATAGGAGTCGACGGCGGACACCTTGTAGTGGTAGGTGGTGCCATTGGAGACGGAGGTATCGCTCCACGCGCTCGTGGTCACGGTCGCCACCTTGGTGTAGGTGCCGTTGGCGCTTGTGGAGCGGAGGATTTCGTAGGCAGCGAGGTCGGCTTCCGGGTTGTCGCTCCAGTCGAGGGCGGTGGCTCCGTCGCCCGGTGCGGCGGTGAGGCCGAGCGGGGTGGTGGGGGCTTCCTCATGTCGGATGCCGAAGGTATCGGCGACCGATCCGGTACTGGTGACGAAGCGAGCCAGCAGTTCGTTGCCATTCACATCGAGCACGAGGCTGCCGAGTTTGCTCATGGAGACGAACATGGCGGGGTGGTTGAGCGTGCCGGTGCCGACTTTGCCGCTGCTGCCGGCGACCACATAAATCGCTCCGTCCCGGGGGATCGGGCGCTTCACATAGGCACCCGGGCCTTCCGGATTTCCGCTGGAACTGCTGCGGATCATGCTGGCGGCATCGAAGGTGCCGCTGAGGCCGTAGTGACCATCGAGCAGGAAGCTGCGTTCGTAGGTGTGGCTGTGGCCGCAGAGGACAAGGTCGACCCCGTAGCTTTCGAGGAGGGGAAGAAATACCGAACGCATCTGCGTCATGCGTCCCGAGCTGTCCGTGGAGGAATCCGAGTCGTGCGTACCCTTGGTGTAGGGTGGGTGGTGGAAGAACGCGATGATCCACTCCTGAGATGTCGCGGCGAGGTCGCTCTGCAGCCACTGGTACATGGCGCCGGTGGACGTGCGCGGGGTGTCCTGGGAGTCGAGGCAGATGACGTGGATGTTGGCGTAGTCGAAGGAATAGTACGCCTCGCTGCCGGAGGCAACGCCGCCGGAGGCACCGTTCACCGGGAGAGTGAAAGAGGAGAAATACGGTCCGGTCTGCGTGGGGGAATCCGAGTAGACGGCGTCGTGGTTTCCGAGGGTCGGCCAGAGAGGGGTATTGCGCAGGGTGTCCGGGTAGATCTGGAAGAGAGTACGCGTCATTTCCTCATCCGTTCCGTTGTTGTAGGCATTGTCGCCGAGCATGAGCAGCAGGTCTGCTGACGGGCTGCCTTGGTTGAACTGCTGGAAGGCGTTCCGGACAGCGATGGCGTTGGCATCGCCGGTCCCGCTGTCCCCGAGCACCCACATCCGCGTTGGCCTCGCATTCCCGGCGACTGGGTGCGTGGTTACGAAGTAATCAGCTCCCGCGGCGAGGTCTCCTGCTGAAGAGCCTGCGGCGTAGTAATAACGGGTGTCCGGTGCGAGGGAGGCAAGCTCCACCACGTGTTCCGTGCGGGTTCCACCGAGGGTAATCGTCTGGTCGAGCGCGTCGGGCGACAGTCCGTAGCGCAACCGGGTATCGGTGGGGATCGAAGTGCGCCAGCGGACGGTGGCAGCTCCCGTGCCGACCGACTGAAGATAGGGCGTACGCACAAAGCCGAGGGGCACCACCCCATCGGTCAGGCGCAGGTCAAAGCTGATGTCCGAGCTGGTCCCTGAATCCTGGTGGATTTCGACGGCGAGCACATTCGTGCCGCTCTGCAGGGCGGATGGATTGAGGGTGAACGAGTGGAACGTGGTGGTTTCGTCGGTGCCGGTGACGGCACTGGAGGCCGTGGTGGAGGCTGTCACCGTGCCGGTGGGCATGTTCGTCCGGGCGATTTCCGTCCCGTTGAGGTAGACCACGGCACCGTCGTCCCGGAGGATTTCGAGTTTGAGGCCCGCCAGTTGGGCGGGGTCGGCGACTTCAAACGAATGGCGGAAGTAGGTGGTGATGAATTTGGCCGTGCTGACCGGTCCGAAACCGACCACGGTTTTTTCGTCCCCGTCGCCGTAGCCGAGTTGTGCCGGGCCGCTGGCCCAGGGGGAATCATCGAAGCCAGGCTCGCGCCATGCGGTACCCTGGTCCGATCCATTATCTAGGTACTTCCACGTGGTGCCCGCGGGCACGAGAGTGACCTGAGCACAGGCCTTTGTCAGCAGAAGGGTGGTCAGCGCGGCGGCGGACAGAAGGTTCCTGATTTTCATCTTGGGAAAAGGTTACGTTATTTTCAGAATGAGGCGGAGTTTTTCCGGGAGCGAGCACTATTTTGTCACTGAAATAGGGGTGCCAAATGTCGGTCTTCCGCGGGCGCGGGGTGAAACAGCCGAGCGGGGCGGGGCGTATGCTCGAAAGCATGAGAAGCGCGATGATGATCAGTGTGGGGTGGCTGCTCGGGCAGTTGCCGGTGGCCGGGGAGAGTGTGCCAGTGGCGGGGAAGACGTTTGCGAAGGACATCCGCCCCCTGATGGAGACGTATTGCTGGGATTGTCACGGGGATGGGTCTGACAAAGGAGACGTGAATTTCGACAGCTTCACGGACGAGGCCTCCGTGCTGGCGGCGCGCAAGCTGTGGCAGGGGACCATGTTTCACATCGAGCAGTGGACCATGCCCCCGGCCGACAAGAAAACGCAGCCGACACGGGAGGAACGGGAACTGCTGGTGGCGTGGATCGACCAGCTGCTGAATCCCGTGGATCCGGCGAATCCCGATCCCGGCCGGGTTACCGTGAGAAGACTCAACCGTGTGGAATACAACAACACGGTGCGGGATCTGCTGGGGGCGAAGTCCCGCCCGGCCGATGAATTTCCCGAAGACGATACCGGCTACGGGTTCGATAACATCGGGGACGTGCTGACACTGCCGCCGATTCTCATGGAGCGGTACCTGATTGCCGCCGACCGCGTGCTTCAGGAAGCCATGCCGCCGCTCCCGGGACCGCCAGACCGGCGGGAATACAGCGGGGAAGCCCTCCACGGCGCAGGCCTGCCCGACAAGGATGCGCGCTTGCTCGCCTTCCCCGGAGAATGCGAAGTCGATTTCGATGCCGCCGCGGATGGCGAGTACCGGGTCCGGGTCGTGGCATGGGAGGATTCCGCCGGGAACGAGCGGGCGAAACTCCGGCTGAAGGCCGGAGGAAAGGAAGTCGGTACCTTTGTCATGGAGTCGTCCGACCCGGAAAAGCCCCAGACCATCGAGGCCAAAGTGACCCTCGCCAGGGGATCGCACAAGGTAACGGCAGATTTTCTGAACGATTTCTACGACCCCGCGCTGCCCGAGGGGCAGGGACGCGACCGCAACATCCGGCTGCGCAGCATCGAACTGGAGGGCCCTCTCAATATCCAGCCTGCGCCGCCGTCCGAGGCGCTCGGTAAGGTCCTCGCTAAAGCCGGCAAGGAAGGAGAGAGCGAGGCTGGCGCGCGTCTCGTGCTGCAGCACTTTGCGAGCCGGGCCTTCCGTCGGGCGGTCCTGCCCGAAGAGATTGGGCGTCTCATGAAGGTGTTCGGTGCCGTGAGCGGGGCCGGCGAGGGATGGCGCGACAGCGTGCGGGTGGCCATGAAAGCGGTGCTGGTGTCGCCGCATTTCCTCTACCGCATCGAGCGTCAGCCCGACGCGGAGAATCCGCAGAAAGTAGTCGAAGTCAATGAGTACGCCCTCGCCAGCCGTCTCAGCTACTGGCTCTGGAGCAGCATGCCCGACGACGAACTGCTGTCGCTCGCCTTCCGGAACCAGCTGCGCAGCAATCTGGGGGCACAGATCGGGAGGATGCTGGCCGATCCGAGGTCCCGGGCGCTGGCCGAGAATTTCGGGGGGCAATGGCTGGAACTGCGGTCGCTCGGGGCAGCGCGGCCCGACCCGGAACGGTTTCCGGAATTCACCCCGGAGCTGCGTGCGGCCATGCGGCGTGAGACCGAGGAACTGTTCGCCCATATCCTCCGGGAAAACCGTCCCGTGACCGAGTTTCTCGATGCGGGGTATTCGTACCTCAACGGGACGCTGGCGCAGTTCTATGGAATCGAAGGAGTAACGGGAGACGATTGGCGGATGGTGACGCTGCCCGAGTCGGCGAAGCGGCGTGGGATTCTGACGCACGCGAGCATTCTGACCGTGACGAGCGATTCGATCCGGACATCGCCGGTGAAGCGTGGGAAGTGGCTCCTCGAGAACATTCTCGGGATCAGTGCGCCCCCGGCTCCGCCGAATGTGCCGGCGCTCGCCGAAGGAAAGGAAGTGGAGAAGTCGGGAACCGTGCGGCAGCGGCTGGAAGCACACCGGACCAAGCCCGGCTGTGCGGGATGTCACAGTCTGATCGACCCGCTGGGATTTGCGCTGGAGAATTACAATGCGATCGGGAAGTGGCGTGACCGCGACGGGGAATTCCCCGTCGACAATTCGGGAGTGCTGACGACCGGCCAGAAATTCAGCGGGGCGGGAGAGTTGGCGGATATTTTCCTGAGTGAGCGCCGGGACACGTTTGTGCGCGGGGTCGTGCGGAAGATGATGACCTATGCCCTCGGCCGCGGGGTGGAGCCCTATGACCGGCCGGCCGTGGAGGCGGTCATGGAGCGGATGGCGAAGGAGGGCTATGCCACGCGGAGTCTGATTCTCGGGATTGCCGAGAGTCTGCCATTTCAGAAGCGGCGTGGGGATGGGTCGTAGGCCGGGGCGAGGAAGAACTTGCGTGGCGGGTGCTGCTGACGGAAGACTCCGCTGCGTGAATGCGACTGATTTGAACCTGGGACTTCCCCTGCTGGCCATGGCGTCGGCTGAACTGCGCCTGCCCGCGGCCAGCGGTTGCGGGTGGAACTGAGACGCTGAGGCATCATGGACGAGGCATGGCTGGCACAGCTGCGGGAACGCGAGGACGGAAGCTGGTGGCACCGGGTGCTGCGCGGATTGGTGGTGGAGGAGTTGCGGCGCCGGCTGCCGGATGGATCGCGGCTGATCGATGCGGGCTGCGGCACGGGCGGCCTGCTTGCGGAATTCCGGCGCCAGCGGGTGCCGTGGCAGGTGGCGGGCTTTGATCTCGCGCCCGAGGCGGTGCGGTTGACCCGCGACCGCGGCTTTACGGCGGTGCAGCGGGCGGAAGTGGAGTCGATTCCGTGGGCGGATGGCTGTCTCGAGGCGGTCGTGAGCCTGGATGTACTCGACCAGGAAACGGTCGACGAGGAATTGGCGGTGAAGGAAATGGCGAGGGTCCTGCGGCCAGGCGGCCTGCTGGTGATGAATCTGCCGGCCTCCGCATGCCTGCTGGGATCGGCCGGGAGTTTTCCGGGGAGTGTGCGGCGCTATGCTCCCGGACGGCTGCGGGAACTGTTTCCGGAGCCATCGTGGCGACTTGAGCTGCTGCATGGCTGGAACGCCATCGGTTATCCCTGGGCCCGCCTGCGTCAGTGGCTGCAGGGGCCGCGTCCGGAGCAGTGGGGGCCGGTCGACCGGGGGGCCGCGGTCTCCGACGTGCTGGCCTCGCTGGGCAGTTGGGATGCAGCCGTCTGCCGGGCGCTGCGGCTCACGTGGGGAAAGTCGCTGCTGCTCGTGGCGACGAAGTCCGGGAGTGCCCGGGAAAGGCCCCCGGCCGACGGAGCCTGAGCCATCCATCAGGCTCTGGGGTGCGCCGAACGGTACGCCTGCTTCATGCGTTCCGTCGAAACGTGCGTATAGATCTGCGTGGTCGCGAGGCTCGCATGGCCAAGGAGTTCCTGTACGGAGCGGAGGTCGGCACCGTTGTCGAGCAGGTGCGTCGCAAAGCTGTGGCGGAGTTTGTGGGGAGTGATGCGCAGCGGAATGCTGGAAGCGCGCAGGTACTTTTCAAGAACTGCGGCAATCGCCTGCGGAGAAATCCGGCGGCGCACTTTACTCAGAAAGAGGGGGCCGCCATGCACGCCCGCCTCGTGCCGGTAGCGCTGCAGGGCTGCCATGGCGTGCGATCCGAGGAGACAGAGCCGGTCCTTGCGCCCCTTGCCCCGGACCCTGACCACCCCGCTGACGGCGTCGATGTCCTCCG
This sequence comes from Verrucomicrobiales bacterium, assembly GCA_044239025.1. Taxonomy (GTDB): domain Bacteria; phylum Verrucomicrobiota; class Verrucomicrobiia; order Verrucomicrobiales; family V1-33; genus V1-33. Next base: position 8,523 of record JBIICE010000010.1, read on the forward strand.
CATCGAGGTCGACCAGTTCCTGGCGGCGGAGTCCGCTGCTGTAGAACGTTTCGAGGATGGCGGCGTCGCGCGCCGGACCCCAGACCGGGGCCTGCTGGTCCTTCGGAAGCTTCAGGGGAAGGGCGAGCAGTTCCTCGATCTGTGCCAATGTCAGGACCACCGGCAGTTTCCGCTCCGCCTTGGGCAGTCGCACCTCCTCGAGAGGGCTGGCAGCCAGACCGTGGCGGCGCTGCAGGAACCGGAAAAAACTGCGCAGGGCACTGAAATGAAGCCGCACGGTGGCGCGGCCCGCCTCCGCCTTCATCATCCGGAACATCCAGCCCCGCAGATCGTCAGGCGTCACCTCCCGCCACCCCCGGAAGCCCGGCCATTGGCCGCGGAAACGACTCAGCGCGTGCGCGTAATTGATCAGTGTCCGCGGGGAGGCATTCCGTTCCGCCGAGAGGAAATCAAGAAACGCCTCCTCCAGCGGATCCTCGGACTGGCCCACGGATGCGGAGGAGACCGGTGTGGCATTGGGGCTGACGCGAGGGCTTCGTTTTTTCAAAGGCTCCGGAATTTATGGTTTTTCTTGCTTTCTCTCATGATTAGAGCACGGATCCGGAGGAATTCGACCGAATCTTCGTTGCTTCCGGGAGTTAGGTCCCGATAGGTGGCGTTTGCGTGATACTACCCCGAATCGATTGATGCAGCCTCCAGCGATACCCGGTTTTGAACTGCACGAGAGCCTTGGCCGAGGTGCCTTTGGGACGGTGTGGCGGGCGACGTCCCGTCAGCATGGTGAATGCGCGGTCAAGGTGCTTGATGCGGCTGGCGGCTGGCATGCGAAGTACCTGAAGAAGTGTCTGGAAGTGCTGCGGGATGCGGGGAAGCGGACCGATCAGCTGCCGGTGCTGGCGTTCGATGTGAGTCACCGTCCCGCGTATGTGGCGACGGCGATGCTGCCGGAGGGCAGTGTGAATTTCGAGTTACTGTCGGCCCGGTTGCCGATTCACGAGTCGTGGATGCTGCTGGAGGATCTGGCGCGGTCGCTGGCATGGCTGCACGTCCACGGGGTTGTGCATACCGGTTTGAATTCATGGAATGCGTTTGTGACGGCGGGGGAGAATGACGAACCGCAGGTGCTGCTCGGTGATGTGGGTCAGGGCTGGGTGGAGGGGGATCCGCCGGGCAAGCTGCATCGGCAGGCTCCTTTCATCGCGCCGGAGTACTGGGATGATGCCCAGGCGTTGGTGGTCAAAGGCAAGGGCCAGGGACGCGACGTCTACGCCTTCGGGGTACTCGCCTGGCATCTGCTGAACGACGGATGGCCGCGTGGGGGCATGGTGTATGATCCTCTGCTGGAGGCACTTGACGAGGAAGTGGATCTCGGGGAAAAGGAATTTGCGGGATGGTTGCGGGGTACGGCCCTGCAGCCGTGGCCGTCGCCCCCGGATAACGAAGGGGTGGCGCAGCGGCAGCGGATTGTGGAACGCTGTCTCGCGGTCGATCCATCCGGGCGCTTCGACAGCATGGAAAAGGTGTACGATGCGCTCCGGATGTGCCTCGGAGTCGATGGACTGCCGCGGAAGGCTCCTCCTCCGGCGGTGTCGCCAGAGGAATTTGCGGCGATGCACCGTGCGGAGAAGGATCGACCGAAGAAGCGGCGTCTCTGGGGATTTGGAGACCGGACGGCGGAGCCTGAGGAAGAGAGCGACGCCGAGGCGGTCGCTACCGTAGAACCGATGGCCCCGATCGCGGCCTCCGAAGTGCTGCCTTCCGTCGAGCCGGTGGCTCCGGTCGCGGTGACGGCACCGAAGCAACCGCAGGCACCCGACGGGCCGGAAGCTCCGGTCGTTCCAGCCGGGACCGTCAGGGAAGCCGCCGGGGTGGTGGGGAAAGCCGTGGAAACCCCGACGGAGATTCCGCCGGAAAGCGATGACTCACTGGACCTGTCGCAGCTGCCGGTTTCCGGGAAACAGGAGCCGGTCAGGGCCGAGGCATCCCGGGAAACCACAGGTTCCCCCTATGTGCCGGCACCCGCTTTGGCCGCCAGCGGTCCCGTCGAGGATTTCCGCAGGCCCGGCCGACCGGGCCGACGTCAGGAACCGGATAGCCCGGACGACAGGCCGGTGGCGGCGTCCACCCTGAAAATTCCCGAAGACGCCCCGGTGCCGTCCCTGCGCCCGGCGGGCATGATTGTGAAGGAGCGGGCTCCGGTTTTTGCGGGTGCCGGCGGGAAACTGAAGCAACTCGCAGCAGCTGCCATGACGACCCATGGAGGCTGGCCGGCTGTGGCGGGATTGGCCCTGCTGGGCTCACTTGGAGCCGCGGGTTATGCGGTGAGTCAGGTAGCGGCCCGGCGCGCCGCCGAGCGCGAGCGCGCCGCGCTCGTGGCAGAGGTCTCGGGTCTGCGCCAGGCGGCACCGCAGGCGAACAGCGGTGAGACGGCAAAGCTGCGGGAGAACGAATCGGCGACCCGGCTGGGTGCCGCGGGACGGGCCAAGGTGACAGCCCTCGTCGAGACCATTCTGGCGAGTCGGCCATCCGATGCCTGGGCCATGGATGTGTGGCGGTCGGCCGTGCGGCCTGTGGCCATGGAGGCGCTCAAGGAATTCAAGGAAGCGGCGGCGACGCCTTCGGACTGCAAAGGGTCGCTCCAGCTGGCGCGCCTGCATTCGGCCCTCGGGAATGAAGCAGAGGCACTGCCGCTGCTGGAGAAGGTTTCACGGGACCTCGAGCAGTCGCTGCTGTCGGCATCCGGAACGGCGAAGAGTGAACTGATTCCGGTGCAGGCGGTGGCCGAAGCGCTCACGGGATCCATTCTCATGGATCAGCGGCGCATCGCCGATGCGCTGCCGCACCTGCAGCTTTCGTCGACCGCCTACGAGTCATGGCTGGCGACGGCTCCGACCGATGAAACGATTGCGCCGCAGTATGCCCGCAATCTTCTGCTCGAGGGCCGGGCCCTCGCGGCGCGCGGTCAGGGGGAGGAAGCGGCCACCTGCTACCTGAAGATTCCATCGCTTACCGGCAGCCCGGGCGATGCTGACTTCTCTCTCGAAGAACGGTTTCTGCTGGCGGATGGCAAATTTGAAATGGCCCGCCTCGAGAAGGAGGAATCGGCTGCCGTCGATCATCACAAGCAGAGTCTCGACCTGCTGCTGGCGCATGACAAAGTCGAACCCAAGTCGGTGCCGTGCCGTTTCCGCATGGCGCGCGGCTACTATGAACTCGGCAGGCTCCTCGCGCGGTCGAGCAATCCCATGGACGCTACAGTGGCGTACCGGGAGAGCGTCAACCTGTACACGGAACTGATGCGGGATCATCCGCAGGATGCCAGCTTCAAGCTGAACCTTGCGTCGACGTACAACGAGGTGGCCTCGTTGATTCATGCGAACAAGCCGGGCAGGGAAGGTGCCAGGGAAGCGCTTGAGTATCAGAATTTTTCGATCGTCTTCCTGCGCAAGCTCAAGGACGAACGTCCCGAGGACAATGGCATCCGGCTGACTCTGGTGCAGTCGCTCGTGCTCAACGGCGAGTTGCAGGAGGCGGGTGGAGATGACAAGACAGCTGCCGAGCGGGTGTCGGAGGCGGTACTGATGACGGATGAACTGCTGGCCGAGCCCATGCTGTCGGCTGAGGACCGCGCAAGCTGTCAGCGGTTCGCTGCGCGGGCCTGGGTTGTCACCGGGCTGCTTCATGAGAAGGCGAAGAAGAAGACGGAAGCGGTGGAAGCCTACAGCAAGGCTCTGAAGGCATGGGAAGAAGCTGCTCCGGAGTCGCCGCTGGACAAGTCCAGTGCCGGGACCGCAAAGACCCGGTTGGGCAAGCTGAAGCCTGAGGAATGAGCACGGCAGAGGGGCAAGTCACCCGCGACGGTGGAGGGGAACTGATTCTGCTGGTCGTGAACGGGGGAGAACGTCTCGTCCCCGTGGGAACGACGGTGACGGGGTTGCTGGCGGAACTGGCCGTGGGTTTGCGTCCTGTGCTGGTCGAGCGGAATGGCGAGGCCCTCTTTCCGCGTGACTTCCCGGCTACCGTGCTGGGAGACGGCGACCGCGTGGAGATTGTCCGGATGGTGGCGGGTGGCTGACGCAGGGATGCCGGTCAGCGGGTGCCGGGCGGCAGGATTTCCACAATGTCAGCGAAGACAATCCCATCGGGAAACGAGAGGGCATTGCAGCGTCCGTGCAGCAGGGACCCTTCCGCACAGTTGAGGAGCATGGCGATGTGTGCATCCGCTCTGACTTCGAAATAGGCGTGCGGCGCGCTGCGGTGGGGCACGGCCGCTTCCTCGAGAATGCCGCCCAGCGGAGCCGCACCGCTGGCAATGAGGGCACGGACCTCCGCCGGGAAACCATCAAGGTGGATGCCGATGGCTCCATACTCCACAGGGGCGTGATCCGAGGCTCGGCGCAGCACCACCTGGCGCATCACGTAGTCCGCGGCATGTTCCGCCTGGACGACCGAGAGGGTGATGGGGCAGCCGTGAAAGCTGCGCAGCCGCGGTGTCATGTCCGCATCGTGGACAAGCAGATGGCGATCCGGCTCCGGCATTTCCGCACCGGTGATGAAATGGATCTCGGGGAGGGACCGGTCCTGCTGCGCATAAAAATAAAGCAGCGGCATGAGCAGGTCCATGTGCTCCGGGTCAGGTGTAGCGGGCATCGCGGTGCTGCGGTAGGAAGAAGGAATGCAGAAGGCGGTCGACCTGCATGAGGCCTTCGCGGCTCAGCATGATGTCGTCGCCTGCGACGTGGCCGAATCCCTGAGCGGTGAGGGCGGCGAGCTGGGGGGCGAAGCGCTCGCGGGGATCAATGCCGTAGCGCTGCACGTAATATTCCGCAGAAACCCTGCCGAGTTTGAGCCGGAGGATGAATTCGCGGACAAAGCGTTCCTCGTGGGTTGTCACACAGGCCCGGAACCAGGGGAGGCGGCCACTGTCCACAAGCATCTGGTAGGGAAGGATGTCCGCGTGGTTCTGCACGTGCACATCGTCGAGGATGCCGAAGGAAGCGACCCCCAGCGGCAGCAGGTCCGCTCCGCTCCAGAGGCTGTCACGGTAGACAAACTTCGTCTTCGCGGGGTCGCGTACCACGGTCGTCGCACTCGTGACCGTGTATCCCGCCTTCTCGAAAGCGGCAAAGGCCTCCATGACCCAGCGGCGCTTCACCGGCCAGTCGGCCACCGGCGCGGTCAGCTTCCCGGCCGCCTTCATTTCCTTGTAGATGGTCGTGTTGTAGGGGATTTCCATCTGATAGATCGTGAGCGAATCCGGCTGGAGTTCGAGGGCGCGTTCGATGCAGCGCTGCCAGTTTTCCTCCGTTTCCTCGACCATGCCGGCAATCAGGTCGATGTTGATCTGGGGGAAACCGATGCTGCGGGCGTGCTGGTAGGCACGGCCGATTTCACCCGACCGGTGGGCGCGGCCATTGATCTCGAGGATGTGGTCATCGAAGTTCTCCACCCCAAGACTCAACCGCGTCACACCAAGGGCGCGGATGGCATCAAGCTTCTTCTCGGTCAGGGTCCCGGGTTCCGCCTCGAAGGCCACTTCCTCGGCTTCGTCCCACGGAAACAGTTCCTTCATGCGGTCGGTCAGTTCCTGCAGCTGCGGAACCGAAAGGTACGAGGGAGTGCCGCCTCCAAAGTAAATGAACTGCGGCTTCCGGCCGCGCAGGTACGGCTTCTCCGCCGCCATTTCCATCTCGCGCAGGCCAGCCTTCAGGTAGCCTCGGATCTCCTCCGCATTCCGGTCCGTGTACACCCGGAAATAACAGAAATGGCAGCGCTTCCGGCAGAAGGGCACGTGAAAGTAAATCCCAAGCGGCTTGCCGGAAACCGGGTTCCGCTCCAGCACCGCACGGGCCTCGGCGACCGCTTCCTGCGTCCAGCAGGAAAATGGAGGATAGTTCGCCACGAAATAATTGCCCGCGGCTGTCTGTTCCGGAGCGGGCGAGGATGTTGCTGGTGCTGGCGTCGTCATGATGGCGGGTACCACGGAAACTGTCCCCGCCGACCCCTTCTTGCAATCAGGGAGACGCGCATCAGCGGATCCCGGGAAATCACTTGCAGAGACCCCGCTTCCGTTTTACTTTGCATCACAAAGCAAAAGGATCATGAAGAACGAACCGAATGTGAAGGAAGCGGCGGAGCAGCTGCGGACGATCCGGTCGCTCATGGAGCGGGCGACGGTGTACCGGGCGATTTCCGCGCCGGCGGCGCTGGTGGCCGGGGTGCTGAGTGTGGGGTTGAGCTTGTGGCAATGGAATCGCTGGGGTTCGGATGGGGCGCTGGAAAGCAGTGGGTTCACGAAGGAGTGGCTGGTGGTGCTGGTGGTGGTGTCGCTGCTGAATGTGGGCATGCTGTGGCGCAGTGCGCGGGAGCGGGCGGAACCGTTTGTGTCGGCTGGCATGAAGCTGGCGCTCGGAGCGCTGGTGCCGCCGCTGGTGGCTGGCTTTGCGCTGGGATTGCTGGCGGCGGAGGCGGTGCCGCGCGATCCGGTGCAGGTGAGTTCGTGCTGGATTCTTTTCTACGGTCTGGCGCTGCGGGCCACGGGTTCGTTTGCGCCGCGCTCGATTCAACGGCTGGGTTTGGCGTTCTTCGTGGCAGGCCTGCTGTCCTTTCTGCCGTCGGTGCGCCACTTGGCCGGAGCAGGGCCATCGCCCCTGGTCTTCATGGCCGTCACTTTCGGGCTATTCCATCTGGTCTATGCGACCGCCGTGTTTCTCTCGAACCGCAGGGCATGATCGATTTCAGTCAGCTGGACCGCATCATTCACGAAAAGGGGAGGCTTGCCATCATGACCCTGCTCGCGAGCCGCCACGAGTGGTCCTTTCAGGACCTCAAGGGTCAGCTGGGCATGTCCGACGGGAATCTCATCACCCATCTGCGCGCGCTCTTCAAGGCAGGCTACGTGTCCGAGACCCGGGAAATGAAGCACCGGCAGCAGACCCGCTATGCGCTCACCGCAAATGGCCGCGACGCATTCAACCGCTACCTGAGCGTCCTCGAAGCCATCGTGCGGCAGGCAAGGGAATGAAGGGAATCTTTTTTTTGAGCAGTAACTTTGCATCACAAAGCCACCCGGTGATGCAGGGTCATGACAACCGGGTGGCACCAACCAACGAACGAGAGAGACTATGAAGATCAGACTGGCGCGGCATTATGGGATGTGTTTCGGGGTACGCGATGCGCTGAGGAAGGCGCATGCGGTGGCCTCGGAGGGGCCGGTGACGGTATTGGGGGAACTGGTGCACAATCCGGTGGTGCAGCAGCACCTGGGTACGCTGGGGGTAGGGCAGGGTGATTTGGACGAGGTGGGGAGCAGTGCGACGGAGGTCGTCATGATCACGGCGCATGGGGCGTCTGACCGGGCACGCGGGGCGTGGGAAGGTGCGGGCTACCGGGTGATTGACACGACCTGTCCGCTGGTGCGGAAGGCGCATCATGCGCTGGCGTCGCTGGTGCGGGAAGGGTATCACCCGGTGGTGATCGGGTCGGCGGGGCATGTCGAGGTGAGGGGGCTGACAGGCGACTTTCCCGGGGCGTCGGTGGTGGCCAGGGAGGAGGACCTTGCGGACTTGCCGCGTGCGGAAAAGTTCGGGGTGGTGAGTCAGACAACGCAGCCGCTGAAGCGGGTGGCATGGCTGGTGGAGCGGCTGAGGGCGGAGCGGCCGGAGGCCGAGGTGCTCTTCCGGAATACGGTATGTCAGCCGACGCGGGACCGTCAGGAATCGCTCGAGGCCCTGTGCCGGGAGAGTGAAGTGGTGGTGGTGGTGGGCGGCAGGCACAGCAACAACACGCGGCAGCTGGTGGAGACCGCGCGTGGGCTGGGCTGCCGGGCGTGGCAGGTGGAGACCGTGAAGGATCTGGACGATGCCTGGTTTGATGGGGTTGCGCAGGTGGGAGTGACTGCAGGGACGTCGACCCTTGATGAGACCGTGGAGGCCGTGGTGGCGAGGCTCCGGGAGCTGGCGGCATCGCGGGCAGTTGTACCGAGGCTCGCGGAAACCGTCCGGCAGGCCATCGCGCGGCACTTTCCAGTGGTGGGCGGACCCTGAGCACGGGCGGCAATTCCGGGTTGCAAGGCCGAGCGGGCGGGGCGTCGTGGGGGCACATCTGAGTCTCCATGGTTGTTTATGATTTCGTTGTCGTTGGGTCCGGCCTCGCCGGGCTGGCCTTTGCGCTGAAGGCAGCGAAGCATGGGCGGGTGGCGGTCCTCGCGAAGCGTGCCGCCGGGGAATCGAACACGGCCTGGGCGCAGGGCGGGGTCGCCTGTGTGATGGGGGCGGACGACAGTTTTGACGCCCATGTCGCCGACACCCTCGACGCGGGTGCCGGGCTCTGCCGGGAGGAAGTGGTGCGGGGAATCGTGGAAGATGGACCCGAAAGGATCCGCGAGCTGGCTGCATGGGGAGTCCGCTTCGATTCCGTGGAGGAAGGCGGTCGGTCCGCCGTGAGCCTCGGCATGGAGGGTGGGCACACGAAGCGCCGCATCCTGCATCATGGCGACACCACTGGACGGGAGATTGCCGACCGCCTGCTGGAACGGGCCCGCGAGGAAGCCGCCATCACCTTTTTCGAGCATCACTTCGCCATCGATCTGGTGACCACCGGAAAGCTGGGATTTGCGACCGAAGACCGGGTACTCGGTCTGTATGTGCTCGATGAACGCACAGGCGAAGTGCTTACGTTCCGCTCCGATCGGGTCGTGCTCGCCACCGGCGGCAGCGGCCGTGTGTACCAGTACACGACCAATCCAGCGGTGGCGACCGGCGACGGCGTGGCCATGGCGTGGCGCGCGGGGGCGACCATTGCGAACATGGAATTCGTGCAGTTTCACCCGACTTGCCTGTATCATCCCGGCATCCGGAATTTCCTGATCAGCGAGGCCCTGCGGGGCGAGGGCGGCGTGCTGGTGGGGGCTGACGGCAAGGAATTCATGGCGAAGTACGACGCGAGGAAGTCGTTGGCGCCGCGGGACATTGTGGCGCGGGCGATTGACCGGGAAATCAAGCGCACCGGCAGTCCCTGTGTCTACCTCGACATCACTTCACGGGGCCGCGAATTCCTGAGCGAGCGGTTTCCGAATATCTACCAGACGTGCCTGCGCGCCGGGCTGGACATTGCGGTCGATCCGATTCCTGTGGTTCCGGCCGCGCATTATCAGTGCGGGGGAGTGCGGACCGACGTGAATGGAGCCAGCAGTCTGCGCGGCCTGTGGGCAGTGGGTGAAGTCGCCTGCACCGGGCTGCATGGAGCCAATCGGCTGGCGAGCAATTCCCTGCTGGAAGGGGCCGTGGTGGCGCACCGGGCGGCGGAGGATGTGGTGAGGCAGTTTCCCGCCGGGCAACCGCCGGATGAACGCTATGAAATTCCCGCATGGCAACCTGGTCAGGTGAGTGATGTCGATGAACTGGTCGTGATCTACCATAACTGGGACGAGATCCGCAGACTCATGTGGGATTACGTCTCGATCGTGCGCACCACCAAGCGGCTGCAGCGTGCGGCGACCCGGTTGCGCAATCTCCATCGTGAAGTGCGCGAGTTTTACTGGAATTTCAAAGTGACCACCGAGTTGCTGGAGCTGCGGAACCTCGTCGAGGTGGCATCGCTCATCGTCGACAGTGCGCAGTCGCGCCGGGAGAGCCGGGGGCTGCACTATACGCTCGATCATCCGCAGAGCGATCCGCGTTGCCTCGAGGACACCATACTGCGCCGCGTGCTGTGAAGGCTATGATGGTGTGTGGCATTGTGACGGTATCCGACCGGGCGGCGGCGGGCGAATATGAAGACCTGGGAGGTCCGGCGGTGCGGGCCGTGGTGGAGGAACTTGGCTGGAAGGTGCTGGTCGAGGCCGTGGTGCCCGACGATAGGGAAGCCATCCGCAGCGCGGTGCGTTCCTTCATTGCGCAGGGATGCGGTCTTGTGCTGACGACGGGAGGCACGGGAATCGGGCCGCGGGACGTGACGCCCGAAGCCATCCGCGGGATCATGCGGTTGGAGCTTCCCGGATTCGGCGAAGCCATGCGGATGGGGTCATTTGCGTCGCTGCCGAATGCGATTCTGTCGCGTTCGCTCGGGGCCGTGGTGGATGACGCCTTTGTGCTGGCGCTGCCCGGCAAGCCTTCCGGGGCGGCCGAGTGCCTGCGGATTGTGGCCGCGGCCATTCCGCACACCGTGAAGGTGGCGCGGCGTCAGCCCGATACCTGCTGAGGCCTGCGCCGGGTGGCCGCAAAGACGAGGAAGGCCGCCCCTACCGCGATCATGAAGAGGGAGTAGTACTGACCTTCCGTGAGCCCATGAATGAAGGCGTCCGGTTCCCGGTAGTTTTCGCCGAGGATACGGAAGACCGCGTAGAGGATGAAGAAAAGCCCAGTGAGGAGCCCGTGGGGCGCATGCGGCCATTTTTCACGGATGGCGAAGAGAATCAGAAAGAGAGCAAGGCCTTCGAGGGCCGCCTCGTAGAGTTGGGACGGATGGCGCGGCGTGAGGAGTGGTCGGAGTCCCTCGGCGAAGGCATCGTTCCCGCGGGCGAGCGTGAGAATGAGACTGCGTTCGTCCGTGGCTTCCGGCGGGGCGTGTTTCGTGAGGAGGGCCGACAGCGACGCGTATTTCTCCGTCGCTTCCGCATCCGAGGCCCAGCGGGTGGCTTCCTCCGGGAATTTCATGGCCCAGGGCACTGTGGCCGGGCGACCGTAGAGTTCGCCGTTCACAAAGTTGGCCAGACGTCCGAAGAAGAGGCCGACGGGGGCGGCGGTCACGAGATTGTCGCCGAGGCCGGTCCATGATCGTCCGTGGCGTCGGGCCCACCACAGCGTGAACAGAAAGAGTCCAGCAATCCCCCCGTGGCTGGCCATGCCGCCACCCGTGACGTGGAAGAAGCTCAGTGGATGGCTGAAGAATTCCGTCCGGTTGTAGAGCAGCATGTAGCCAAGGCGGCCGCCGATGAGGACACCGAAAAGGGCGGCGTACGTGATGAAGTCGGCTGTTTCTTCCGGTTTCAGTTCGCCGATCCCGCGCTTTGCCCAGCGCTGCAGCAGCAGCCAGCCGCAGTAGAAACCGACCACGTAGGCGATGCCGTACCAGCGGAGCTGGATGCTGTCGGTGATGCGGAGCAGAACGGGATCAAGGCGGTGCAGATATTCTGCGAAAAGCATGCCGTGGCGTTGCCATCGCGGGGCGGTGACAGCAACCCGGAAAGCAGCCGTGTCATTCCTCCGCGATGCGGTAAAAGCGACGGAGGACACCCGGGGGATCAGCGGGGCTCGTCCATGAAGTCGCATATCCGGACGAAGCGATGCCCGTGGCCGCCATGGACCATGTCGCGAGGTCTGTGCTGCTCTCGACGCGGTAGCGCGATTCCGGCAGGGAATTCCATGTCACCGTGGTGCGGCGCAGGGCCCGGTCGTGCTGCACCGCAGTGATTGCGAATGGTTCCGTGCCGAGCCAGAGGTCCGCGGTCGTGACGGTCCCCCCGGCGACCGGGATGGTCCGGGTGCGGGTGGCAAAGCCCGGTGGCTGCACCGAGATCGTCCACGTTCCCGGTGCAAGCCCGATGGATCCGAAGAAGCCTGTGGCGTCCGTCTTGAGCGTGACCGTCTGGAGCTGCGGCCCGGTGAGAGTGACCATGATTCCGTCAGGAGCGGCCGCCGGGGATGGCAGACGGACGAATCCCATGAGCTGGGCGCGGGCGGGGTCCGCTTTCCAGGGCATGGAGGGAGTGAGCACCGGAGCGGCGTAGAGCGGGCTTCCCGTATAGCCGGCGGCGGCTGCGGGATCGCTCAGGGCATCGAGGAAATCCTGACGCGGCAGGTAATTGCTGGTGTAGGTGGTGTCGGCGTTCTGGCGTCGGCACCATGTGGCGTAGGAATAGAGCACCTGTCCGGCGAGGCGGCGGCCGGTGGTCGTGGAGGAGGCACGGGCGCTCGTGAGCTGGCTGAAGGTGCCTTCGAAGAGATTGAGGTAATTGCCCAATCCCGCCGCGCAGAGGCGGTTGAACTGGTTATCGCGGGCCCATCGTGTCCATGCGAGCCACTCGCCCGCGCGGGTGGCATTGGCATTGTCGCGGTAGACCATGGGGATGGCGAGGTCGAGGATGCCCTCCTCCAGCCAGCCCCGCCAGTCCTGAAGGACGCGGCCGAAGGCATCGCGCTGCTGCCACGCATTCACCGTATTGCCCGCAGGAGCCGAGCCATAGGCGATGGTGGCGGCCGAGAGGCACAGCGAAGGCCGGAGCCGCCATGCGTGCAGCTGGAGTTTCCGGACGAGGGCCGTGACCTGATCCCGGCGGAACTGAAGCCACGCGGAGTCATTGGCGGCCGGCGTATCCGATCGCCCCGTGAGGCTGCGGAAGCGCTGCAGGGCGACCGGGTGGTAGCCCCACGGATTGCTGCCGACCGACGAGCCCGAATCCGTATAGCGGATGTAATCGAGATGGAGTCCATCGACCGGATAGCGGGACATGAGATCCATGCAGACACGGAAGGTGTGGTCCTGCACGGAAGGATGGGCCGGGTCGAAGGCATAATTGGCACCGTCCCACTGCACGCCGTCGTTCCGCTGGGTGAGCCAGTCGCGGTGGAGATTGAACGGGTGCGATGCCTGGGAAGGAGAAGCATTCTGCTGATTCCAGATGTTGTAGGTGACGATCCATGCGTGGACCTCCAGCGGTTCCGGTCCGCTCCGGGCTTTGGCAATGAGGTCGGCGAGCGGGTCGAAGGAAGCCGAGGTGATGTCCGTGGCGCGGGGTTCCAGTCCGTTGCTGAAGTAGGCATCGCCCCGTTTGCGGACCTGCACGAAGAGCGCGTTGCAGTTCGCCCGCCGTGCGTCATCCACGAGTGCGGTGACCTGCGATGGCGACTTGATGCCCTGATTGAAGGCATCGACCCAGAACCCGCGGAGTTCCTGTGCATGGGCCGGTACGACAGCTGCGAGCCATGCGGCCGTGAGTCGGCAGAGTCTTTGCCATGAGAGTCCGCCTCCGTTCATGCCAGTGGGTGTAGCGTCCCGCGCCGGTTCCGGCAAGCGGGGGACGGCAGTGGCTGCGGCTTTCAGCGGGCCAGGGGGACGCCAATGGATCTGGCGCGGAGGAGACGCCAGAAGCCATAGTCCGCGTTGTCCGGGAAGTCCGCGGCACGGCCGTGGATGGAGCGCCATGGCGCGAGGCGGGTGCCACCGACAAGGCATTCGTTGAGGCTGTCCGGCGTGGTCACCGAGCGCACCGCGGGAAAGGTGCTGCGGAAGAACGAGCGCATGGCCGACTGGACGCGGCGGTGGCCTGGTCCCGTGACGAGGTTCGCTGCGAAAATGCCATCCGGCTTCAGGCAGCGCCGCAGGTCCGCGGCGATCGCCGGGGTGATGGGGCAGGGGCGAAGCACATCGTCGGCCGTGACCCCGTAGACATCATCGAAGATGACATCGAACTGCTGTCGGCACGCTGCGAGCCACTGATAGGCGTCCGCGGTGATGATGCGCGTGCGGAGGGAATCGAGCGCCATGTACTTCCGGGCGAGTTCAATGATGTCCGGATCGATCTCGATGGCCGTGCAGCAGGTACCGGGGAGAAGGTGCTGCAGCGTACGGAGGCTGGTGCCCCCGCCGAGGCCGAGCATGAGAACTGACCGGGGTTGCTGCGGGTGGGAGAGCATGCCGGCTGCGATGCTGTCCCATGCGAGGCCCGTGAGAAAGCGGTGACGATGCCACCATGCGTGCACCGCTCCCGTGACCCGGAATTCCGTTTCGTCCCGGTCGCCCCAGACCTCGATGCGCTGGAAGGCTGTCTCTCTGACTTCAAGCTGCCGCATGGATGGTCTCAGTCCTCCCATGCCGGTTCGAACTGGCCGCCGCCGACGTCGTAGCAGGGAATCCATGCGAGCGCGCTCGTGGTGACTGCGATGTTCTTCTTGAGAGGGGAGAGCGACTTCTGTTCCAGCGGAATCTGCGAGACGTCGAAATACTGCCGCGCGAGATTCAGTTCGGCCTCAAGGTCCTCCTGGATGCGGGTCGCCTCCGCTTCCGCCGATTCCACGCGGGAAACCGCGCGTTCGACATCGCTGCCCTGATTCCATGCACGGTTCGCTCCGCGGGCCGCCTGAGCGCTGCGCGATACGAGGGTGGTGGTTGATTTCCGGCCGAAGAGGGCACCGAGGATGGCCTGACCGACATTGACGACCGTGCTGACCCGGGCGGCATTGGCCTGAGCGCGTTCCCTTTCGAAGGCCGCCGCGGCGCGGTTTCTGGTTTCCTCGGCGCTGCGGAGCCTGGGTCCCCATTTGCGTTCGATCTCCGCGAGTTTCTGGTCGCGCCGTTCCCGCGCCGCGTGCTGGAGCCGGGCCCGGAAATCGCCTTCCGATTCTCCCGGCTGGGAGACTTCGCCGAGGGCGGGGCAGGTAAGCAGGTCGAGCGTGCAGCGGCTGTAAACGTGTTCGATCGCGGCGTCGCGGGCCGAATTGAAGGCGGCCGGTTTGCGGGCGAAGGCCGGCAGGTGGGCCCATGCCGGCGAGCCCGGGATGGGTTGCGCCGAGAGCTTGCTGTCGGCGAGATCGACAGGGTCGCCCGGGCCTGCGGGGAGGGCCGCGGCGTCCGGGCTGATGCGGAGGAGGAAACGATACGGGACCTGGGCATTGGTGCCCGTCGACTTGTCCGCGAAGGTCGCATTGAGTTCCGTGAGGATGGCCGGGGTGTAAACGACTGGAAGCGGGGAAGCTGACGGGCTGGTGACCGGCAGGAACGTCTGGGCAATGGATTCCGGGAGGTCCGGACGGCCGGCCGCGGCGGGGGTGCCCGGTGTGGCGGCGGGAGCGTCCGGAACCGCGGAAACTGCCGCGGAAACCGATGGGCCGGCAGCGGCAGGGGCACTGACTCCGAATTCGCCGAGGACGGCGTCGCGCACCGGATCGACCAGTGACTTCAGCTGCGAGCGGGTAAGCGGGCCGCGCAGGTAGCTGAGGCACCAGCGGACCTGCATCACACAGGGACCGCTGTTGTGGACATTGTTCATCAGGAAGACGCGGTTTCCGAGTCCCGCCAGAAGCCGGTCCATCGAAGCGCGGTCAAAGGAGGATCCCTGGCTCGAGGCGGCTCCTTCGAGGCCATCAAGGACGCGGGCCTTGTCCCGTTCCGTCTGGAGTCGGCCAAGGAACCATGTGCCGATGTTCGAGAGCGCCTTGTAATCGAGGTCGACTGGGTTCTGGGTGGCAAGGAGGACACCGAGGCCGAAGGCGCGCGACTGCTTCAGGAGCGTCATCATCGGCTTCTTGGACGGCGGATTCTGCGAGGGTGGCAGGTACCCGAAGATCTCGTCCATGTAGAGCAGGGCGCGGAGACTGGTGGTGCCGCTCTGAGCGCGCATCCAACCGAGGGTCTGGTTGAGCAGCAGGCTCACAAAGAACATCCGTTCCGCATCATTCAGGTGAGCGATCGAAAAGATGCTGATGCGGGGTTTTCCGTCCGCGGTGTGCAGCATGCGGCGGATGTCGAGCGGGACCCCCGTCAGCCAGTTCTGGAATCCCGGGGCTGCCAGCAGATTGTTGATCTGCATGGCGAGTTCCGAGCGCTTCTTTTCCGGATAGAACTCCTCAAGCGCCACCACGCCCACCTTGGAGAATGGCGGGGCCTGCACCTGGGCGATGATCGTGGGGAGATCGAGTGATTTGCCCGCACGCCATGCGAAATCGAAGATTCGCGAGAGCAGAATGTGTTCGCGGCTGTTCACCGGATCCGCATTGATGCCGAGGAGCCCGAGAATGCTTGAAGCCGTGCTGGCGATGCGGTCGCTGTAGCTCTCCGAATCGTCGAGGACTTCCTCCTCGGGGGCCCCGAGGGACGCGAGGATGCTGACCGGGATTCCCGCATTGCTCCCCGGGGTGAAGACCGTGATGTCGACCGTTTCGCGAAGGGTGCGGATGCGCTCCCCGGATTGTCCCCATTCGCCGAGGCCCTTCTTCCAGAGTTCCGCCTGGGCCGCGGCGAATTCATCCGGGGTTTTGCCTTTCCGCTGAGCGTCTTCCTCGTTGATCCACGGCCGGAAGTCAGCCGGAGCAAGGTCCGGGAAGGTCAGCAGCAGGTTCGCAATGTCGCCCTTGGGATCAATGATGAGCGCTGGAACGCGGTCGATGGCCGCTTCCTCCAGCAGGGCCAGGCAGAGGCCGGTCTTCCCCGATCCCGTCATGCCGAGCACCACGCCATGGGTCACGAGGTCCTTGGAGTCATACATGAGGAGCGACTCCGTCATTTCCTTGGCCTCGATGTCGTATTCGCGGCCGAGGTAGAAGGCTCCCAGTTTCTCGTACTCGGAAGGGGAAATGGTCATGGGCGGAAGTAGGAGCGGCTTTGCTCCCAGGTCAAGACGGTCGGGGCAGCGCCGCGGGTGCCGGCGGTCGGCCGGGAGCGGCACCTTCCGGACTGCAAAACGCCGTGTGATTTGTAACGCTGATTTTCCGTGCGGGCGCCGCTTTATCTGCGTAATTCATCGGAATTCATCCGATCCCTGACGATATGATGTGGCTTATTCTCTTCGCTTCACTGGGCTTGTCCTTCTGGGCATCCTCCCGGGTAAAGTCTCAGTTCCGGCGCTACAGTACGGTGGCGGCGTGGTCGGGTCTGACCGGCGCCCAGGCAGCACGGCGGTTGCTCAACGAGGCAGGGCTGCATGATGTCGAGGTGGTGCTTACGGAAGGCGAACTGACCGATCACTATGATCCCTCCTCGCGAACCCTCGCCCTGTCCGAGCCGGTGTATCATGGAAATTCGCTGTCATCGGTGGGGGTGGCGGCGCATGAGGCGGGACATGCCCTGCAGCATGCGCAGGCCTACGCCCCGCTCATGTGGCGGATGGCGGCGGTGCGGACCACAGCCACGGCTTCGTGGGTAGTCATGATTGCGCCGCTCGTGCTGGGACTCATGGGCAAATTCATCCTTGGCCTGACCGTGGCCACGGTGTGTCTGGGGATTCTCATGCTGTTCAATCTTGTGACGCTGCCGGTGGAGTTCGATGCGAGCCGCCGTGCGAAACTGGCGCTCGTGGACAGCCGGATCATAGCGCCCGGGCCGGAAGCCGAGGGTGTCGATGCGGTCCTGAAGGCAGCCGGGCTCACGTATGTGGCGGCCTTTCTCTCATCGCTTGGATGGTTTGCGCTGCGTTTGTTCGAGCTGATGGGGCTGAGCAATGACGACTGAGCGGCACATACCCGGTTCCGGGGCGTCGCTTGCAGAGGCCGCTGGCCCGATTTAGCTCCCCGGGATATGGGCTTCGTTCATGGTGTCTGTTATCAGTTGGCGAAATCGCTGGCGCGTGCGGCGCTCGATCATCAGGTCGTGGGCCGGGAACATCTTTTCGAGGATGGTCCTGCGCTGATCTGTTCGAATCACGTGAGTTTTCTGGATCCTCCGCTGGTGGGGACCTCCTTTGAGAAACCCATCTACTACCTGGCGAGGAAGTCGCTCTATTCCAATCCGTTCGCGCGCTGGTTGTTTCCAAAGCTGAATGTCGTCCCCGTCGATCAGGACCGGGCGGGGTTCGCGGGATTGAAGACAGCGATCCGGTTGCTGCAGGATGGACGGCGCGTCATCATTTTCCCCGAAGGTGCGCGGTCTCCGGATGGGAAGCTGCAGCCGGCGCAGCCTGGTCCGGGGCTGGTCGTGGCGAAGGCGCGCGTTCCGGTGATTCCGGTGAGGATTTTCGGGGCGTACGAGGCGTTGCCGTATGGGAGCATGAAATTCCGGACGTCGACGGTGACGGTGGCAGCGGGACCAGTGCTGCGGTTTGACCGGGAGGCTCTGCCGGATACCAAGGATGGGTATCTGGCGATCAGTGAACGGATCATGGCGGCGATTGCGCAGATCCGCTGTCCGGACGACCGCATTCCCGCTTCCAGGAAGGATCGCGGATGAACTTGAGCGTAGTCATTCCGGCGTGGAACGAAGCAAAGCTGCTGCCGGCGACCCTGGCCGGGCTGGCGGCGGCCTGTGCGGAGTTTCCGTCGGAGTTTGCCTGGGAGGTCATTGTCTGCGACAACAATTCCGGCGACCGGACTGCTGAGGTGGCAAGGGAAGCGGGGGCCCGGGTGGTGTTCGAACCGGTGAATCAGATCAGCCGGGCGCGCAATGCCGGGGCGGCAGCGGCCTTGGGTGAATGGATTCTGTTTCTGGATGCGGACTCCGTGCCGTCGGCTGCACTCATGGAGGATCTGCGGCACGTGATGAACGACAGCGGGGTCCTGTATGGTGGCTGCACCCTTGTGATGGACGAACCGCTGGAAGGCGCGGAATTCTTCATCCGGAACTGGCATCGGCTGGCACGATGGAGGCAATGGGCGGCGGGATCGTTTCTGTTTGTGCGGCGCTGGGCCTTCGAGGAATCCGGGGGCTTCAGCAGTGAACTGTATGCCGCCGAGGAACTGGAACTGAGTCAGAGGCTCCGGGCGATCGGAAAGCGCGCGGGCCTGCGTTTTGTTTTTCTGGAGGATCATCCGTTGGTGACCTCGGCGCGGAAGCTGAAGTTCCGCAGTCCGGCATCGCATCTCTGGTTTGTGCTGAAGACCGTGCTCAGCGGGGGACGGAACCTGCGCCGCAGGGAAGCGTGCGGCATCTGGTACGATGGCCGCCGCTGAGCGACGGCCCTCGACTCTCTGACTCTCTGACTCTCTGAATCCCATGCATCCTTCCGAGTCCTTCCGTTTCTGTCCTTCCTGTGGTCTGGCGCGGGAATCATCGCGGCGGCAGCCGCTGCGTTGCCATGCCTGTGAGTATGTCTTCTATTTCAATGCGACCTGTGCGACGGCGGCCTTTCTCGAACGCCCCGATGGCAAGGTGCTTTTCATCCGGCGGGCGAAGGATCCGGCGAAGGGACGACTGGCGATCCCCGGAGGATTTGTGGACGAGGGGGAGACCGCCGAAGAGGGACTGCGGCGGGAATTCATGGAGGAAGTCGGCATTGCCGTGGAGGAGGTGACCTTTCTGTGTTCGGCTCCGAATTCCTATGATTACAAAGGGCTGACCTATCCTGTGCTCGATTTCTTCTTCACGGCGAAGACGTCCGGGGAAGTGGAAGCGCAGGCACTCGATGCGGTGGAGAGCACGTGCTGGCTGGATCCGTCCGGCGTGGATCCCGGGGAAATCGCGTTTCCTTCCATGGTGGTGGCGCATGACAGGTACCTCGCGGCGCGGCGGGCCCGCTGAGCGGCGGATTCAGGTGCCTCCGAGGCGGCGCATGAGGGCAGCGCGGGAATCCGGCAGGCGGTGGAAGGTGCCGAGAATCGCACTCGCCGGAGTGACTCCGTGTTCCCCATGAATGCCCAGTTCACTGGCCACTTCCTTTTCATAGAAGAAGACGGCGCGCAGCGTGGGATCGTTGCTGTCCAGCCAGTCGAGCCCGCGGCGGAGGAGGTCGTGGAGCGCTTCCACGGGAGCGTCCTGTTCCGCGACACAGTCGATGAGCGCGGCGAAGTAGGCAGCGCAGAGGACGCGGGGATAGGACGACTGGATGCCGGCGCGGTAATGCGAAACCGAAAGTTCGCGGAGGGTGTGGAGATCGGACCGGCGGCTGCGGACAAACGAGAAATCCGCCGAGTAGAAGAGGTCGAGTTTTCCTGTAAACGGCGAACCGGGACGGCGTGCTCCCTTGGCCGCCGTGCGCACGATGCCGTGCCCGCGCGTCAGCCAATGAACGATGAGGCTGGTATCGGTGAGCAGGGTGCGCCGGATGAGGATGCCATGGGCATTTTCCACAGGATGTCACCGATGGCCGCGGGGCGGGCGGAATCAAGGAGCCGCTGCGGGCAGTGGTGGGGCGGGGAATCCCGGACGTCCCAACCGGATGCGGGCCGAGAAATCGGGGGCAGCACCGGCCGCCATGGCGTCGGCATTGATGTGGCTGCGGCGCTTCAGTTCCGCAAAGGGCAGGGAGGTATCGAAGACGCCACGCTCGTAGGACATCTGATCGCCCAGACCATTGACGAGAATGCGCCAGTCCCATGGGGTGCGCTGTTCCGCGGGGTGCTGGGCGCGGATCGAAGTCGTGCAGTTGTCGGTAACCGCATTGTACCAGCGCGGAGCAGCGTGGAGTCGGTTCATGGCGTTGAGGTATTCCATGAGGCGGGCGCGCGCCGTGGCCGGGCTGGCTTTCGTATGATACAGATAGACGTCTTCGCCTTTGCGGAAGTTCGTGCGGAGGCGAATGAGGTCGCGTTCGTCGGCCGCCACGTAGATCAGTTCAAACTGACGGTAGAGGCCGCCGAGGGCTGAGTACGACTCACCTTTCTCCTTCCGGGTCTCGATGGAGATGGCAAGGGGCGGAGCATCCGAGAACTCGAAGCATGGGATCGGATGCGCCATGTAGGGTGATCCCCAGTAGGTCACCGACACGCTCAGTCCGGTGACATTGCGGAGGTCGTAAGTGCGCGATTCCCAATTCACAGTGTAGTCGGTTGGACTCCGGTAGTCGGCATTGCGGACATGGTGGATGGTGACGATGTCGCCATTGATCTCTGCGTACGGAGTGCGGGAGACATCGTCCTGCCATGCTCGATCCTGAGAAGGACGCAGGGTCAGCCACCAGGCGAGGACTGCTCCGCACAGCCCCGCGATGAGACCGTAGCTGAGCAGCGGGCTGCGGCGAAAGCGGATGGCGAGCGCCACCACGGCGACCACGAACAGCAGAGCGGCAACTGCGCGGAGCGAACTCGCCGGGAAATCAAAGTACAGCGCGCCTGCGGCCCATGCGCTGAAAAGCAGGCAGGCCAGTCCCGGAAGAAGGCGGGTCAGCAGAAATCCGGGCAGCTTGGTGAGAGGCATTCGCATGGTACAGGCCGCCTAGCAGGAATGCCGGGTGGGTGCAAGAGCCCTGACCACGCCGACGCGAGTTGCCATCTGGCGGTTGCGCCCGTGGAGGGCTGCGGCATCATGACCCTACGCTTCCATGCCGGGATGGCGAAATTGGTAGACGCGCCAGACTTAGGATCTGGTTCCGCAAGGAGTGCAGGTTCGAGTCCTGTTCCCGGTACTCATTCCATAAGGGATTCCGTTTATGCGTGCAATAAAGGCGTGCCATAAAAGCACCGCCGCCAGCCCTCGACGACGGCACACCCGCCTCGACCTGCTCCAGGCCGCACCATCCCTTGGTGCAGGGATCCCCTAGGGGGCGGCGGGCCTTCTTCCACAGGGCTTCGTTGCGCCGCAGTCGAAGGTCTCGACCTTCTCCTTTGTTGCGCCTTGCCTTGGGGAAGAATTCCCCGCCGCGCTACCAGTCCGGGTGCTTCAAAAGGCTCCTACAGGGGCGTGCCATTGCGGACCGATGGAACGGGCCTTCAGCCCTTCTGAAATGAGGCCATCAGGCAACCTGGGACGTTGGCCCAGGCTGGTATGACCCCGGGCCGTTGGCCCTCAGGTCAGCGATGACCTTGTCACAGGTGCCCGGACCATTTGGCCCAGGCTGGTATGACCCCGGGCCGTTGGCCCTTGGGTTGCAAATGGACAGACATCTTCGTATCGCGGAATGTGCGCAAATGGCCAGACCTCTTCGCATCGATCCTCCGGGGCCTGCAGCGCCAACGGCGCGCCCCATACCAGCCTGGGCCAACGGCCCAGGTTACCGCCGCACCGATCCCGGGAGCCCTGTAGGGGCGCGCCATTGCGGACCGATGGAACGGGCCTTCAGCCCTTCTGAAATGAGGCCATCACGCAACCTGGGCCGTTGGCCCAGGCTGGTATGACCCCGGGCCGTTGGCCCTTGGGTTGCAAATGGACAGACATCTTCGCATCGCGGGATCCGGCAGGACCAGAACGGAGCGGGGACATTCCTGTCCCCGGCCCCGGGCGACAAATGAACAGACCTTTTTGCATCGACCCAGCGGGCGGCAAATGGACAGACCATTTCGCATCTCTCCCGAGTCGACGCGGGTTGGAAAACCCGCGCTCCGTTTCTCCGGTCCCGAGTCGACGCGGGTTGGAGGCCAGATCTCTTCGCATCGTCGCCCTGTGGAACAATTCCCCGCCGCGCTGCCGGTCCGGGTTTTTCAACAGGCCCTTGAGGCGGTTGATACCCGCGGAAATCAAGGAGCGCCGCGCGATCGTGCTGGCGGTAACTGTTCGGCGAGGTTATACGTGACCGCATTTTTCATGGAAACCAGAATTGACGAAGAGTCTGTGGGTGGAGTTGCTGCTGGCGAGGAATTTCGGACAGCATGCGGCTTTGCTGGCTGGGGTTCTGGCCAGCCGGGGCCGGCATGTGGTGACGCTGGACGATGATTTGCAGACACCGCCTGAGGGGATGCCGAAGCTGCTGGCTGGGCTGGCGAGGGGGCACGACCTTGTGTACGGGCAGCGCATCGCGGAGAGTCACGGATGGCTGCGGGACAGCTGTTCGGTCCTCGTGAAGCTTCTGCTGAAGAAGGTTTTCCGGGTGCGATGGGCGACATCGATTACTTCGTACCGTGCCCTTCGTGGCCAGTTGAGGGATTTGGTGACGCAGCGGACAGAGCTGGTGATTTGTCTGGATGCGCTGCTGACCTGGGGCACGGACAGGATTGGATCGGTTGTGGTTCAGCATGAAGAGCGCCGTTTCGGGGTGAGTGGCTACCGTTTCGGAAAGCTGATGCGGCATGCGGTGATGCTGGTGACTTCGTTCAGTGGAATGCCGTTGAAACTGTGGGCGGTGCTGGGTCTGGGCGGGGTGGCGATGGGGCTGCTGCTGGGGATGGCTGCGGTTGGGGAGATTCTGCTTGGCGGGGCGGATGGGAACTGGTTCGTGCTGCTGCTGGCAGGGGTTGCGTTCATTGGTGGCCTTCAGCTTCTGGTGCTGAGGATGGCTGGCGAGTACCTTGTGCAGATGCATCGGCGGCTCATGCGACTGCCCGCGAATGCTGTGCGGGAGGCATTCAGTGCCGAGCGGCAGGGATCGCCGGCTGGGCGTAAAGAGGATCGGCCCGGCGCGCGGAATCTGAAAGGAGTTGAGCTGATTTTGTGACGACGGGGAAGTTTCCGCCCGATGAGCCGGGACGAATCAGCGCCACTGGAACCATGCCCGCTCTTCTGATGAAGCTGGCATGTCTGCCGGGCGGATGCGGGCGTCTATTTCCGGTCAGGGTTCCCGAACGGTGAGGCGGTGGTTGTCGCGGGGCGGGAGCCGCTCAGGGATCGGCGGTCTGCCGGTTTGGTGGGATGACGGGAGGCAGGATCTGCTGGCCGGTCGATTCCGGAGACAGGCAATCCGGGTAGCCGTAATTCAGGTAAGCTGGAATGTTCTCTGGCGTGAGCAGGTTGATCCATGCGCGTTCCGAGAGGGCCGGGAGAACAAAGGGGCTCGCTATGGTGCCGGTAATGGGGTTGCCGCGGATGGTGCCGGCATTGGCCCTGAAGATAATGCTGGCGGGGCTGGTAGTCCGGATGGATTCCATGCGTGCCAGGAAGTCCGAGGTTTCCGGGTGGAAAGTGGCCAGGGGGCGGCCACCGGGCGAGAAGCCGGCGGTGGCCATGCAGGTGGCGATCGCTGCCAAGGCCAGCCTTCGGTTGAGAGAGGGCCATGGCAGGCTTGCGGTGGCCTGCTGAAGCCACTGCACGAATCCAGGAAGAGCGAAGGGGACGCCACGAAGGCGGCGGGTGCAGAGAAGCAGATGGCGCTGCCTCCCGCGACTTTGAGGACGGCGAGGACGGCGAGGACGGCGAGGTCAGCATGCAGGATGCCACCGGCAAGAAACGAGAAGAGGGCACAACAGGCCGTGGCTGCGAGCAGAACGTCGAGGCTTAGCCTTGGCGGAGGGCGCTGAGTTTGTTTCGCCGGCGGGGTGGGTGGCGCGGGGGGGGCGATCCGTTCATGATGGCGTGACCGAGGTCTGGCGTGGTAGCTAATGGGTGGGCGATGGGTTGAGGAGGCGGCGCTACCGTGCAGGCAGAGGTGGGTGGGAAGGAGAGGCCCTGGCGTGAAGACATCTGGTTTGCCGAGTTGCCGCCAATTCCTTCTTGCGCGGCTGCGGCATCCGCCGTTCTGAGGGGTCCATGAAGTTCATTTTCTTCACTGGCGGGGTGGTCAGTTCACTGGGCAAAGGGCTTACGGCGGCGTCGCTCGGGACCCTGCTGGAGCATCGGGGACTGCGGGTCATGCTGCAGAAGTTCGATCCATATCTGAATGTCGATCCGGGCACCATGAGTCCGTATCAGCACGGCGAGGTTTATGTGCTCGATGACGGGGCCGAGACCGATCTGGACCTTGGGCATTATGAACGGTTCACGAGCGGGCCGCTCACGCGGATCAACAATCTGACGAGCGGGCAGGTGTACACCAACGTGCTTGAGAAGGAGAGGCGGGGCGATTATCTCGGGAAGACGGTGCAGGTGATTCCGCATGTGACCGACGAGATCAAGGCGCGCATCCGTGAGGTCGCGGCCACGGGGAAGGCGGATGTGATCATTACGGAAATCGGGGGGACCACCGGGGACATCGAAGGACTGCCGTTTCTGGAAGCCATGCGGCAGTTCCGTCACGAGGTGGGCCGGGAGAACTGTCTTTTCGTGCATGTGACCCTGGTGCCCTACATCAAAGCGGCAGGGGAACTGAAGACCAAGCCCACGCAGCAGTCGGTGGCGAAGCTTCGGGAGATCGGGATTCAGCCTGGCGTGGTGATCTGCCGGACCGAGTTCCCGCTGGAGCAGGATGTGCGGGAGAAGATCGCGCTGTTCACCAACATTCCGGTGGAGGCCGTCATCGAGGCACGGGATGTGAAGCATTCCATTTACGAATTGCCGCTCATGCTGCGGCGGGAGAAGCTCGATGAACTGGTGTGCCGCCTCCTCGGACTGGAAACGCCCGAGCCCGATCTGACGGTGTGGAAGGCCTTCGTGGACCGGGTCGTGAACCCGTCGCGCAAGGTGAGGATTGCGGTGGTCGGCAAGTACATCGAGCTTCAGGATGCGTACAAGAGTGTCTACGAGGCACTGACGCATGCCGGGGCGGCCAATGACGCGGAGGTGCAGTTGGTGCGGGTTGATGCGGAGGATCTGGAGCATGAGAATCCGGGCGAGATGCTCGCGGATGTCGGCGGAGTTCTCATTCCTGGTGGATTCGGGGATCGCGGCACCGAGGGGAAAATCCTCGCGGCGCGCTACGCGCGGGAGCATCGCATTCCCTATCTCGGACTCTGCCTCGGGATGCAGATTGCGAGCATTGAGTTTGCGCGGAATGTCTGCGGCCTCGCGGGCGCGAACAGCACGGAATTCGACAAGACCTGCGAGCATCCGGTGATCTGCCTGATGGAGGAACAGGAGGGCGTTCGGGAGATGGGGGCTTCGATGCGCCTCGGTACCTGGAAGACCAGAGTGCGGCCAGGCAGTCTGGCGGAGAAGGTCTACGGCCGGCAGGAGATCAGTGAGCGGCACCGGCACCGCTATGAATTCAACAACAGTTACCGGGAAAGGATGGAGGCCGCCGGATTCGTGATTTCGGGCACCAGTCCCGACGGGGAACTCGTGGAGATGGTCGAAGTGAAGGACCATCCGTTCTACATCGCCTCGCAGTTTCATCCCGAATTCCTCTCCAAGCCGACGAAACCGCATCCCCTCTTCGATGCCTTCATCCGGGCGTCGCTCGAAACGAAGCGCTGAGGTCCGTTTCTGCGGGGAAAGGGAGATCGGGCGGCGAGCGTTCTGGCTGAGGAAACCACGCGAGCCGCATGACCATCTCCTTTCTCTCCGCACTGAGTCTGCTCCTTTCCGCTCCACTGCTGATGGCTGCTCCCGAGGGCTTCAACTACGACGAGGCGAAAGTGCCTGCTTATGCGGTGCCCGATCCTCTGCGCCGGGCGGATGGCCGGGTGATTGCCACGGCTGCCGAGTGGACGGGCGGATTGCGGGAAGAGACGAGAAAGCTGCTTGAGCGGGAGATGTTCGGGCGGGCACCGGCGCGTCCAGCCCTCTGGTGCCGTGTGGTGGAGGATGCCGTCCCGATGCCGGGAGGAAAGGTGCTGCGGAAGCAAGTCGAGGTATCGCTCAGTGGGAAGGAGGAAGGGCCGTTTCTTGATCTCCTGATCTGCGTGCCGGCGGGAGCGAAGGGGCCCGTTCCTGTGGTCTTCGGACTCAATTTCCAGGGAAACCAGGCAGTCAGTCCCGATCCCGGCATCCGGCTGTGCCGTTCGTGGCTGCGGGACGATGCAAAAGGAGGAATCACCGGCAACCGGGCCACGGAGGCATCCCGTGGGCTGCAGAGCGAGCGCTGGCAGCTGGCATATGCGGCGGAGCGGGGTTATGCCGTGGCGACGGTCTGCTACGGCGACATTGATCCGGATTTCCATGATGAATGGAAGAATGGGGTGCATGCCTTGCATCCGGAAGTGGAGGCACGGCGGGATGGAGCCACCTGGGGCAGCATTGCGGCGTGGGCGTGGGGCATGAGCCTGGTGATGGATTACTTCGGAAAGGAGCCGCTCATCGATGCGAAGCGGGTGATCTGTCAGGGGCATTCACGTCTTGGGAAGACGGCACTCTGGGCCGGGGCCTGCGACGAGCGCTTTGCGATGATCATTTCCAATGACAGCGGAGCTGGCGGGGCTGCACTGAACCGACGGATTTTCGGGGAGACGGTGGCGCGGCTCAATGCGTCCTTTCCTCATTGGTTCTGCGGGAATTTCCGGAAATATTCCGACCGGGAAGGGGAGATGAGTTTTGACAGTCATCAGCTGATCGCGCTGTCCGCGCCGAGGCCGGTACTCATCACAAGTGCCACGGAGGACCAGTGGGCCGATCCCAAGGGCGAATGGCTGGGCGGATTTCATGCCAGTCCGGTATATCGTTTGCTGGGCAGCGATGGGATGGCTGCGGCGGAATGGCCGGAACCGGGCCGGTTGGTGGAGAGCCGCATCGGCTATCTGCTGAGGCCGGGGGCCCATGATGTGACACGGGCCGACTGGAAGGCGTACCTCGATTTTGCGGATCGGCATCTGGGACGATGAACATGACACGGAGGACCTTGCTGGGAACGTGCCTGCTGCCGTGGACCGCGGGAGCGGAGGACGGTGAAGCAGAACGGCTGCGCTGGCGGATTGTGCCGGAAGGCTGGGGCGTGGCGTCCGAGCCTGACATCCGGGCCGTGCTGAGTTCGGTCGTTGCCGAGCTGTGGCGCTTTTTCCCGGAGCGGAAGCTGGAACCTTTGGTGGTGCGTCGGGGGCACGAGAACCCGATCGTGCATTATGCGCGCAGCGGCCTCGGTGAAATCGTCGTGCAGCTGAACACCCAGGACCGCTACTGGTGTCAGTATGCCTACCAGTTCGCTCACGAGTTCTGTCATGTCCTCTGTGGGTTTGAGGACGACTACAAGGGAAACCAGTGGTTTGAGGAAAGCCTGTGCGAATGCGCTTCACTCTATGTGCTTCGGCGTCTGTCGGTGGCGTGGGCGCGGACCCCTCCTTTTCCCGGGTGGCGGGAGTATGCGCCGAATTTCCGGCAGTACGCGGACGAGGTCATGAAGAAATTCGAGGACGTATCCGACGCCTCCATGGCCGACTATGTGAAGCGGAACCGCGCGGAACTGGCAAAGAATCCAGCGGATCGCATCCGCAACGGACCGGTGGCAGTGGCCCTGCTGCGCCAGCTGGAGGCCGCTCCGCAGTACTGGGAATCGGTCAGTTGGCTCAATAGCAGCCCATCCCCGGAAGGCGAGTCCATGGAGGATTACCTGTTGAAATGGCTGAAGGCATCGCCCGTGCGGGTAAGGCCCTTCGTAGAACGCGTCGGACGACTTGCCGGAGTGAATTTTCGTTAGGGGACGAGCGGTTAATCACCCCTACGGATGGTTGAGGCCACCTGAGAGCCTGTGGAAGAACCGCCACCGGGTCCTTGTCAGGAAAATCTGGGAAGAGCGGCAGCCCTGTGGCGTGGTGCCGGGACATCCTGCGGGCGGCGGGCCTTTTTCCAGCAGTCTTAGTTACGCCGCAGTCGAAGGTCTCGACCCTTCTCCTTTGTTGCGCGCCGCCTTATGGAAGAAATCCTCGCCGCGCTGCCAGCCCGGGTTTCTTCAACAGGCTTCCTGGTCCTCGGCCTTGCGAAAGCGGTCCGATTGCCGGAATCAGGACCTGCGGCGGCGGGCCAGCAGAGTACCGACCGCGGTTGCCGCGAGGAAGGGGACGGAAGGTTCCGGGATGGGGGTGAAGTCCCCTGATATCCTCAGCAGGAATCCCCGTTCCTTCAGGGCTCCACCTTCCGGAACTCCGGCCGGAGTGGTCATTCCGAAGAGGAACTGGCCCGATTCGAAAGTCGGCAGGTCGATGGTCACGGTGAAATCCTTCTGGCCATCTGAACCGATGGGACCTTCGCCGAGCAGATTGGAGGCCCAGAGGTCCTGGCGGAGGCTGAACTGTGAGTATTCGGACAGCGACGCAAAGCGTTGCTCCTGTGTCAGGGTGGCGGGAAACGAAGCCGTTGCAGTGGGTGGCATGACCATGCCCCAGACATCGGTGATGTGGGATCCCAGGCTGGAATCGATGTCACCGGATTCGATCCGAACGCTGGAAAACTCTCCCGGGAGGAGGCCAACGAGCGTGCCGGAGTCACCCATGCGTTGCAGCGACAGGGTATAGGTGATGGCAGGATCCCGGGCGGGGTCGCCGGTGACGACGAAAGTACCGTCGTTGCCGAAAACAGGCTGGGCGGATCCGATGTTCCCGGTGAGGGAGGCGACGGCGAAGAGTCCGGGGAGAACTTCGCGGACCCATTCCGTGGAAGATGTGCCCTGGCTCCAGGGACCGTTAAGGCTGAGGACCGCAGCGTGTGAGGACCCTGCGAGCGATAGCGCGGCGAGGACGGCGACCGTATGCAGACGCTGGGAGTTAGGGGTCATGGAGAATTTCATGCTGCCAGACTAAAAAATCCCTCATGCGACCGCAAGAAAAAAATTCGCTGATTTGCTGATTAATAAATCGTTTCAAACGACGCAATTTGTTCCCTGCCAGGGGTTATTCGACACGCTGGACCCGGTAGAACCGGCGTGGGGCCACGGTGGAATCGGTGGTTTCCGTCGTGTCGGAGGTCGCGGGGACGGCTGGCAGGAGGGTTTGCCATGGGGAAGAGCCATCCGTGAAGTCGACGCGGTAGGATCGGCCAGGCAGGGAGGACCACGAGAGGGCGGTGGCGGTGGGGGTGCGGACGATGCTGGTGATGCGGAGGGGGCCCGCGAGGGTATTGGGCCAGCGGGGAGTGGGGTTGGGCATGGGGGAAGGGTTGGTGGAGGAACCGTCCGGGAAGAGGCCTTCGCTGATGCCGCGCGACTGGGGGCCGAAAGTGACGGCGTGCTGGAGTAGTCCTGAGGCGCTGAAGAGCCCGATGGTTTCGCCGTCACTGTTGAGTTGGAAGGGCGTGTGCAGGCCGTTGCCGGGGGTATTCTGGAATGGTTCGCCGTCGGCCCAGATGAGGAGGAAGCCTTTGGCTGGGATGATGGTTCCCGGGGGGAAGGTCCATGACGTGGGTTGGCTGAGGTCGTCGGTCAGAGTGAAGCCGCTGATGTCGGCGTCGGTGGCGTTGGGATTGTGGAGTTCGATCCAGTCCTCGCCTTGTCCGTCGGCCGGATCCGGGTAGCCGTTGGGTTGGGGATTGTCCGCCATCCATTCGTTGATGCGGATGGGAAGGTTGCCGGGCGGTGCCGTGGTGGTGACACTGATGGAGTCGGTTGCCGTGGTAAGGGGATTGCCCGAGCGGTCGAGACCCTGGATGGTGAGCGCGTTGGCTCCGGTCTGGAGGGGGATGGTGAGTGACCATGCCGAGCGGGTGGTCCAGGTGATGGGGTAGGCGATGCCGTTGACGAGGATGGAACGGACGGAGAGGTTGGCCGTGCCGGTGATGGTGGCGGTGCTGGTGGCGACTTCGAAGTCGGCTCCTCCGTTCGACGAGATACTGAAGGGGATGTTCGGGGAGACCGCGCTGTTGACGGCGTTGCGGACGATGGTGGCGCGCTGGCCGATGAACGCGAGGTGGCTGGAGAAGGGCTGGGCGGGCAGGAGTCTGCCGAAGTGGTTGGCCCAGCGGGTCATGTAGGCCGTGTTGTAGGTGGTTTCGAGGACCTCGAGGAGGTGACCGAAGTAGGTCCTCGCGTGCGCCGGGACGGCGAGGATCTTGTTGAGGTCGGCGTTCGGGTAGATGCTGCGGTTGGGATCGTAGAATGCGTCCATGTCATGAGGGAAGTAGAGCATTTTCCCGTCGGATGGCCGGACATAGAACTGAACGTTGTGCTGGGCCCCGTCGCCGCCGTAGCTGTCGCCGGCTCCGGTGAGCACATTGACCGCATGGCCCCGGAGCCATTGATTGACATCGAGGAAGGTATTGATCTGGCTGGTGAAGGTGGTGCCGCTGGTGGCCATCCATTTGGCCCATGGGATGACGCGGCTGTAGTCGTCGCGGTCTTCATTGTTCTTGATGAGGAACGTCCAGCGGTACTGTTCGCGTTCGTCGCCCATGTTGCGGATGGTGGTGCCGACGACCGAGTCCGGAGCCGGAACCTTGTTGCCCTCGGGGTTGCCATTGTCCGTGGCGTTGAGCTGGTAGACGAGTTCGTATTCGAACAGCATGCCATCGCCGCCGTTTTCGAACTGGTCATCGAGGAAGACGTCGCTGTAGCGGGCGAGCTGGAGTTCCGCGGAGCCGGTATGTTCAAGGCGCGGCGCAATGACGTGACAGAGATCGTGGTATTTTGTGGGGACGCCGCCGGCGTGATTGAGCATCTGGTGGGCGAGCATTTCGCGCTGACCGAAGCCCGTGCTTTCGGATCGGTCGATGGCGAGGCTCCGGTGAATGCCGCGGAAGAGCTGTTCCGAGGAGAAGCCCAGGTTGAAGCCGAGCCGCGGGCTGGTTGTGCGGCTGTGTTCGCTGCCTTTGAGGCGGAGACCGATGTTGTAGTAGGGAAGGCTCTCGTTGTAGACGAGGCTGGCTCCGATGCGCTGATTGGACATCAGGTTGATGGTGGTGTGCATCCAGTCCGCATCGGATTTCAGGGTGATGAGGCGGAGGTTATGGAGTCCGTTGGTGGCGGCGAGTCCGTCATTGACCTTGTAGAGGGCGCGGGAGTCGGGTCCGGCCGCAGGGAAGCTGGCGTTGGCACCGCGGGAATCGGAGGCGGCGACGTAGAACTGGACAACCGTGCCGGCTGCGGAGCCAGGGAGAGTTGCGGAGAAGACGCTGGGATTGGCCGCTGACGCGGTGAGTGGCTGGCTGGACCATGAGCCGCCATCGGGCCGGGACCAGAGGGTCAGAGCGCCGATGCCATCGGGGTCGGTGGCCGTGATGGAGACGGTGACTGGAGAAAACGCGGCAGGGACCGTTGGAGAGTGGGAGAGACCGGTGAGGGTGGGTCCGGCGTTGGCCGTGGCGGTGCTGTTGGGGGCACCGGGAGTGCCGATGGGAGAACGGCCCGCGAGGATTGTGGTTCGGGCGAGACGGTTGAAATAGAGCCGGGTATTGAGCTGGCGGCAGCCGCTGATCCACTTGGCGCGGAACGATATCTGATAGGTCCGCCCGTTGATGACGCTGCGCGACGCGGCAAAAGTGGTTTCCGCATGATTCGACATGTGGTCGGTGCTGCCGGTGGCCACGAGACGGAGGACCTTGTTGCCGGGCTGATCGGGATCGTCGATGACCGTGCCCGAGTGGTTGCCGACGATGCGCCATTTGGAGGCGTCGCTGGTGAACGTGCCATTCTGAAGCATGACAACGGGGGTGCCGCCGGGCGATTCCGTGACCGAGATGTCGTCTAGGAGGACCTCACCCTTGTCGAGGAGACCGATCACGAATTCCCGCCACTGGGTATCCGGTCCGATCTGACTCGGGGCGGCAACGCCTGAGTAGGTATACGTCTGCCATGACGAGCGGGAGGATTCGTCGCTGGCGGCCCAGCTGGATCCGACGTCGTTGTCGCTGCGGGGGTCGCGCAGTTCAAGACTCGAGCCACCGGCGTCGGCGGCTTCCGGCCATGAGCCGTCGTCGTGATAGTGCACAGAATCGGCTGGATTCCCCGATGCGTCCGAGAGCGTGATGCGTTCGCCACTGCCCGAGAGCGAGCCGGTGAACGGGCCGAGCGGAGCGAGACCGGGGAACTGGGCGGCGAGTGTGGAAGGATTGCTGGCGACGACGAGGTGCCCGCCGGCCGGGATCGTGGTTTCGGCAGGGAAGGCGTAATCAACGCCATCGGTAAAGCGCCATCCGGCGAGACTGACCGCCTTGTCCGAGCGGTTGTGGAGTTCTATCCACTGATCAGTCGACCGTTGAAACGGGATGGCTGGCTGGCCGCCCGCGGCGGGAGACGCCAGGGTGGGCGGGGCGTGGTAGAGAATTTCGCTGATGACGATGGCGGAGGAAAGCGCGACGTCGTTTGGCGCCCCACGGGTTGGCGATGCCGGGGTGAGGAACTCGCCTGAGCCATCCGGAAAGCGGGCCGATCCCGTGGCTGCGGCGGAGGCGGCGTCGGCCACCGACGCGGCATTCGGGTGCAGCAGGAAGAGGCGGTCGCCGGGAACGAGCGCAAATCCAGCGGCTTCCCGGGTGACCACAAGGAAGCCATGCGGCGGGATCGATTGAGCGGGCAGTGTCCATGACTGGTCCGGGCCCGCACCCGAGCGCAGGAGCTGGAAGCCCGCCGCATCGACCGGGGAGGCGCTGCGGTTGATCAGTTCCGCGAGCCAAGGGGAATCCGGCGGGGCGATTTCATTGATGACGAGGCTGGTGGCCGGAAGCGACTGCGGTCCGTCGGGTCCGATGACGGCGGTGAGGCCCGCTCCGAAGACCATGCCCGAGTCGTTGGCGTTCGCCTGATGGACTTCGATGGCGAGAAGGTTTTCGCCCTGGCGGAGAGCGGCTGACGGCAGGGGGATTCTGGTCAGCAGGGGGGTGTCTGCGACCGGGGACGAGGCGAGGGTGGAAAACGCGAGCGGTCCTTCGGGAA
>JBIICE010000347.1:0-2860 GCA_044239025.1 Verrucomicrobiales bacterium
TCCGCCGCCGCACCGACCTTGCGGCGGCCCTCGGGAAGATCCGGGAGACGTGGCCGCCCGAGAATCTGGCCGGGGTGGTCGTGGTTTCGGATTTCCGGCACAATGGATTGCTGCCGCCCGACGATGCCGCCCGCGGGCTCGGACTGCAGGGATCGCCGGTCTGTCCGGTGGTCACGGGAAGCACGCGTGGTTCCGTGGACGCCGCGGTCATTGCCATGTCGAGCCCGCAGAGTGTCTTCCTTGGCGACCGCGTGCGCATCCGCGCCGATCTCAAGGCCGATGGTCTGCGGGGCCGCGAGCTGCGGGTGCGGCTTCTCAAGGAGGGTCAGACCGTGAGCGAGCAGACCGTGCCGGTTCCGGAGGATTCGTTCCGCACAACCCTGCGCCTCGCGGACCAGCCGCCCGAAAAGGGCATCTTCGGTTACTCGGTCGTCATCGAACCGGTCACGGGCGAACTCTTCCCGAACAACAATCAGTGGGACTTCGATGTCGCGGTGAGTGATGACCGCACGAACGTGCTGCTCATTGATGACGTGCCGCGCTGGGAATTCCGCTACCTGCGCAACCTCTTCGATAGCCGCGACAAGAGTGTCCACCTGCAGCATGTGCTCATCCATCCCGATACGCTGTCGGGCGCGGATGCCCTGCCTCCCATTCCGGCAAGTGCCGCCCGCAAGTTCGGGGAATCCGAGGCCACGCGCCTGCCGTCAACTCCCGAGGAATGGCGGAAATTCGATGTCATCATCCTCGGTGACCTGCCGCCCGGAACGCTCGGCGAAGAGACATGGAACATCATCCGGGAATGCGTCGACCGCCGCGGAGCCATGCTCGTGCTCATCGCCGGGCCTTCGCACATGCCCCATGCCTTCACAAACGAAGCCGCCCGCAGCCTCATCCCGGTGGAATACGACGCGGGCACCTCTCCGATCTACATGGGACCCGAATTGTCGTACCGTCTCGCCCTGACCGCTGACGGCCGCAGCAGTCCCATCTTCCTGCAGTCGCTCAGCGGCGTCGACAATGCCCGCATCTGGGAGGAAATCCCTCCCCTCAGCTGGCGTCATCCGATCCGTGCGGTGAAGCCCGGAGCCAATGTCCTTGCATGGGCGCGGCCGGTGGTCCTCGATGCGGCCGGTAACGAGGTCCGGCCACGGGCAGTCGCCACGGGCGATCTGGCGGAGGCCCTGCTGCAGCAGAAGCAGACCGAGCAGCAGAATGCCCTCGTCGTGACCGCGCAGACCGGTCTCGGCAAGGTCGTCATGCTCAATTTCGATCAGACCTGGCGCTTCCGCTACGGTGTCGGCGATACCTACCACCATCGCTTCTGGGGCCAGTTGATGCGCTGGGGAGCCGGACAGAATCTGGCATCGGGCACGAATTTCGTGCGGCTCGGAACCGACCGGCTCAGCATCGAGCCCGGGCAGCCTCTCAAAATCATGGCAAGGCTCGTCGACGACACCTTCCGCCCCGTGGCCGGTGCCGACGTGAAGGCCGCCATCTACCGCGGCGACGAACGCGTCATGGTCAAGAATCTCACGTACCGCGAGGATTCTCATGGCATGTACGAAACCGAAGTCGAGTCGCTCAAGGAGCCCGGCGCGTACCGCATCGAACTGGAAGGCAGCACGGTGCGGGAACTGCTCGCCAAGGAGAATGTGCCGAAGGTCGATCAGAAGCTCACGGTGACCACCGAGGGGAATCCGGTGGAACTCGGCGAAATCAGCGTGGACCGCGAAATGGCGGTGAAGCTGGCGTCGCTCAGCGGCGGGGCCATGGCCGCACCGGAATCGGTGAGCGACCTCATCCGACTCTTTGGCGATGCCACCAAGGTGGTCACGAAGCGGCTGGAAACGACGCTCTGGGACAATTGGCTGCTGCTGCTGGTGGCGATCGGGGCGGCGACGGCGGAGTGGATTCTGCGCCGCAAAGGAGGTCTGGTATGAAACGGCCGAATGCTGTAGCTTTCCGTGCGATTCCCCGGTCCTGCCGGGATGTGATAATTCAACCTGAACGCCTTCAAGGCATCTGAAACCATGGCTGCGAATACTCTGTCGGATCCCGCTCCGTTCACCCTGCCGGCACCCATTGCGGACCGCTTGCGCGCTGTCATCCGGAGGGTGCGCTGGATTCAGCTGACGCGGGGTCTCCTCGCGACGGCGGCGGTGGGATGTTTTGCGCTGCTGGCGGTGATGGGCCTTGATGCCGGGATGGCGCTGAGCCGACCGGTGCGGCTGGCGCTTTCGCTGGTGGCCCTGCTGCTGACGCTGCTGGCGGCCTGGCGTTTTCTCCTGCGCCCGCTGCTCCGGAAGATTTCCACGGCGTCGGTGGCGCGCTGGCTGGAAATCCAGCATCCGGAAATGCAGGAACGGATTTCGACGGCCGTGGAACTGGCAGGCCGACCCGATTCCGGGACGTCGCGGGTGCTGCTTGATGAGGTCGTGCGCGATGCTGTGGCTGACGCGGGCCGCATCCGTCCGGAAGTGGAACTGAGCGGGCGTCGCGCCCGGGGTCCGGCCTTTGCACTCCTTTCGGCGCTGGGAATTCTCGGGGTTCTCTTTGCGCTCTGGCCTTCCGCCGTCCCGCGCCTCGTCGCGCGGGCCCTCGCTCCGCTGGCGGAAATCGAGGACGCATGGGCGGGTCAGATCCGCCTGCTCACGGGTTCGCAGACGGTCGCCCTCGGCGATCCCGTCAGCATCGAAGCAGCAGTGAAAGGGAAGCCGGAACGGGTCGCTTTGCGCATGACCCTGGCCGACGGGACCTCCGTGGAGGAATCGTTGCTGGCTGATGCGGCGGTGGCGGTGGGCGAGGGCGAAACCGGCTACGCCCTGCGCATTCCGGCCGCGGAGCGGGGTTTCAGCGG
>JBIICE010000348.1:0-2853 GCA_044239025.1 Verrucomicrobiales bacterium
TGATGAAAAGAATCATTCGGCCCACGCCGGATCGGCCAGCATGGCATCGTCGTCGTCGAGTTCGCTCCGGTTGATCGCTTCGTACTGCCCCGCCACTTCCGCCCACGGACGGAGGCGGAATTCCACGGTGTCTCCAATCCTCAGGCGCGATGCCGCGGTCGGGACGTGATCTCGCTTGCTCCAGACAAAGACAATGACGTCGCGGCCAGCCGCAGCCGGGTCGTCGGGGGATTCAAGATCGGACAGCCGGATCGTCATGATGTGATCCTTGTAGGGAACGGAACCGGGACGCGGCACGGGCGAGGCGGCCCGCACGGTGCCGCGCACGCGCACCACCGCCCCGGCGGCGGGCGTGTAAAGTTCCCCGGATTTCTTCTCGCCCAGCGTGAGCGGCAGCAGCTTCCAGTCACCCGAGGAAAGCTCCCGCGCCGCAAATTCCCAGATCACCAGTTTCTTCCCCGCTAGGCGGTCGTGTCCGCGCTGCAGTTCCCGCGCGAGCATCTCCCGGGTGGCATGTGCCCCCGCATCGTTGCGGCAGATGGCATCGAGCGGCAGCCCGAGCTGGGTGCTGAGATGCTCGGCGAAGCCAGCCGATTCCCCCCACCCCATGGGCTGCAGGGAATAAATGTTCGTGAAACTGTCGCCGAGCAGCAGCACCGCCGCATCGGACGACGGCCGCCAGTACTGCTGTCCGTCGGTCACCGCATGCAGCGTGATGGTCTCATCCGGAAACCGCGCGTCGCGGTCCGGTGCCTTCAGCATGAGCGCAATGTCGCCGGTACCCGTGACCTTCTGCTCAAGCGGCTTGTAGCGCCCGGTTTCCGCGGCAGGCAATGCCGCCACGGTGCGTGCCTGCGCCGCTACCTTCGCGGCCACCACCTCCATCGCCGCAGCTGTCCAATGCGTGTCGGTCTTCAGATATGCCGACGCACCTGATGCCTTCACAGCCATGAGATCCCCGGAAGGATCGTAGATGGCCACCCCTGCCGACCGCAGGCGCTCCACGAAAACCGCAAAGGACGGATTCTGCCATGGTGCACCGCCCGCCACACCGCCCCCGAATGCCTCGGGATGAACCGATGGCTTCACCGGAGCCGGCACCACCAGCAAGGCGATCCCCCGCGCCGCAAGCTGTTGCTGGAAATCGGCAATCGCCCGCACGGGATCGGGCTGCACCGCGGCGGCGCGACGCCGCATGACCTCCGGATCAAGAAAACCGCGCCCAGTCACATGATCCACATCCGGTCGGTAGAAAAGCCAGCCATCCCTGCCCACATAGGCCTTTTCATTCCCCTGTCCCAGGGAAAGGAGAACCGACTGCATGGCTGGCAGAACGGCTTCGCCCACCACGGAACTCCGTTCCCAGTCGTCCTCGACCAACTTGATGGCTTCCGCCGTCGGCAGCAGGCCCAGAGCCCCACGCAGGCCGCGGGCGTTCTCGCGATCCTGCGCATCGGGAAGGAGTCCCGACAGTTCCTTTCCGAGATGGCCGAGCCCGGCATCGCGGCGGTTTCCGAGGGTGAACTGCACGAGCGGCACAGCGGTAATCACCGCAAGAAATCCCACGACCAGCGCCATCCGCACCCCAGGCGCAAACTCCGTATGGCCAAGCTCGGCCGCTGCCTGTTCTTCACGGGTCACCTTCGCTCTGATGCGCTCACTGCTGCCGTTTTCCTCTGCTTTCATGGTCGGTACATCAGAATATGAAGTAGATGAAGGGATTGTACGATTGCGCAAACAGCATCGCGAGCGCCCCCGCGAGCACCGCAAACACCAGCGCCACCTTCGGCCACGTCATGCGCCGGGTCAGATCCCATGACTGCGGCATCAGCCACACAACCACCGCCGCGACCGCAAAACTCACCAGATAATACGGCTGCGCGATGAGCCCACGGATGAGCTGCGCATTCTCCGCAGCTCCGGAACCACAAAGGCTTCCCAGATAGCGCAGCGCCGACGGCAGGTCGCTCGCCCGGAAGAATACCCAGGCCAGACAAACCACCGCAAAGGTCACTGCCATCCGCAGCAGTTTCGGCAGCGCCGCGTACAGACTCCGCCGCCCCATGCTCCGTTCCAACGCCAGCCATCCCCCATGAATCCCACCCCAGATCAGGAAATTGGCACTGGCTCCATGCCACAGCCCGCCCAGCACCATCACGAGAATCAGATTGATGTACGTGCGCGCTTCTCCCTTCCGGTTCCCGCCCAGCGGCACATACAGATAGTCCCGCAGCCAGCTCGACAGGGAAATATGCCAGCGCCGCCAGAAGTCCGTGAGCGATTCACTGCGGTACGGCGAATCAAAGTTCTTGGCAAAGATGAAGCCAAGCATCAGGCCGAGTCCGATCGCCATGTCTGAGTAGCCGGAAAAATCGAAGTAGATCTGGAAAGCGTACGCCACGAGGCCGTACCACGCGTCCACAAGCGCCGGACCCGCCGCATCGAACACGGTATCGGCCACCTTCCCGCAGGGATTGGCCAGCAGCACTTTCTTTCCAAGCCCCAGCGAAAACATCGCTACCCCTCGCGCGAACTTATCAAGGGTATGCCTGCGGTTCTCCAATTGCTCCGCCAGAAATGAAAACTGCAGAATCGGGCCCGCCACCAGATGCGGGTACATGCTGACAAAGCAGGAGAAGTCCCCGAAATGCTTCATCGCCCTGGCATCGCCCCGGTACACATCAATCGTGTACGAAAGCGACTGGAAGGTATAAAAACTGATGCCCAACGGCAGCACCACCTGAAGCGTCGATTCCCACTGCGCCTGGGGCCAGCCGAGTGACGCCACGAGGGCATTGTAGCTGTCGATCCCGAAGTGGTAGTACTTGAAGAAGCCCAGCGACAGCAAGTTGG
>JBIICE010000349.1:0-2815 GCA_044239025.1 Verrucomicrobiales bacterium
TTCGATGAGGCGGAAGAATCCCTGTTCGTTCGCCTTCTGGATGCGCGGGGTGGCGAGGACGATGCGGCTGCGGGAATGTTCGCGGGTCCATGCGACGGCATCGGCGTAGCCCCGGATGTCTTCGAGGTCGAGATAGAGCGTGTGGATTCCGGCGTGGGCGGCGGCTTCGAGTTGAGCGCGCGAGCGGCAGAGGACATGGAGTTCCGGAGACTTTGGAATGGAAGTCGCGCGGGCCATGGTCATGGGAGCGAGACATTCGTGCAGCACCTCCGCCGGCGGACGGGCGGGCGGTGCCGGTGCCGCGGATGGCGAGGCGGCGGGTGATTCCGATGCTTCGAGGGCCGCGACGAGACTGCGGCGCATGCGGTTCAGTTCGCTGACGGGCAGCATGGCGCTGCCCTCCACGGCGAAATCGAGGCCTGCGAGGTGCCAGCGAGATCCACCGAGGCGGCCGAGTTGGGCGGCGGCCGTCGCTTCCGTGAGTGGTTGTCGCTGGGCTGGGGCGAGTGGGATTTCCGAGGCGACCGAAGCCGTGCCTGAGGATTCGGAGATGACGAGCGGGGAACCGGCGCAGCCGGTCAGCCGGAGGTGGAGCGGGGAGGTGCGCTGCGGCGGGATGTTCCCCTGCCATGATGAACGGAGGCGGCGTTCCATGGCGGGGTCGCTGGTTTTCCAGACGCGGGAACCCGCCGGAATCAGGTGCGTGCGGAGCCGTCCATTCTGGAACGAGAGGCGGCGGCCGTGGATTGCGAAAATGAAGCCGCCCTGTTCCCGGTTCGTGTCGCCTCCGGTATCGAAGACCACGCCGTCGCCGGGTTTGAGGCCAGCGCCGAGGCGGTCGATTTCGACCCAATCGCGTCCGGTGGCGGTGACCTGTCCTGCGGACGGGCCTCGTTTCTTGGCGTAGCGACCGTCGACGAGGCGCTGGTGATTGACTCCGTGGAGCCAGCCCGGGAAGAGGCCGCGGCTGAACGTCATGGAGAGGTCGTAGCGATCCTCGCGGGTGACGGTGCCGGTTTGTCCGGCGAGGGCGGCGTCGATGGCCTTGCGGTAGACGCGGGTGACGGCGGCGACGTATTCCGGCGACTTGAGGCGGCCTTCGATTTTGAAGCTGCGGATTCCGAGGGCGACGAGTTCCGGGATTTCGTCGACGGCGGCGAGGTCCTGAGGCGAGAGCAGGTAGGGACGGCCGCCGGTGCTGGTGGTTTCGCCATCGACGACCAGTTCGTAGGGCATGCGGCAGGCCTGGGCGCATTCGCCGCGGTTGGCAGAACGCTGGCCGAGGCTTTCGCTGGTGAGGCACTGGCCGCTGTAGGCGACGCAGAGGGCACCGTGGACAAAGACCTCGAGGGGAACCTGCGAGGCGCGGAAGCTCGCGAGTTCGCGCAGGGAAAGTTCGCGGGCGAGCACCGCGCGGTCGAGTCCCAGTTCGTTCATGAGGCTGAGGCTTTCCGGCGACGTGATGGTCATCTGGGTACTCGCGTGGAGTTCGAGCGAAGGAGCCACGGCTCTGGCGAGTCTGGCGAGTCCGATGTCCTGGACGATGATGGCATCGACGCCTGCAGCTGCGAGGAGGCGGAGCTGGGCGGCCGCCGCCGGCAATTCCTCCGTGAAGATGAGGGTATTCATGGTCACGAAGCCACGCACCCCTCGCTCGTGCAGGAAGCGCATCACGTCCGGGAGGTCGGTTTCCGTGAAATTATCCGCGCGGAGCCGGGCATTGAACCGCGGGAGGCCGAAGTAGACCGCGTCTGCGCCATTGGCGACGGCGGCGCGCACGCATTCGAAATTCCCTGCCGGGGCGAGCAGTTCCGGGGGTTCGGGGATCGGGCTGAGCTCAGGCATCGGGGATGAGGCAGTCAGCTGGCGTTCTGATCGGGCTGTGGGGATGGCGAAGCCGGAGCGGGATCCGCATGGGCCGGGGTCGACGGCGTGGTGTCGAGCGGGAACGGATCGATGGCCGCCGGATTGATGGCCGCCGGGATTTCCGGGGAAGGCTCCGGTTGGGCGGGAGGGCTGTGACGTTCTCGGAAGATGTCGTCGGACGGAGCCACGGGGATTTCCCCGGACGCAGCCGAGGCCGGAATGGCGGGTGCATTGGGGGCAGCCTCGGCGGGAACGGCGGGTGCCTGTTCCGAGTGGGCTGACGGGGCCGATTCCGCGACGGGCATCGCATCCGGGATGGCCGCTGGGATTTCCTGAGCCGGGGTCAGGAGGATGGGCGGAGAATCATCGTCGGGGGAGCCCGAGCGGATGCGGCGGCTGATATCCTTCTGGAGTTGGGCCGCGAGCGCTTCGTGGCCGCGGGTGAAGCGGAAGGTGGCGACGCGTTTATCGGCTTTCGAGTAGATGACGAGAGATTCCGAGAGGAAGCTGCTTTCGTGCTGGGCATCGCAGCCCGGGAGGGAGAGACGGGCCGCCGAGTGGCGGAACCAGCGGCGCGAGAGGAAGACGAGGGCGCCTGGATGTTCACGGGTGGAGACGAGGGTTCCGAAGGTATTGGGGAGAAGGTTCGGGAAGCCGCGGACCTTGCCGGTGACGCAGGGAACGGCCCATGTGACCGTGACCGCTCCGCTGAGCTGGGAATGGAGGAGCATGTCCTGTTCGGCGGTGATGCGGTCCGAGAGAACCGCCTGCGCCCGTTCCGAGCCGCCGGGCAGGCGGAGTTTCTTCCACATGAGGTAGAGGTTCGCCTTCATGAGCCGGAAGAGTTTCGGCAGGAGCATCCAGAGGATGACGACGAGGGAGAGGCAGGTGATCAGGCCCGCCAGCGGGTGGAGCAGCAGGAGAGCGAAGATTCCTGCCACTGCGATGT
>JBIICE010000138.1:0-11259 GCA_044239025.1 Verrucomicrobiales bacterium
CAAGCACCGTGCTCAGGTAGCGCTCTCCTGTGGAGCAGCCGACCGTGACGATGAGTTTCCCGGCGGATTCCGCGCGCGCCGCCACCTGAAGGGCGGCCCAGACGTTGGCTCCTGTGGAGATGCCCGCGAGGATGCCTTCCTCCAGAGCGAGGCGGCGTGCAGTTTCGATGGCATTGTCGTTCGTGACCCGGATCACTTCGTCGATGATGGCGAGGTTCAGATTCTGGGGAACGAAGCCGGCTCCGGTTCCCTGAATCTTGTGGGGAGCGGGAATCACGGGTTGGCCAGCCAGTGTCTGCGAGATGACGGGCGAAGCATCCGGCTCGACTGCGATGGAGCGGAAGCCGGGGCGACGTTCCCGAAGCACCTCGCTGACTCCCGTGAGGGTGCCCCCGGTGCCGACCGCGGCCACGAACGTGTCGATGGTTCCCCCGGTATCTTCCCAGATTTCCTCGGCCGTGGTGCGGCGGTGGATCTCCGGGTTGGCTGGGTTACTGAACTGTCCGGGCATCCAGGCGCCCGGATCGGCGGACAGAAGTTCCTCCGCCTTTGCGATGGCTCCCTTCATGCCCTGCGCCCCTGGGGTAAGCACAAGGTCCGCTCCGAGCAGGCCCAGCAGAGTCCGCCGCTCAAGGCTCATGGTCTCCGGCATCGTCAGCGTCAGCCGGTACCCCCGAGCCGCCGCGACGAAGGCGAGAGCAATCCCCGTATTCCCCGAGGTCGGCTCAATGATGTGTCCACCGGGCCGGAGCATGCCGCGCTGCTCCGCGTCCTCGATCATGGCCCGGCCGATCCGGTCCTTCACGCTCCCGAGCGGGTTGGCGAACTCGCCCTTCAGCGCAATGCTTCCTGGCAGCCCCGCCGCCAATCGGTTCAAGCGCACAAGGGGCGTATGTCCCACGGTCGTAAGGATGCTGTCGTGCAGTGGCATAGTCTGGTTTTGGTTTGTCAGTCAAAGAAGGAACGGTTGAGGATGGCATGAAAATCCGAGGCCAGTCCCGACACTCAGGGTCGGCCCTTCGCTCCACGACCCCGTTCCTCCTGCCGCTCCGGATCAATCCGCGTCTTCTCCACCGACTCCACCTGCGTCACTCTGCCCTCGTGCACCGTGATCTGGATCGAGCCGAAGCGGATGCCGCGCACCTTCTCCCGCACCACTTCCAGCCAGCGCTGTTCCGCGGCAGCATTCGTTTCGTCGGATGGATGATTCATGGCAGGCAATCGGCAAGGTTGGTGGATGAGGATCTGGGTCCGAGCTTCATAAGCTCTACAACCCGAATGTCCATCGCGCAAGTAGGAAAACTGGTTTGGCGGCGCCTGCATGGCAGAAAGGGGTCGGCCTGCGTTGAATCACCATAAATAATATGATTTACCTATTATATTTAAAAACCCTTAAGGGTAATGAGGTGATTACCTAGGGAAGGATAGTCTCAGCAATTTAACTGATTAGTTTGCAAAGGTTTGGTGATCGTACCACAATCTAGTTAGCCCGATAAACCAACCAACAAAAGACCACACTATGAAAGCAAAGAATACATTGCGAAATTGCCCTGTGAAATGGTTCGTTCCGCTGAGTGCCAGTCTGATGGTGGCGGCGAATTCGTCTGGAGCCCTGATTACGTTTGATGGATTGGCGGATTCCGAGCTTGTGACCACGCAGTTCAGCGGTGGTCCGGAGTATGTCACCTTTGCCAATGCGATTGTCCTGACGCAGGGAATTTCGCTGAACGACGCGGAGTTCCCGCCGGTGTCGCTGCTGAATGTGGTGGCGGACAATGGCGGACCGATGACGATTACGTTCGGGTCTGCTGCGACTCACGTG
The DNA here is from genome assembly GCA_044239025.1 of Verrucomicrobiales bacterium. Lineage (GTDB taxonomy): Bacteria > Verrucomicrobiota > Verrucomicrobiia > Verrucomicrobiales > V1-33 > V1-33. Next base: position 1,823 of record JBIICE010000138.1, read on the forward strand.
GAAGGCTATTTCACCTACGCCTTTCCGTTGGCCCTGCAGTTCTTCGGTGATGGCGGGACTCTGCTGGGAACGGTGAGTTCCACTTTTTCCGAGAACTTTGTCTCGTCGGGCAATCCGAGCAACGAGTTCATCCAGTTCAGTTCGCCGGCAGGGATCAGGTCTGTGATGATCACGGGGTCGCCGACGGGGAATTCTTTCGCGTTGGACAATCTGCGGTTCACGGTGCCGGAGCCTGGCAGCACGCTGCCGGTGCTGATGGCGTTTGCGGTGCCACTTCTCCACCGCCGCGGACGCCGCGCGGGGAGTCGTCAGGAAACCATCACCCTCAACCGCTGATTCCCATGAAACCAATACTGCATACTTTAGCGGGTGCCTTGGGAGGTGTGATCCAGAGTCTATGTTTGGCCATGGGTCTGGTGGTGGCTGCATCCGGAGTGGTTCAGGCACAGGGTTTGAACGGCGGTTCACTGAGCGCCAGCGCCTCGGTGATTCCGGTGGGGACACCGACATCCGTGGTCTTTCAGGTGGCGATTCCGCCTGATCCGAAGCTGATCGGCTCGTCGGTGAATCTGCAGCGGCTCAATGCCGGAAAGTGGGAACTGGTTGGTTCCATGAAGGACGATGGAACTGGCGGTGACACCGCTGCCGGGGACAGCATTTTCACGCTCACCCGTACGCTCTCGGAGAGTAATCTGGGCACCATCTCGTTCCGTTCGACCAGTGGCTACCGCGGGAGTCTTGCTCGCGCATCTTCCAACACCCTGTCGCTGACTGTTACGCCGGCCCTTGCGCTGTCGATTGACACCGGGGCGACGGAGCTGGTTGTCGAGCAGGGAGGCACGGTCAATCTGGTGACCACCGTCACGCTCACCAACAGTGGCTTTGGTGCCCTTAACGTGGAGAGTACGGTGGATGTCACACCAGGCGGTGGCGGACTTCAGGTGGAGAGCGACTACCCGGCAGGCGGTTGGTTCAGCAGCACGTCCACTTCCTTTGTGCTGAACCAGGAATTCCGGGGCATCACGGTTGGTGATTACGTCATGACCAATACAGTAGTGATTGACGGGCAGCCATTGACTGCTGTGGGTTCCGTGACGGTGCGGGTGGTGCCCGTGGGTGGCGACCCCAAGCTGCTGATTGGCAGTGTCCTCCCTGGAGCGATTCCCGTGGCGGAGGCGACGGAGGTGATCTTCACGGCGACCGCCTCCGATTTCACCACGGCTCCAGGGGGAATTACCCTGTACCGTCAGGATGCTGGTGGAGATGCCGCAGTCGGCACTCTGCGGGACGACGGAGTGGAGCCTGATCTGAGCGCTGGGGACGCGGTCTACACGGGAAGCGCCGTCGTGACGGCCCCGGAGGAGGGGAAACTGCCATTCCGTGCGGGGGCTGTCTTTCCAGGCATTGCCGGGGAGAGGTTTTCTCCTTCCTTCGGTCTGACGGTCAGCCCGTTCCCGGCCAGCACGGCTCCGCCGGTGCCCGGCAGCGAAGTCAGCGATCCGGTTACCGGGGGGCAGGTTTATCTGAATGAGGTCATGGTTACCTTCCAGGCGCCGCTGGAGTCGGCTGAAGTGATTGCCTTTGCGGCGTCGTTCGGGGGAACGGTGATCGGGACCATTCCGGAGATCGAGACCTACCAGTTGCGCGTTCCTGCTGATACCATGGCGAAGCTCAACGGAGTGCTCGCGGCGATGCGGGCCGACCCGCGGGTAGCCGATGCATATCCGGTTGCGGTCGGCACGACGACTGCCTTCACTCCCAACGACCCGCAGTACGGATCGCAGTACGCGCCGCAGAAAGTGCGGGCGGATGAGGCCTGGGTCATCGCTCGGGGAGGCCCGGTGATTGCGGTGGTCGACACCGGCGTGAACTACAACCATGCGGACCTTGCTGGCAGAGTCATTAAAGGCCGTGATTTCGTGAACAGTGACAACGATCCCATGGATGACCAGGGACACGGGACCCACGTGGCGGGAATTGCGGCGGCAAAGGGCCATAATGGCATCGGCATAGCCGGCATTGCGTTCAACAGTCCGATCCTTGCTATCAAGGTGCTGGACAATTCCAGTCCTGCAGGGCGGGGATCGTATGCCAACATCTCAAGTGGCATCATTCATGCAGCGGTTCGGGGAGCGCGCGTCATCAATCTCAGCCTTAGCGGTCCCGTCAGCGATCCGTCGCTGAACAATGCGGTGAATTATGCTACTGCTCGTGGTTGTCTGGTGGTAGCTGCTGCCGGGAACGATGGTGTGAACAGACTCGTCTACCCTGGAGCGTATGCCAACGCCTTCTGTGTGGGCAGCACGACTTCGACGGACGCGCGCTCGGGCTTCAGTAATTATGGAGCCCATGTGGACATCGCGGCTCCGGGAAGCTCGATTCTGAGCACGCTGTACACGGGAGGTTACGGTCTCAAGAGTGGAACCTCAATGGCGACACCCTGCGTGGCTGGTGCCGCGGCGGTACTGTGGTCGAGGTACCCTGGATACACGCTGGCCCAGGTGCGGGTACGCCTGCAGGCGACAGGCCAGCGACTCTCCGGTCTGCTCATTGGCAACCGGGTTGATGTCTTTGAGGCGGTCTTCAACGGCAGTTTCGAGGACAGCATGAATGGTTGGAATGTGACCGGCACGGCTGGTTCAGTCACTTCCATGGGCCCGCTTGGCCCCCGCCATCGTCAGCGCTTCGGATTCGCCAGTTCCGGTCCCGACAACGCCATCATCGAAACGAGATTGGAGCAGAGTTTCACGATTCAGCCCGGTGTGACAGACTTCAGGATTTCCTTCGATTACAACTTTGTGACCGAGGAGTATCCCGAGTGGGTGGGTTCGATCTTCAACGATCGGCTCGCCATCAGCCTGCTGACCCCGGCGGGAGCCACGATTCCGCTGGCCTTTGAATCGGTGAATTCGTCCACCTTCTCGCTCGTCGGTGGCATTAACTTCCCTGGCGGCGACAGTACAGTTGGCCAGACGGGATGGAAGACGGCGACGGCCAACGTTCCGGTGACCCTTGGGGCGGGCACTTACCGGCTGGTGGTTCGGGACGAGGGTGATGGCATCTATGATTCCAACGCGCTGCTCGACAGCGTTCGCTTCCGCTGATTCTTGCTTGAAGCGAAGGAACCCCGCAGGTGGCGTGTGCTGCCTGCGGGGTTCTGTGTTTCCCTTGCGGGAACGGTGATGATTCCGCTTCCGCGATGGTTCAGATCCTCAGTTCGCGGGCGTTGAGGATGGCTGGGTGGCGGGTGAGTTCGGCGAGGACCTCCTGACCGGCGGGGTGGTCGAGATTGAGGACGGTGAGGGCGACGCCGTCGCGTGCATCGCGGGAGAGGGACATGCTGGCGATGTTGACCCTGTGCTGGCCGAGGATATTGCCGACGGTGCCGACGATGCCGGGTTGGTCGCGGTTTTCGTAGACGAGGAGGGTGCCTTCGGGGGCGGCCTCGATGCGGCGTCCGTTGATGCCGACGATGCGTGGGGATTTGCCGAAGAAGGTACCGGCGACGCTGGCGCGGCGGTCACCGGTTCCGGCGGTGACTTCGATGAGTTCGGTGAAGTCGGCAGGGGTGGCGAGACGGCTTTCGGTGATGCGGAGGCCGAGGCGTTCGGCGACGCCTGGGGCATTGACCCAGTTGACGGCTCCTTCGCTGGAACCGACCTCGAGGTAGCCCTTGAGGATGGCGCGGGAGATGAGGGTGGTGTCGCCTTCGCCGATCTGACCGGAGTAATTGACGCGGAGGACTTCCGGCTGTTTCGGAGCGAGTTGTCCGGCGAGGCGGCCGAGGGTTTCGGCGAACTGGAGGTAGGGGCCGATGGCATCGAGCGTTTTGCGGTCGACGCTTGGCATGTTGACGGCGTTGGAGACGATGCCGTCGACGAGGGCGTCGCGGATGGCGCGGGCGATTTCGATGCCGACGTTTTCCTGGGCTTCCGAGGTGGAGGCACCGAGGTGGGGGGTGAGCACGACGTTGGGGAAGCCGAGGAGGGGATGATCCGCGGAAGGAGGCTCCGACTCGAAGACATCGAGCGCGGCCCCGGCCACGTGGCCACTGCGGAGGGCTTCGACGAGGGCGGCTTCTTCCACGAGGCCGCCGCGGGCGCAGTTGACGATGCGGACGCCGGGTTTGCAGAGGGCGAGGCGCGGTCCATTGAGGAGGTACTTCGTCTCCGGCGTCATGGGCATGTGCATGGAGATGAAGTCGGCTTCGCGGATGGCGTCCTCGACCGTGGTCATCAGTTCCACGCGCAGCACATTGGCGCGGGCCGGGGAGAGGTAGGGGTCGTAGACGACGACGCGCATGCCGAAGGCCATGGCGCGGCGGGAGACTTCGCTGCCGATGCGGCCCATGCCGAGGACGGCTAGCGTTTTGCCATTGAGTTCGACGCCTTCGAAGTGCTTGCGTTCCCATTTTCCGGCGATCACGCTGGCGTGTGCCTGCGGGATGCTGCGGGCGAGGCTCATGAGGAGAGCGAACGAATGTTCGGCCGTCGAGATGGTATTGCCCGCCGGGGTGTTCATCACGATGACCCCTTGTTTGTTGGCTGCGGGTACGTCAATGTTATCGACACCCACACCGGCGCGTCCGACTGCCTTGAGTCGGGTGGCCTTTTCAAATACGGCGGCCGTGATCTTCGTCTGGGATCGGACGACGATGCCTTCGTACTCGTGGGCGGTGGCGAGGAGTTCCTCGGGTTTGATGCCGATGTGCACGACCACGTCGAGGGCGGGGTCGGCACGAAGTTCCTCTATCCCTTTTTCTGAAATGGGATCCGCCACGAGCACTTTCTTCTTGTCCATGGATTTGCAGGTAAAAAAGTCGGCAGAGTATGGGTCGGCCGGGGGGTGTAAAGTGCAAATGAGGACAACCGCAGCGACCGCTTCCATGCCTGCGGCCGGTCCAGGAAGCTGGGGCAGTCTTCCGCGCGGCTGTCAGTTGCGCGCGGGAGTTCCGGGAAGGTGCGGCAGGAGGGCGCGCACAGCCGCGGCGGCGAAGGCCGGATCATTGATCGTACAGTCCATTTCGACCAGGGGAATGCCCGGCTTCAGATGGGATCGGATCGCATGGAACAGCGCCTGATCTGCTTCCTGATCATGGAACGGCTGTCCGGCGGTGCTGATGATGCTGATGCCGCGGAGCGGGAGCAGTACGGTGACTGGGCCCGTATAGGCGTTGACCTTTTCCGCGAGGATGCGGCCGAGTTCGGCGCATTCAGCGGCGTTGGTCCGCATGAGGGTTACCTGGGGATTGTGGTGGTAGAACGTGCGGCCGCTGAACTTCTCCGGGACGGTCTGTGGTTCCCCGAAGTTCACCATGTCGAGGCATCCCGGGGCGACCACCGCCGGGGTTCCCGTGCGTCCGGCGGCATCGAGGCGTCCGGGTCCGGCCCCGAGGATGCCGCCCACCAATTCGTCTGCCCATTCGGTGGTGGTGACGTCGAGGACAGCGGCGGCCATGCCGGTGTCGATGAGTGCTTCCATGGTCCTCCCGCCTGTGCCGGTGGCGTGGAAGACAAGGACTTCGCAGCCCGCATCCTCGAGCAGGCGCATGGCTTCATTCACGCAGGCGGTGGTGTTGCCGAACATGCTGGCGACTACCAGCGGGCGGTCCCGGCCTGCCGTGTGGCTGGTTTCCGACGAGGCCGCGGTGACCATGCCGCAGATGGCTCCGGCCGCGTTCGTGAAGAGCCGGCGGGAGAGCCGGTTGAGTCCGGCCACGTCCACGATGGACGGCATCATGACAATATCCTTCGAGCCGACGTAGGGCGCGGTGTTGCCGCTTGCCAGGGTGGACACCATGAGCTTCGGGAAGCCGACCGGCAGGCCGCGCATGGCTGAGGTGGCGATGGCTGTTCCGCCGCCTCCGCCGAGGGAGATGATTCCCTGGAAGCGGCCCTTCCGTGCCTGTTCCGCGATGAAATCGGGCAGGGCGGCCGCCATGGCCGCCACCCGGACGCCCCGGTCTTCTGGAAGGCCGGCGATATCGGGACAGATTTCTGTGCGGGCGATGTCCGGGGCAATCTGCGGTGGCGCGAGGCATCCGGCATCGATCAGCAGGGGAGTGTGTCCAAGGCTCCGGATGGCGTCGGCCACGAAGGCGTGTTCGTGTCCTTTGCTGTCGAGCGTTCCGAGTACGGCGATGGTGGCCATGGCGTGCGTGGGAAACGGGCAGCCGGGGGCGACTCAGTACGGGATTTCGCGGATGTAGATGTTCTTGAACCACAGCTTGTTGCCGTGGTTTTGGAGTTCGATCTGCTCCTCGCGGGGAAGGGGAACACTGGCGTCCCAGAGGTACTCGAGACGGGCATTGTTCACCACAAGCTGTCCATTGAGCCAGATCGTGGCGCGGTCGCCGATCATGCGGATGTGGAAGGTGTTCCATTCGCCAATGGCTTTGTCGGCCTTGACGAGCGGATCCTTGCCTTCGTTCTTGTTGTTCCAGAGACCGCCTGAGCCCTTCTGGTTTCCGTGCTGGAACTGCTCCGGGTTGGCGGGATCCCAGATCTGCACCTGGGGAGCGCCGCGCAGGTAGATGCCACTGTCAGCCGTCGCGGGGATCTTCCAGTCCACAAAGAATTCGAAGTCACCGTACTTTTTGGCCGTTGCGAGGCTCTCTCCTTTTCCGGAAAAGACAAGTGCGCCGTCCTCGACCATCCAGTTGGCACGCATCAGATCGTCCGCAATTTTCTGGGCGGCCTCAAGTTGTTCCGGTGTGAGTTTGGCCCGGACGTGCGGTTTGTCATTCGGTCCCTTGAGCAGTCCCTTCCAGTTGGTCAGGTCCTTGCCATTGAAGAGAGCCGTGAAGCCCGCCGGCGCGGAATTGTCCGGATTTCCGGTCAGCACATGCGGTGCCGGGGTGAAGTCGAGCACCTTCAGATTCCGGTAGGCCACATAGTCCCCATGTCCGCAGAAGGCGATGTATCCACTGGTGCGGGCGAGGCCGGGATGGTCCTTGCCATCGATTGGCTTGAGGCCCGCGAGGTAGGTTTCCGTGATGGTTTCCCCGTTGAGAATCACCTTCACATGGTCGCCGATGCAGACAATCTGCTGCCGGTTCCATTCGCCGACCGGTTTCAGGAGATTGCGTTCCGACTGGAGCGAACGGGCTGTTCCGTACACCGATCCATGGAATTGATAGGGGGCCAGCCCTTTGTACTTCTCGTGGCGGTCATCGAGCACCTGAATCTCCATCCCCACGTAGGCCGCGTCCCCGCTTCCGGGATAGCGGAGCCCGATTCCGTTATTTGATCCGGCCTGGAGCTTGAATTCAAAATCGAGCACGAAATCTCCAAATTCTTTCTCCGTGCGGAGGAAGGCTCCTTTGGGAGTGCAGACGATGGCTCCATCCTCCACGGTGTAGCCCTCGCCCGTCCAGCCAGTCAGAGTCTTCCCGTCAAAGATGCTGGTCCAGCCGGGTGATTTCTCCAGCTGCGCCAGCGTGGGGGCCGCCGGCGCAAGATTCAACGGAGCGGCCGTCTCGGCTTGGCTCAGTGAGCCGGCGATGAGGAAGGCACTGGAAATCAATGTGATGGCTTTCATGACAGGGATTGTTTCAGGATTCGGAGGTCGGGTGTTCTGGGAAAGGAATCTGTCCGGCGGAGTCGGCCGCGGTAGTTGCCTCCCGCAGGCGATGGGGCCGAGCGTAGCGGCACGAGCCGTCTTGGCAAGGTCTCCCCTGTACGCATTTCCATGACTCCCTTTCCGGGGCATTCCCGGTTTTTCTCGTCCCGTTCCGGATTTCCATCCGGTATCAGTCCACGAATCAAGACTTGACAAGCCCGGTGGGAAGGGGTTGAAACGAATCAGTCGTGGCAATGCACGCACAACCGCCTAACTCTAGCACGAACAGCAAGCAATATGGGAAATGTAAGTAATCCGAGTCTGTGGGCAGCGGCGCAACGCCTTGCCTTCATCGAAAAAAGCGCCTGGTGGCGCGGAGTGGTGAACCGCCAGGATCTCCAGGCGATTTTCGGGGTCTCGCTGGCTCAGGCGTCGGCGGACATCCAGAAGTACCACGAACTGAATCCTGGGGCGCTGATCTACAACCTGAACCGGAAGCGGTATGAAGGGAATGTGGAGATGCGGATTCCGGAGGGATCGACGACCCTTGAGGAAGCGTTGCGTTTGTTTTTCCCTGGTGGCAGCATGGAGCGGGTGCGGTTTGCGGCATCCGGAGTTTCTTCGGCAGTGGCCTCGCGTCTGGACATGGTGGCGCTGCCGCAGCGGAATGGCCAGCTGGAGACGCTGCGCCGGGTCTTCATGGCTTCGCTCAATGCCTCGAAGCTGCGGATCCGCTATCTATCCGTGCACGGATCCAAGGATTCGTGGCGGGTGGTGCGTCCGCATGCCTGGGGGCATGATGGCAACCGCTGGCACTTCCGGGCCTGGTGCGAGGAGAGCGCCGGTTTCCGTGATTTCGTGGTGGGCCGCGTGGTGGAGGCCGAGTGGCCGCAGGAAGCCACCGATCCGATGCCCAAGGATGCGGAATGGGAGGAAATTGTGACGATCAAGCTGCGTCCGTCTCGGAATCTTGATGCGATTCAGCGCGCGGCGATCGCGCTCGACTATGGGATTCCGGAGAATGGGGTGCTCAGCGTGTCGGTGCGCAAGGCCATGGAAAACTACCTGAGGGTCCGGCTGCATCTGCCATTTGCCGACGGCAGCGCGGCAGTGGCCCAGCTTGAGGAAGTCCGCTGAGAGGGTTACGGCCATCATCCGGCTGAACATTCCGACAAGCATGAGGGGCTGTTCCGAGGATCGGAACAGCCCCTTTTCCGTGCCTGTGGGAGAGCAGGTTATTTTTTCTCGAACTTCCGGAGCGACTCCTCGGCGGCGTTGCGCTTGGCTTCGGCCTCCTTGAGAGCTTCCTGAGCTTTCCTGAGGACATCGTTGGATTCGCGGAGTTCGCCCCGGAGGGTTTCCTCGTCCTTGGCCAGGGTGAACTTGCCGCTCTTGAGATCGCTCAGGAGGTCGGCGACCACCTTGCCGGGGATCATGTAGGTGCTCACGCGTTCGGCGCGGGCGATGCTGATGGCAACGATGCGGCCGTCGACATCGACGACCGGTCCGCCGCATTCATTCGCATCGATGGTGAGGTCGCTCTGCACGGCTTTGGGATAGCCGGAAGCGTTACCGCTGAGGCTGGAACCCATCTGGGCGGTGGGGTCGAGGCTGCGGCGGTCCGGGAGGTTCTTCATGCCGGTTTCCTTGAGGATGGCCTCCTGCCGGACGCGCAGCAGTTCCTCGCGGCTGGAAAGGGGGAATTCAAGTTCCGCCTCCTTGCCATCGCGCGAGTAGCGGACCTTCACCGGGTCGCCTGGCTTCATGGCCGAGACCATGCGCATGAGGGTGGCTGGGTAGGGAACTGGTTCGCCATTGACCGCGATGATCTTGTCGTCGGGTTTGAGTCCGGCCTTTTCGGCGGCGCATCCGCTCAC
>JBIICE010000350.1:0-2773 GCA_044239025.1 Verrucomicrobiales bacterium
CCGTGCATGCGCAGCCCGATGTCCTCCTGAAATTTTTCGGTGCCGCCCGGGTCGAGCGGGTTGAAGAACTCGATCGAGGCCGGGATTTCGCTGGGGATGATGCGCCCGTTGCAGTAGATGCCCGTATTGAAATCAAAGAGGTCGGCGTTTCCCGCGGCGAGGCTGACGACCGGGAGCGATTCCGCGAGCGCGGGCTCCATGCTTGTGGCGTAGGCCGGATTGGTGACCACCGCCGGGTCCATCCCGTAGTCCGCCACGACCAGCGGTCCGGTGAGCGTGTCGGTGAAGTAATTGTACTCATTGCCCCAGAAGACAGGAAAGCCTTCGGGGAGGGACGATTGAGCGGCGACCTGTGCCGGGAAAATGTAGGTATGGGTTTTGGCGACCGAGGGAGCCCAGCCCGGGCGGAAGGCCGCGGCGCGCAGGACCGTGGTCGAGGAAACCGTGAGCGGTTCCGTGTATAGGCTGCTGGATTCCGTGGGGGGAGAGGAATCCGTGGTATAGCGGATGGTGGCACCTTCGGTTTTCCCGGAGAGGGTGACTGTGAAGGGAACGGAGTGGAAGCCGCGTTTCACGCTGAAGTCCGGTGCGTCCGTGAAGCCCGCCACGGTGGGTGGCGCGTTCGGTTTTCCCGGCGTCGGGGTGATGAGGTATCCGGTCGACGGGGGGTCGTCGCGGATTTCGCGGGTGACGATCAGTTCCGGGACAATGAGCAGATCGGAACTGGCCGTGCTCTGATTGAGCGCATGGATGGCGAGCACGTTGGTGCCCGTGGCGAGAAGCGCGAGCTGGCCCGTGAGATCGAAGTCCTGCGGGAGAACGGCATCCGTGTCGGCGCGGACCGCCGTGGCCGTCTGATTGAAAAGAGGATTGGCAGGCGAATTGGTGGCGGCGGGAGTCGGTGGATTGAGCCGCGTCCCATTGATCCATGCGGCAAATCCGTCCTCCCAGCGCATGCGGAGAGTGACCCCGGTGATGCCCGCCGTGCTGCCTACCGTGAACGGAAGCCGGATGAAGCATGACGGCCGCAGATTGAACATGAGCGACTCCACATTCCCGCCCTCTCCGATGAACGGGGTGAAGTCGGTCGGGGTGGCTGTGCGGTCATAGCCGATGCCGGTGGTGGCCCCGGTCCATGTGGAGTCGTCGAAGTCCGGCAGTTGCCATCCGGGAATCGATTCCGTGGGCACGGCGAGGCGGCAGGCGGCACCCGGGACGAGCGGAGTGGAGGTTTCGATGGGGTAGACACTGCCCCATGAGCGGTCGTCCGGCTGGGGTGGGTAGTTCCCGTATTCCGTGAGCGGGCGGCCCCTCGTTCCGATGAGAGCGAGGTATCCTCCGGCCGCGGAGAGCCGGAAATTCGTGTGGAGCGGCGCGCCTGGATTGGTGCGGTTCTTGTCCGATGCCCAGATGAGAAGGTAGGAACCGGGAGCGAGCGTGGTGTCAGGGAGCAGCCACTTGCGCGGACTGGCAGGGTCGTCCGTCAGGCTCAGACCCGCCAGCGAAGCCGGAGCCGTCCCATCATTGCGGAGTTCGATCCAGTCCGAGCGGTCACCGTCTTCATCGCGGATGGTATCCTGATTGGACGCCTGGAATTCCGAAATGACAACTCCGGCGCGGGCGGTGGCGACGACCAGGGCGAGGAATGGAAAGAGGCGGATGCAGCGGGAGGATTTCATGGGACCGGAAGGCCGGTGGTGGCAGGGGCGCAAAAATGCCCCCGGTCTCCGCAGGGGAGAGCCGGGGGCTGAAGCCATCTTCCCGGTGAGGGGGAGAAGGGACGAGGGAGTCGTTGAGACCTCGTCATGGCAGGGATTCGTGCGGGGTCAGGCCCGGGGGCGGCGGCGGCGGACGGCCAGCCCGGCGCTGCCGAGAGCGAGGAGCCCGAGACCGGAAGGTTCCGGAATGGCACCGGCGGCGATGCCGACACCGGGAGTCGATTCGTAGGCCCACTCGTGAAGCGTGATGGCGCGTGGCGTGGCGCTGTCGTTCGGTTCGACCGTAAGGCGCATCCACGCAAAGTGCTGATTCGTTCCCGCATTGAAGCGGACCCCAAGATACCCGGAGTTCTGTCCTGCCACGGCCCACTGACTGTTCGCGTATCCTGGACCGAACGCCATGCTGGCCACATTGCCAGCCGCCTGAGTCAGAACGAGGAAGCCGGCCGATCCGTCAATCAGCGTGCCCGCCGCGAGCCGGTCCGCATACGGATAGGTGATGATCTGACCCATGACCGAAACGCTGGAACCGGCATCGGTGGCCGCGGTCACCATGGCCAGCGAGCTGGCGTCGATGCGCGTGCGCAGTCTCAGGTCGTTGACCCCATCCGAGTTGAGGTCGAATGGAAAAAATGCCGAGACGCCATTGTTCGGGGTGGTGTCGACAAGGAACTGATTGCCGGCATTGACGTAGACGATCGAGGCATTCGATGAGACCAGCGAGACCGCGCCGACGGCGGCTCCCGAGGAATAGGAGGCGAGCCGCGCGAGCGAATTCTGCGGGAGTGAACGTTTCTGCTTCATGATTTGTGGGCAGGGAGAGGAGTTGGTTGGTAAGAGGAAAGCCTGGTCGGTTTTCGGTTTGATGCGCTTCACATCCTGACTGTCAGCATGTGTCACGGCACATGGGAGCATGCAGATTCCGCACCATGGGGGCAAGGATATTCCGTCCGGAACGCTCGTGTTCCCGGGACGGTCATGTAAGTACGGGGGCGGATTTCCCGGTTCATGGCAGCCCCCGGGGCCCATCCGTGGCAGTGGCTGGCAGCAGCCAG
>JBIICE010000011.1:0-40040 GCA_044239025.1 Verrucomicrobiales bacterium
CCGAAGGCCGCGCCCGCCAGCGGCGTGAAACCGCTGCCCGCCTGGGCCGCCGACATCCCCAGCAGCACGCAGCACAGCCCGAAGACAATGCGGACAGCAGGTAGCAGGGTGCGGGGAGGCATGACTCAGATCGGACTCATCCAAGCAAACCACAGCCCCGCCCCTGCGGAAACCGTAAAATCAACGTACCTGGATCCGCGTGCCGCGGAACCGCCGCTGCTCAGAGGTGAATGGCATGGCCATAGGCCACTCCCGTCGCCTCATGAATCGCCTCGGACAAAGTCGGGTGCGCATGAATCGTCGCTTCGATCTCCTCGCGGGTCGCTTCCATGGTGATCGCAAGCCCCATCTCGGCGATCATTTCCGTCGCCTCCTGACCGATGATGTGTGCTCCGAGGACTTCGCCGTGCTTCTCTCCGAAGATCAGCTTCACAAAGCCGTCGCTCTCACCCACCGCCAGCGCCTTGCCGCTCGCCTGGAACGGGAATACACCGACCTTGCAGGCAATGCCTTTCTCCTTCGCCGCACGCTCGGTCATGCCAACGCTCGCGACCTGCGGCTGGCAGTACGTGCAGCCCGGGAAGACATCCACTTTCTTCGGCTTGTGCTCCGTGAACATCCCATCAACTGCCTGAATCGCTTCAAAACTCGCCACGTGAGCCAGCCAGGGCGGGCCAATGATGTCACCGGCCGCGTACACGTTCTTCAGACTGGTCTGATACCGGGCGTCGGTCATGATGTAGCCACGGTCGCTCAGCTTGGGCTGTTCGCCCCCAGGCAGTACCGGCTTCACGCCAATCGCCACAAGGCACACCTCCGCCTTGAGCGTCTGCTTCGTCCCGTCCTTCGCCTCGATGTCAATCTCCACTCCGGATCCGGTATTCCTTGATGCCACCACCTTTGTGGAAACGAGGCACTCGATGCCCTGCTTGCGGAAGCTCTTCTCGAGGGCCACGCTCACCTCGGTGTCCTCCACGGGCAGAATGTTCGGCTGCATCTCCACCACCGTCACCTTCGTCCCGAACGCGTTGAAGAAATACGCAAACTCAATGCCGATGGCCCCGGCCCCGATCACGATGAGATCCTTCGGCTGCTTTTCAAGGACCATGGCATCCCGGCTGCCGATGACCACGCGCCCATCAAATGGAAGACCTGGCATTTCCCGGGTCGCACAGCCCGTCGCAATCAGAATCTTCTCGCCCTCGATCAGCGACTTGGCCCCGTCCTTCCCGGTGACTTCCACCTTGCCTCCACCCAGCAGCGCCCCCGACCCCCGGATGTAATCAATCTTGTTCTTCTTGAAGAGAAACTCAATGCCCCCGGCCAACCGATCGCTCACCTTCCGGCTCCGCCCGATAACCTTGCCCCAGTCATACGCAAGATTGTCGAAACTGAAACCGAACTCGGCTCCCTTGTGCGTCAGCAGCTGATACAGTTCGGCGTTCCGGAGCAGGCTCTTGGTTGGGATGCAGCCCCAGTTCAGACAGGTGCCACCGGCCCGGTCCGCTTCCACACAGGCCACTTTCTTTCCAAGCTGCGTGGCCCGGATGGCTCCCACGTAGCCCGCAGGGCCACCACCAATGACAATGAGATCGTATTTCATGATAGGATTGAGAATCGTCCCGGGCTGCGGACGCCCATGGGGTTCGCGGTCATTCAAAGGCAGCAGCGCGGCCAAATGCAACCGCAACCGCCGCACTCCGGCATCGCTCAGGGCTCAACCCAGGTCTTCCACACAAACCCGTCGATGATGTACTGATTGAAGCGCTTGCCATCGGGCACCGCGCGCAGGCGCAGCATGCAGCGCGCCACACCTTCACCCTCGGAATTCACCTCGCCCCGCCGCCTTGCCTGCTGGCACTCGGCCAGAAGCTGCCGCGCAATCTCGGAATCAGTCTCGCAGTACCCGTAACAGTTGAGGCTGTCCTCCGGATCCGCCAGCCGGAAGGCATGGTATCGGTACTCGTCCTCGAATGCCCCGATGTAATGATGCACCGGACTGGCCGTCACCCGGAACTCTGCCGGATGCTCATGCGTGCCTGTCAGAAACTCGGACCAGGCCACTTCGGACCAGCTGACCGCATGCTCCCAGTCGAGCTTCGGCTGCCCGCCGTCCTTCGGCAGTTCCAGCCACACCTGGCGCTTCTGAAATGAATCGACCTCAACCGTCGTGTAGATGAAATTGACACCTTTGCCCTCGAAATTGTCGACCTCCTCCCAGTCGGTCGCAAAGCTGATCTGCCGGGGCGTGAGTGCCTGACTGGCATAATACCGGCGCATCCGGTCGGTCGTCAGATCCGGATGCCGCACTTCCTTGGCCATCGCATCCACGGTGTCGGACCCGAAGAACCGCTGCAGAACGGCCACGGCGGCCTCGGCATTCTGCGTGGCTCCTCCGTCAGGCTGTGCCACCACTCCACTCGCCGGGGCCTTGGCAAAAAATCCACGTGACGCCACCACCGCGGCTCCTCCACCCGCCAGCAGCAGAAACAGCAACGCCAGCGAAACGGTCCGCCGGAATACCGGGGACTGCTCGGCCGATTCACCTCCACCACCCCATTCGCCCACATTCTCCACCGAAAGATCCGCCTCGTGCCGCGGCGAAAAGGCAGGAGCCCGCTCCGGGGCCACCCGCGGCACCCGGGTCTTCACAGAAGCCGCCGTCTCCCCGTGCGCGTGCGCCACCGGCCCGACCTCGCCTGCAGCCGCCCCGCCGGAATCCGACGGTTTCTCCGTCACTCTGCGGGGTGGTTCCGGGGCTGGTTCCCGCCGCGGCGGCAGCTTCGCGGCAAACTCCGCATCACCTCGCGCCGGAATCGGCTCGGACGCACTCTGGGGCATGCCCCTCCGCTCCTTCGCCCCACTGGCAGGCGCGTCGTCCCCACTCTTCCGCAGCGGCGGCAATTCCCCTGCCTGACGTTTCGGACGACCCGCGCCGGTCTGCTCTCCCGGAAGCAGATCCGTCACCTGCCGACGCTCCGGCAGGACGGTCTTCTCGCGTTCCTGTGTCCCCTCAGCTGCCCCCAGCAGGATCGCTGCTTGCCCTTTCGCCGGGTCCGGTGCCCGCACGGCACTCCCGCAGCCCTCGCAGAACAATTCCTGTCCCTCGTCTCCTTTTCCCATCCAGACAGGCCGATGACACCCAGGACAGGGAAAGGCGGTGCGCCCACCTGTGTCGACTTTGTGCAGATCATAGGCCGCCGGTTCACCAACCATGGCCGCCAGCCGCTTCCGCTCTTCGTCCCCTTCCATCCTCCGCTTCTGCGGCAACGCCCCAACCCGCCTCTCGGGATCCAGTGCCGCGGCTTCCCCCACCTCCACTGGTCCTGCCTGCCCCGTACGGCTCAGCCGGAAATTCCTGCGCCCATCGCCGGACACTTCCTCCTCCGCCGCTGATTTCTCCACCACTGGCACCCGCCCACTCAATTCCACCGGCAGCACCAGATGCACCCGGCAACCCGGACACAGCACCTCGGCCCCCGCGTTGTCATCATCAACAAGCAGTGGCGTCTGACACCGTGGACAAGGCAGCACAATCTCCGGCATGACTCTGAATCTTTCCACTTCCACCTATCCGCTGGATCAATCCGCCGTCCAGTTCAAATCCCCCGCAAACCCTGCTCTTTTGGCCTTGAGTCGCGCCATATCGGTGCGTACCACCACCCGGGCCACCCCGCGCCGGATTAGCTCAGTGGTAGAGCAGTTGATTTGTAATCATCAGGTCGTCGGTTCAAATCCGACATCCGGCTCCATTCCGAAAGGCGCTCCCGAAACGGAGCGCCTTTCCTTTTGCCCTCGCCAAAGCCTTATTTCACGGGGTTTCCGTCGACCGGGAGCCCGTCGAGGAACCGGGCCCGGCAGCGGTATCGGGCCCTGCTGCCCACGGCCGAGGAGGTGCTGGAGCATCCGGGCTGGCATGAGGATCAGGCCACTCTGAAGGCGGCCCTCGCCAAACGCCGCCGGGCCTGCGCAGAGGCCCCGATGCAACTTCCAGAGCGGCCCTGATGCCCTCGAATCCGGCGATACCACTCAACCACCTTCGCGGAAACCGCCTGCCGGACAGTATTGAGTACCTTAAAGCACGTGCTATCCTTGACGCCAATGAGCAGCTTTCCGAAAATCCAAAAACCGGCCCAGCTCTCAAACGACCCGTCAAAGCCGGTGAGCAAGGTGTCCCTGGAGCTGGCATGCAAAGCAACAAGGCAAGGCAACGCCAAGTGGAAGAAGCGGGACGAGGAACTTATGGCGGAGACTCCGACACCAACCCCACCCTCCGAGAACTCGTCGCAGCCGATCAGCGAGCTGCAGCTGGCAATCATGAAGGCGCTCGACGAGGGCAACGCCAAGTGGAAGAAGCGGGACGAGGAACTTATGGCGGAGACTCCGACACCAACCCCGCCCTCCGAGAACTCGTTGCCACCGATGAGCGAGCTGCAGCGGGAAATGATCGAGGCGCTCAAGGAAGCCAAAGCCAAGTGGAAGAAGCGGGACGAGGAACTTATGGCGGAGACTCCGACACCAGCCCCGCCCTCCGAGAACTCGTTGCCACCGATGAGCGAGCTGCAGCGGGAAATGATCGAGGCGCTCAAGGAAGCCAACGCCAAGTGGGCGAAGTGGCGGGAGGAGAGGAAGGCGCGGAAACTCTCCACAGCAAAGCCGGAAACAGCCTCCCACTGAGCCACCCCCCCCGGCCGCGGAGCCGTCTCGGTTCCTCAATGGAAGGCCGGCGACCGCCCGATCACGCTGCCAGAGGTCCGGAAGCAGCTGCTCAGCACGCTGTCAGTGCCCATGCGCGTGGGCAGGTTCCGTCAGCGCGCCTGCGGAATTCCACAAGACCCAGCCCCGCATCATCCGGATGCGCGTCATCAATGACGGCGCCACCCTGTCCCACCTGACGGCGGCAGCCGTACAGACCACCCCCTGCCCCCGGGGATCGGTAAAGCACCCACGCTTCCGTCGACCCCCCGCCAGAATTGCACAGCACTTCCCAGGCAATGCGCAGCATGACCTCCAGCCCGGGACTACCGCATCGTGCCCGTACTCTCGTGCGGTCGCTCTCCATGCATCCCCGCCTGCCCCATGGTCCCATCCCAGAAACGCCCGAACCTCGATTCCGTCACGACCATCAATGACGACGGATCCCGCTTCTTTCTTCACCCCGCCGACGTCCGCGGAAGGTTTACCCTCGCCCGCCGTCTGACCGGAATCGCACTCATTGCGATCTACATCCTGCTTCCGCTCATTCCGATCAACGGTCACCCCGCCGTCTTCCTCGATGTCGAGAACCGCCGCTTTCACCTCCTTGGCCTCACCTTCCTCGTCCAGGATGTCTGGCTCCTCTTCTTCGTCATCAGTGGCCTTGGCTTCGGTCTGTTCTTCGTCACCTCGCTCCTCGGAAGAATCTGGTGCGGGTGGGCCTGCCCCTACACCGTTTTCCTCGACCACGTTTTCCGCCGCATCGAACGCTTCATCGACGGCGACGCCGCCGCCCGCCGCAAACTCGACGCCGCACCCTGGGGCATCACCAAAACTGCCCGGAGACTGCTCAAACACTCGCTCTACCTGCTGTGCGCCGCGGCCATCGCCCACATTTTTCTGAGCTACTTCGTGTCGCTCGGGAAACTCTACGGCTGGATGCGCCAGAGCCCGTCCCAGCACTTCACCGTCTTCACAGCGGTCATGGCCCTCACCGCCATCCTCTACTTCTGCTTCAGCTGGTTCCGTGAACAGTTCTGCGTCATCATGTGCCCGTACGGTCGACTCCAATCCGTTCTCACCGACGACGATACCCTCAACATCGGATACGACCGCCATCGGGGTGAACCACGCGGCAAGGCCGGCGACCCCTCAGCCGGAAGCTGCGTCGACTGCCGTCGCTGCGTCCAGGTCTGCCCCACCGGTATCGATATCCGCAACGGCCTCCAGATGGAATGCATCGGCTGCGCCGCCTGCGTCGACGCCTGCGACGAAGTCATGACCAGACTCCAGCGTCCCCGTGGACTCGTCCGCTACGATTCCCTCCAGGGACTCGCTGGCCGTACCCGCCGGATTTTCCGACCCCGCATCGCCCTCTACTCTCTCCTGCTCCTCGCCGGTGCCGGCGTCTCTCTCTGGGCCACCACCCGCATTCATAGCTTCGAAATGAGCGTCGTACGCATGCGTGGCATGCCCTACATGACCGATCACGGAACCGTCCGCAATCAGTTCATCCTCCGCCTCATGAGCAAGGCCACGGAAACCATTTCCTACGAACTCACGGCCTCCGGCGGTCCGCAGGCCCTCGCTGTCAGTGGGATGGATTCCGCCGTGATCCTCGAACCGGAGAAGGAAATCCAGAAAACGGTCATGTTCACCATGCCTCAGCAGGAATACCAGGGCCCCTTCCAGTTCACCATCGAAGCCCGCCCGGCCAGGGGCGGCGACACCATCCGCAAAACCGTCGAATTCCTCGGGCCCGACGCCGCCGCCACCATCACGGGCACCTCACCCCGCTAAGCCTTCCCTGCCACCACTCCAAAATCATGAAAGCATTCCTCCACCAGCGCCCGTGGGTCATCATCGTAGCCGTCAAGGTTCTCTTTGTCTCATGGTGGATCGGTTTCGTCATCTGGGCCTCCCAGCACACCCCGCAGCACATCGAACCCCAGCCTCGTCAGAGCCATGCCAGCCATTGAAACGGTCAACACGGCGGCCGGCGCATTCGTCGCGGGACTCGCCACCAGCCTTCACTGCGCCGGCATGTGCGGACCGGTCGCCTGCAGCCTCATGGCCCTCAGGAACGGCGAAGACGAACAGATGCAGGCCGCCGCCCTCTACCATACCGGGCGACTCGTATCCTACACTCTGCTCGGAATCATCGCCGGGAGCCTCGGTCGCTGGCCGCTCGAGAAACTCACGGGATCGCCCGTCATGTTCCTTCCCTGGCTCCTTGCCGTGATCCTCCTCGGCATCGCCCTGGGTCTCCATGTCCGCCTTCCCCGTCCCGCCTTCCTCCGGAAATGGTCGGCCCGCACCCGCCTCCGCCTTGTCCGCATTCCCGTTCGCCAGGGAGCCCTCGCCCTCGGCCTCGCCACTCCGCTGATGCCCTGCGGCCCCCTCTACATCATGGCCGGCATCGCCCTCGTAAGCGGTTCCGCCCTCCGCGGAGCCGAATTCATGCTCGCCTTCGCCCTCGGCACGGTCCCGCTTCTCTGGTTCGCGCAGCAGCGCTTCCACGTCTGGCAACACCAGCTCAGCCCCGCCGCCATGGGCCGAGTCCGCCGCGGTGTCGCGCTCGCAGGAGCCTTGCTCGTCTTCGCCAGACTCTGGCCCACTCTCCCAGCCAACGCAGCCCCGCCTCCCACCGACGGAAAAGCCCCCGCCGCCGCCTGCCCCTTCTGCGACGCTCCAGACAAGAACAGAACCGACCACGCCCCAGCTGCCATCCCGGACACCACACCATGAAAGCGTCCACCGATCATTCCTGCCGCCACTGCGGCACGCACTTCGAACCAGCCGAACCTTCGGACGAATTCTGCTGCGGTGGCTGCTCCTTCGTGCACCAGCTCATCCACGACCACGGCTTCGACCAGTACTACCATCTCAAAGGCGGCAAGGTCACCGCTCCGGTCAAATCCGTCGCCTTTCAGAAACGCGATTACGCATGGCTCGCCGAAAGCGCCGCGGCCGCCGAACAGGCTGCCGGAGCAGGAGTCGCCCAACTCGATCTCGCCGTCCAGGGAATCTCCTGCGTCGGATGCGTCTGGCTCCTTGAACGGGTCTTTTCCCGCTCCCCCGGGGCCCTGCGCGCCCGCGTCCGCGCCCACCCCGGCCGGATCCGCCTCGAGTGGTCTCCCGGTAAATGCGATCTCTCGGGCTTCGCAGACACTGTCCGCCAGTTTGGCTACCTCCTCGGCCCTGCCGACGCAGCCGGCGAAGTCCGCAATGAATTCAGCGGACGCACCGGACTCTGCGGAGCCTTCGCCATGAATGCCATGGCCTTTTCCCTGCCCCGCTACCTCGGCATGGAATCGGATTTCGCCCTCGCCGGCATCTTCACCATCGCAGCCGGCGTCTGCGCCACCCTTGCTGTCCTGACCGGCGGTTCCTACTTCATCAGCCGCGCCTTCCGCAGCCTCCAGAACGGGATCCTGCACATCGACCTCCCCATCGCCGCGGGCATCCTCGCCGCCTACGCCGGATCTCTCGCGGGCTGGCTCCTCTCGCTCGATTCTCTGATCTACTTCGACTTCGTCGCTGTTTTCACTTTTCTCATGCTGGCCGGCCGCCGCCTCCAGATGGCAGCCGTCGAACGCAACCGCGGCCGCCTCCTCGGCGAAGCCCTCGATACCAACTCGGTCCGCACTCCGGACGGAAAACCACTGCCGCTCTCTCAGCTTCAGCCAGGCACCGTCTTCCACACCAGCCCAGGCCAGGTCGTTCCCGTCGCCTCGCAGCTCATCGGCGAGGCTGGCACCGTCAGCATGGAATCCATCAGCGGCGAAGCCGAACCCCGGCACGCGAGCACCGGAGGCCGCCTCGCCGCCGGTTCCCTCAACATCGGCAGAACTCCTCTCGTCCTCGCTGCGCTGGAAACCTGGGACGCGTCTCTCTTCCGCCGGCTCCGCGAGACCCGCGAGGAAGAAGCCCGCCACCCGGTCCTCGACCGCATCCTCGGAATCTACATCGCCATCGTCCTCCTCCTCGCTGCCGCTGGCTTCACCGGATGGCTCATCACGACCGGAAAACCGGAGCTTGCCCTCCAGGTCATGATCTCCCTCCTCGTGGTCTCCTGCCCTTGTGCCCTCGGCGTCGCGCTTCCACTCGCGGATGACCTCGCCGCAGCCCGCATGGAACGCCACGGTGTCTTCGTGAGACGCGCCGTCTTCTGGCCACGACTCCTCCGCGTCCGCAAAATCCTCTTCGACAAAACCGGTACCCTCACCCTCGAAAACCCCGCCCTCGAAAACCCCGACGCCCTCGCCTCCCTCAAGCCGGAGGCCCGCCGCGCCCTCCTCTCGCTCACCATGGACAGCCTCCACCCGGTGAGCCGCAGCCTCGTCGAAGCCCTCGGTTCCTCCGGTCGTCTCGATCCACTGCCCGACGCTGAAGTAAATGAAACCCCGGGCCTCGGCGTCTGGTTCTCTGACAACTCCGGTGCCCGCTGGTCGCTCGGTCGCCCGGACTGGCAGGCCCCCGCACCATCCCAGCCCCAGCGCAGCGATGCCGTCTTCGCCTGCGACGGCATACCGCTGGCAGGCTTCCGCTTCCGCGATTCCCTCCGTCCGGACGCCGCCACCCAGACCGCAGCCCTCCAGAAGTCTGGATTCTCCCTCCATCTCCTCAGCGGCGACCAACCCGGAAAAGTAGGCTCGCTCGCCTCCGAACTCGGCATCCCTCCCGGCCAGGCCCACGCATCGCTCTCTCCCACGGAGAAGGAAGCCGTCGTCCGCGCTCTCGACCGCGGTGACACGCTCTACATCGGGGATGGCATGAACGACAGTCTCGCCTTCTCCGCCGCGTCCTGCACCGGCACGCCAGTCGTCGACAAAGGCCTCCTCGAAGCCAAGGCGGATTTCTATTTCCTCGGACGCAGCCTCCGCTTCCTCAGCTCGCTCATCGCCACCGCAAGGCTCCGCCAGCGTGCCGTCCGGCGCGTCGCCGCTTTCGCGGTGCTCTACAATGCCGCCGCCGCCGCCATCTGCCTCGCTGGTCACATGAACCCACTGCTCGCCGCAATCCTCATGCCGCTCAGCGGAGTGGTCACGCTCGCTGTCGTCGCCGCCCACTTCGCCTCAACCGCAAAGGACTGAACGGCCAAACTTTCCGTCCTTGGCAGACCGCTCAGCGGGATGCTATTCCTCATTCCGTGAATCATCAGCCGCTCTCCCTCTGCGCCATCGGCGCCGCTTTCGTTCTCTCCTGCGCCGCAACCTCACAAGCCGCCCCGCCAGCCGCTCCGACGGACTTCACCCTGTCGTGGCAGCCCGATGGAGCCTTCCAGTGCTCATGGAAGGACAATTCCACGGACGAGGAGGGCTTCTACATCGTCTATCGGACGTCGCCATCGAGCAACTACAGCATCTTTGTCACCGTCGACGCCAATACATCCAGCTACACGGATACCCTCACGTCATGGCCTTCGTGCAGCTTCTTCCAGTGGGCGGCAGTCTCCTTCAAAAGCAAGGGTGCCGAGTTCTCCTTCTCCTCCCCACTCACCTTGACGGCCCCGCCACGCATCTCCAGCACGGAATATGTCAGCGGCCTCGTCGACACACCGTTTTCCCACCAACTCACCCTGTCCTGCAGCGGCACCACCGTCACTGGCTACTCCGCAACCGATCTTCCCGCAGGCCTCTCCCTCGACTCCGCCACCGGAAGAATCACGGGCTCACCAGTCACGAGGGGACGCTTCGCGGCCACCGTCCAAGCCACGCTCAGCAACGGAACCATCGCCACGCAGCGGCTCCGCATCACCATCTTCCGGCCCGTCCCCGCCCTCACGGGCCCGGTCGCCTCCCTGCCCATACCCCCAGCCTCCCTGCAGCGGGGAGCAGCACCCCCCGCCATTGACCTCTCCACGCACTTCCGCGACCCCGATGTCTCTCAGGCCGCCCGGGTCACCTTCAACACCGGTTCGATCGACTTTGCGTTCTTCCCGGAAGCCGCCCCGCAGACAGTCGCAAACTTCACCGGATACCTGAGCCGGGGTGACTACCTCAACACCATCATTCACCGCAGTGTGCCCGGCTTCGTGCTCCAGGGCGGCGGCTACCGGGCTGAACCCGGTACCCCTTCAATCTCCCGCCAACCCCCGGTCGTCAACGAACCGGAAATCACCAACGCCCGCGGCACCGTGGCCATGGCCAAACTCGGAGGCGACCCCGACAGCGCCACCTGCGAATACTTCATCAGCCTCGCTGACAACGCCGCCAACCTCAATAACCAGAATGATGGCTTCACGGTCTTCGCCCGGGTCGCCGGAAACGGCATGCAGGTGGCCGATACCATCGCCGCCCTGGAAATCCGCAACTACTCGTCGGTGAACAGTGTGCTCGGAGCCTGCCCAGTCACCAGTCCTCCACCTGCCGCCTTCTCGACCGACTCCCTCGTCAGGATTCTCTCCGCAGGCCCCGTGGCACCCTTGTCCTTTGCGGTGGAAAGCCTTCACCCTTCGATCTGCACGGCCTCCGTGACCGGATCCGCGCTGAGCCTCAATCCGCTCGCCGAGGGCACCGCCACCATACGCATTACCGCCCGAGACCTCGACAATCTCACGGTTTCGGCGTCGCTCACCGTCACCGTGAATCTCCCCTATCAGCAATGGACCTCTCAGGAGGGACTCAGCGGGCCAGAGGCTGAACCCGGCGCCGACCCCGATCAGGACGGTCGACCCAACCTCCTGGAATACGCCTTCCTCACCAACCCCGCGACACCGGGCACCCCTTACCTGCCCATTCCCGAAACGGGCACCACTCTCCTCGAAGGGCAATCCTACCTCACTCTCGCCTTCCCGGCCCGACTCTTCACCGGCGGTCTCACCTACCGCACGGAAGCGGCACCCAGTCCGTCAGGCCCATGGACCACCGTTTGGGATTCCGCCGCCGACGGCTTCCAGTCTCCCCTCGTCATCTCCAGCACCAGCGGAAGCAATGCCATTGCGGCAACCGTGCGCGACTCCCTCCCCATCACCCCGGGCTCACCACGCTTCCTCCGACTGAGGGCCTCTCTGCCGTGAGCACGGAGGGATTCGCTGACAGTACGGCCCCCTGCGGTACGTTTCCGGGCGTCAATATGATGAATCGCCGCCAGTCCCTCCGACACGTCGCCGCCTTCGCGGCTTCTGCACCGTTCCTTTCCGCAGGCCCCCTCAGGGCTCAGGATCAAGGGAGGAAACTCAAGCACGCCGCCATCGGGATCACGGGGCAGGCGGCATCGGACATCGACGCCCTCATGGCCTCAGGACGCATGGAAGTGGTCGCCATCGCCGAGGTCGATACCCGCAACCACCCGGCCGCCCGCGAGAAATTCCCCAACGCCCGCATCTACCAGGACTGGCGCGAACTTTTCAGGACCGAAGGCGACCGCATCGAAAGCGTCAGCATCACCGTGCCCGATCACATGCACGCCCTCATCGCCATGGAGGCCCTCCGCCGGAAAAAGCACGTCTACTGCCAGAAACCCCTCACCCGCACCATTGCGGAAGCCCGGGCGCTCCGCTCCGCCGCCCGCGAGGCGGGTGTCATCACTCAGATGGGCAACCAAATCCAGAGCAGCAGTGAATACCGTACCGCCGTCCAGATGGTGAAGGAGGGAGCCATCGGTAAAGTGAAGGAAGTACACTGCTGGAGCGGCGCCACCTTTGCCCAGGCACCCCGTCCCGATGGCGAGGAAACCATCCCGCAGGGCCTGTCGTGGGACCTCTGGCTCGGTGGCGCACCGACCCGACCCTACCAGGGCAAAATCTACCACCCCTTCAACTGGCGCGGATGGCAGGATTTCGGAGGAGGAGCCATTGCCGACTTCGCCTGCCATATCATGGACACCCCCTTCAAGGCCCTCGACCTCGGATCCCCACTCAGCGTGCGCTGCACCGGGGCCGAAGATGCATGGCTCAAGGACGCCAAACGCCGCAGCGAAAGCTGGCCCCAGTGGGAAACGTTCGAATACTCGTTTGCCGGCACCCCCTTCACAACAGGTCCCACCCTCCCCCTGTACTGGTACGACGGTGGCCGCAAACCGTCCCCAGGCCAGATCCCCGGAATGGAAGGACGCGAAGTCCCCGGCAACGGCGCTGCCATCGTCGGAGAAGAAGCCACCCTGCTCATCGTTCACTTCGGCTCCCGCCCCCAACTCCTCCGCCCAGGCAAACCTCCGGAACTCCGCCGGAAAATGGAGCCCGGCAGCCCGCAGGAACACTATACCTCGTTCGTGCTCGCCTGCCTCGGCGAAGGCAAAACCACCAGCCACTTCGACTACGCTGTCCCGCTCACCACCGCCGCCCTCCTCGGCACCATCGCTGTCCGCTTCCCGGAGAAAACCCTCACCTGGGACGAAACGAACGGTACGCTCGGAGGAGATCCGGAAGCCGCCAAATTGGTCAGTCAACCCTACCGCGAGGGGTGGTCGCTCGAGAAAATCTGATCCCCGCATTCCCTCCGCCAGCCTTTGGAGGGCACCATCCATGCGGATGCTGCCTGCCCATCTTGGCCCGGTAACCGTCACTTCATGACCGGAACTCAGCCTCGGCGCAGACCGCGCTCAGGGTGCCTTGCGCTCGCGCACCGCTTTCTCGATCGCCGATAGCAGTTCCCCGCGCCGCAGGTCCCCACTGACCACAATCTTCCCGGTCGTACCGTCCACCAGCACACGGAACGGGATCGATTGAATTCCATAAAGCCGGGCCAGATCACTCTGCCACCCCTTGCCGTCGTGCACCTGCGGCCAGTTCATGCCCTCCTTCGCCGACAGGGCGGCAAGGGCCGCCCCTGAGTCCGTGGTGTCCAGTGATACCCCAAGAATTTCCAGGCCGTCGCTCCGGAACCGGCGTCCCGCCCCCACGATCGATGGGATCTCCGTAAGACAAGGACCACACCACGAAGCCCAGAAATCCAGCAGCACCAGCTTGCCACGGTAACCGTCAGGCATCCGCACCGCCCGACCCTCTCGGTCCAGCACCGCAAACGGAGGCGCTTCCTTCCCCGCACTCAGGTCCGGTCCCTCCCGCCTCGTGCCCGGCGGCGCAGGTACCTCCATCAACCGAACCAGCCCAGCCGATGCCACCTCGGCAACCCGGTACCATCGCCCAAAAGCCTCGAAGGGACGATTCACCAGATGATACTCGCCCCGGTCGTTCGTTCCGTCACCATCAAAATCAAGCCAAAGCGCAGCGGTATCTGTCGTGCTGACATCACCAAATTCAAAGGTCCCCCGGCAACTCATGTCCACCAGTACCATCCGCACTTCCTTGCCTCCAGGAAACGCCAGTCGCCCGCTCATCCCATAATCACAGTAGTAGTGCAGCCAGTCAGGCTGCGCTACCGAAGCCCGCTTCGACCAGTAAAACTTCACCACCCCACGGTGACGTCCCCCTTCAAGGGGTAGCCTCAGAGGCAGCGCCGCCTCCCAGACGTCGTCACTTCCAGGGCGAACCTCGTCCGGATTCTGCCGGATGAACCGTACCGTCTCCCCACGCCCGATCGTCCCATCGCCGTTCCCATCCACCTCCAGACTCTCCGGGACTCTTCCCTGCCAGCGGATAGCCACGGCATGCCGCTCCGGACTCTGCTGAGCCCCCATTTCCAGAACCCCCCGCCGCACCAGAACCCCTGTCCCGGACTCTCTCTCCGCCGGTCCCAACCGGACAAACTGCGGACGGAATCCCAGCTGGAGATCACTCAAACCTGCTTCCTGCAGTACTTTGTGGGTGCTCTCAATGACAGCAGCAGGCATCCACGGCACCAACGCCACGGAAAGCACTGCCACGATCGTCCTCATCATCCGGTCAACTGGCAGCAGGTGACCTCTCTGACAAGTCCGTTGTGCGCACGCCGCTCGTACTCTCTGGATGGCGCACGCTTCCACTCCCAGCCTCCTCTCATGCTCCTTCCCGCCATTCTCCTGACTCTCCAGACCAGCACGGCGACCACCCCGCCGCCCGCCATGGTGTCCGCCGAAACGCTCATCACAGGCTTGGCCTCAGGCACTCCCAACCCCGACTCACCCGCCGAAGTCTTCAGCACGGTCTTCGCCGCCCTCCCCCCGGAAGTCACCGTGCACCCCTCCGAGAACTACTGGTACTGGCAACTCGCCGCCGACGGGCGCACCCTGCGCGGAAACATCCGGCTCGCCGCAGGCCGCCGCGAAAAAGGCGAATTGTGCTTCGCCTACTCCGAATGCCTCGCTTCCCCCTGCCCGGAACTCCCCCCCCTGTCCCTCGTCAAATGGTTCGGGCCCGCCGATGGAATCTCCATCATTTCCCCCTCTCCGCTCTCCTGCCGCGTCACGTGGAAATCCAAAACCGTCCACTTCCGCTTCCTCGCCCTGGATCAATCGCCGCCACGCAACCTCCCGCTGCGGACCGGCGAAACTTTCGTCCAGCGCACCTGCGATGAAAGCGGACTGCGCTTCATCCTCATCTGCGACCGGCCACGCAGGGCTTTTGCCTGGATCCTCGACCCCTCGCTCCCCCATCCGGAGCACTTCTCCCAGCTCTCGCCCAACCTCGCCATCGGACGCCGCACTGGATTCATCTTCTGGCTCGATCCCATCGCCGGAAACCGGAAGGTTCTTGCCGCCGTCGCCGCAGCGTCAGTCAGAGACAACGATTGGAACGATGGCCCCTTCGATCAACTCGCGGACAACTACGCCGATCAGACCGATATCCGCTCATTCATCGAATCCGTCATGCCCTCCACCAAAGGCCAGATCGACCGGTTCGGCAATTTCAAGGACCGCACCGAAGCCGCACGCGTCGCCATCGTTCCCTACGGAACCTACCGATCCCCAGGCGATGTTCGGCCATGGCTGAACAAGTTCCGCGGCCGGGAAATGGACGCCATGCACACCGCCCAGGGGACCGCCATCTCCGACCACGATTGATGCCTCCTCTCAGTTCAGCATTTCCAACTCGGGCAGCACAAACTTGCCGTCCTTCCGGATCAGCTGACCATCAAAGTAAATCTCCCCACCCCCATAGTCCGGACGCTGAATGCACACCAGATCCCAGTGCACCTGGCTGCGGTTCCCATTGTCCGTCTTCCCTTCATACGCCTGACCAGGCGTGAAGTGGAAACTGCCGGCGATCTTCTCATCAAAAAGAATGTCGCGCATCGGATGCAGGATCTCCCGGTTGAACCCAATCGCAAATTCCCCGATGTACCTCGCCCCGTCGTCCGAGTCGAGCACCCGGTTGATCGCCTCGGTGTTGTTCGCCGTGGCCTTCACAATGCGGCCCCTCGAGAACTCCAGCCGCACGCTGTCGAACGCAATCCCCTGGTAAATCGTCGGCGCATTGAACGACACCACGCCTTCCACGGAATCCTTGACCGGTGCCGTGAAGCACTCCCCGTCAGGAATGTTCTTCTCGCCTCCGCAGGCCTCGCTGCCGATCCCCTCGATGCTGAACCGCAGATCGGTCCCCGGGCCCTTGATGTGAACCTGCCGGGCCTCGTCCATCAGCCTCTCCAGCGCCATCATGCCGGGCTTCAAGGCAGCGTAATCCAGCAGACAAACCCGGAAGTAGAAATCCTCGAAGGCTTCGGTGCTCATGCTGTTGAGCTGCGCCATCGAAGGATTCGGCCACCGCAGCACGCACCACCGCGTTCTCTGAACCCGATGATTCATCACCGGACGCATCTTCGACATCACCAGCTTCATCCGCTCCGCCGGCACATCGGAACTCTCCGTGATGTTGTGACTGCCCCGGATCGCAATGTAGGCCTGCATCCGCTCAATCAGATTCATCTGCACGCCGCTCCAGTCGTCGTACTGCTTCTCCACCGCGCCAAGCTGCAGCTCCCGGGTGACCCGCGCGTCGTGAATCTGCACCTGAGGAATTCCTCCAGCCGCACGCGCCGCCCTCACCAGTGCGATCCCCATCTCCGCAGGAGTGTCGTAGAGATCAAACAGGATGTTCTCCCCGGGCTTCAGTGCCACGGAGTGACTGATGAGCTGACGGGCTAACTGATCAATGCGAGGGTCGTGCATGGAATGAGGTGGTGAAATTGGCCGGCGGAGAGGAAACGGTGCACGCTCACGGCCCGTTCCGAAGCAGTTCCATGGCTTGCCACTTCGCCTTGTCCATCGCGGAATCAGGCTCCCGCGGGCCTCGTGGCACCGGTGACAGGCTCCCCCCGCCCCTTCCGGTGCTCCACGCTCCTGCGCCAGCCAGGATAGGCCAACCCCACCAGCAGGCCCACCATCACCAGCAGAATCAGCACCTCGGGAATGGTCAATCCACGGCGGGAAGAGCTGTCGGTTCCGCCCCTCACAGCGCCGCCCCCCCAGGTTCGGGTTCCCCTCCCGGAAACAGCTCCGGCACCGTCCGCTGACGGCGCTCACGCATCCATTCCCACAGGGCACGGCGCAATACCTCAGCCGTCTCAGGATAACGGAGCGCAACATTCTCCCGGCATTCCGGATCCCCCACCACATCGAAAAGCCGCAGGATGTCGCGACTCTCACCCGGGGTGAACACCAGCTTCCATTTACCTGTCCGCACCATCCTCTCCTTCATCTGCAATGCCTCCTCCCGCAGCGTCGGATTGAGTACAAAACGCCCCTCGGCTGATCCATCCGTGACCAGAACCGCTCCCTCCGGCACCAATACCAGCGGTCGTTCACCCTCCATCTTCCGCACCGGAAACGGCACCGACGATTCCCCATACGCCACCCTCCCGGAATCCACGCCTCCGGAAAGATACGGCTCCAGACTCATTCCCTCCATCCCGGCATCAGCATCCCCACCACACAGGCCCAGCAGCGTCGGCGCAAAATCCACCAGCCTCACGACGTGCGGTACCACCGCCGGGCTGCGGCGCCCGGGGAGATGGAGAATAGCCGGAACCCGCATCGTCCCATCCCCTCCCTGCAGTCCATTTCCATGCCCCACAGACAACCCGTCCTCCAGAAGATCCTCCCCGTGATCTCCCGCCACCAGCAGAATCGTGTTCTCCCATTGACCCGTCGCCTTCAATCTCGCCACAACCCGGCCCACACACTCATCAAACCGTCCCACCGCACCGGCATAGAGATCGCGTACCGCTTCCACGGCCACCCCTTTGCCTGCCCCGCCCCCGCCCGCCGGTTCCAACCACTCTCCCGCATCCGACCCCATCCGCGCCATTCTCTCCCGGCCCCCAGCTCCCGCAAACTGCCGCGGACTGTTCTCATACGGCATCCTGCCGCAGGAATAGTAAACCGTCCAGAAAAAGGGCCGTTCCTCCGTTCGCCGCTTCTCGAGCCGATCACAGACCCGGTCGGTCACCGATTCCGGAGTCACCATCGGAGCACTGTCCGCCAGGTCGGGCAGCAGCCAGCGCCCCGCCGGATGCCAGAACCACGCTGCCAGCAGCGGGTGCACGCGGCAGATCTCCTCACTCACCACGGCACGCACCGAGCCACCCGACTCCAGTTCCGCCGTCTCAAAGCCAAACGGCAACGCCGCCACCCGACCGGCCCCACCGTCACCCGCGACAAAGGTTTCGTACCCAAGTTCCCGCAACTTCTCGGGCAATCTGGGCACCCCGCCGCCAAGCCAGGCACTTTCCTCCCGTCCGGGAAATTCATGCCTCACACCATGACTGTGCGGATACACACCCGTCAGCAGCGACGCCAGCGCCCCAGCACTGCCATTCACCGGAGTCAGACATGCGTCGAATCTCACCCCCTGATCCGCCAGCCGCTGCAGCACCGGAGCCACGTCCTTTCCTCCCCGCTGCCCAAAGGCGTAATCCGCCCGCAGAGACTCCCCGACAAGGACCATCACATTCGGGCGCGATGCTGCCCGTTCGGATTTCTCCATGACGCCGCCCGCACCGGCATCGGGAACCAATTGCAGCCCCAACCCGGCCAGCGCCACCATGCCGCTCGCCGTCGCCGCACAGGCACCCGGCGTCCACCCGCCACGCAGCCAGCGCACCATCCGATAGCAGTACCATCCACCACTGAAGGCCAACCACGCCACCGCCGTTCCCTTCAAGGCAAACGGCAGCAGTCCAACCCGCACCCAGCCAGGGAGATCCTCCTGCATGCGGAAATACCAGTGCCGCCCGTCCATTCCATTCACCATCCACGGACGAAAACAGACCACGGCGACCGACACCAGCAGCGTCACCAGCAGCACCAGCAGCAGCGAACGCCATGCCTGCGCCCAGAAGCGGCTGCCCCGCCCGGCCCACATCACCACCACTGGATAAATGACGACCGCCATCAGCAGCCCCGCGGGCAAGTACGCCCTCCCCAGCACCCCAGCATGCCGCCACATCAGTTCATCCCTCATGGCGCCGACCGCCAAGGCTGCATGCGTGCCAGCCACCGAAGGCCACACACTCATGAAGGTGAACACACCGCCCGCAAACTGCAGCAATTGCCAGGCGAGGACCACAGACAGGACCCGCATGAAAATCCACCCTCGGTGCTCTGTTTCCTCGCTCGGCTGCATAATCTTCTGCACCCTCCTCATTCCCGGGACCCTCCTTTGCAACGGCAATCGAAGCGGCTTGCCTCGCCCACTTGCCGCGTCCACTGTCATCACGCCATGGATAAAGCCACCAAGTCATTCCTGCTGGACCTCCTCAATACCCCCAGCCCCACCGGATTCGAAATGGCCGGACAGCGCAAATGGGCCGCCTGGGTCAAGCCACACGCCGACTCCGTAGCCTGCGACGCCTACGGAAGCACATGGGCCGTCCTCGAAGGCCAGACCCCGTTCCGCATCATGCTCGAAGCCCACGCCGACGAAATCGGCTTCATGATCAAACATATCACCAAGGAAGGCTTCCTTCACATCGACCGCATCGGAGGCAGCGACTACGCCACCGCCCGCGGCCGCCGCATCATTTTCCAGGGCGACCAAGGCCCCGTAACCGGAATCATCGGAAACACCGCCATCCACATCCGCGACCGCTCCGGCGGAGAAAAAGCCCCCGAAGTCCACGAGCTCTACGTCGATGTCGGTGCCGATTCCGACAAGGCCGTCGCCAAACTCGGCCTGCGCGTCGGTCACCCCGCCGTCTATGCGGACTCCGCTGAGGAATTCGGCGACGGACGCATCATCGGACGCGCCCTCGACAACCGCATCGGTGGCTTCATCATCGCGGAAACCATCCGCCGCCTCCACGGCCAACGGAAGAAACTCCGCGCCACTGTCATCGCCGCCAACTGCGTCCAGGAGGAAATCGGAGGATACGGGGCACGCATGGTCACGTATCGCCTCAAACCAGATGTCGCCATCTGCCTCGATGTCACCCACGCCACCGATTCCCCCGGCATCGAGAAAGCCCGCCACGGCTCCGTCACGCTCGGAGGCGGCCCTTCCATCACGCACGGCACCTGCTGCCACCCGCTCGTCATCGAACGACTCCTCAAAACCGCTGCCAGGGAGAAGATTACGATCCAGCACGAATCCTCTTCGCGCTACAGCGGCACCGATACCGACTCGATCTATCATATCCGCGAGGGCACCCCCTCAGCCCTCGTCTCGCTCCCGCTGCGCTACATGCACTCCGTTGTCGAATGCGCCAGTTTCTCGGACATCGAACAGGTCATCTCTCTGCTGACCGCCTTCGTCCTCTCGTTCAAGCCAGGCGATTCCTTCAGCCAGTCCCTCTGATCATCCTACACCCGTGATTCTGCCTTCCGACGACGACGCCCGCAAACCCGGCCGGGGTGACTCCGATCCTTCATGGAACGATCCTTCGCCAGAGTCCAAACGCCCGCAGGACGAAAACGGCGACGGCCTCGCGGCCGACAGCGGAGACCATGACGGCTTCGAAATGGGAGACGACCCGGAAGAGTCGGGCTTCGATGACGATGGCAGCCTTCCGATGAACTCGGGCATCAAGGCTCCCGCCCCGCCTGGATGGCGCGAGGACCTGCGCGACGAACTCGATGAAGCCCTCGAGGAACTAGCCGAAATCGAAGATCCTGCCCAGGATTTCGATCCCCCGGACCCGCCGGACCTCTTCACTTTCTATGGAGAACTGGCTGCTCTCCGCAATGAACTGCGCCGAGCGTTCCGCCGTTCCTCGGAAACTGCCGAGAAGTTCGGCGGGGCTCTCCAGTCGCTCGCCGCCGGAACACAGCATCCAGCCGCCAGCCGACCCCTTGGCCTCGCTCTCATCGCCCTCGCCGACCGCATCGGCGCAGCTCCCGTGCCGGTGGCCTCCGCACTCCAGACCACGCTCAGGGCCGCGGGCATCGAGGTCATCGAAACAATCGGTCTGCCCTTTGATCCCGACACCATGACGATGGTCTGTACGGCACCTGCAGCCAGTGAAGACAAAGCCGGTACCGTCATCGCGGAGTCGCTCCGCGGTTACCGGAACCGTGATGGCATTCTCCGCCCGGCGTCGGTCACCGTCGCCGCGGCCACCTGAATCCACGCCATCCCATCCCCCATGGATGTACCCTGCCCATACTGCCGGCACCAGGTCCCGCTTCCCCACCAGGAACATTGCCCGCACTGCGGCTGCGAGGTCGCCATGCTCGGCCACATCCTCCAGGCCACCCACGACTCTCTGCAACTCGGCCTGCTCGCCCTCTACGAAGGCCGCTACGCAGACGCCTGCGACCTCGCAGAAGAAGCGTGGGGCCTCAAGCGCTGCAGGGAAGCCACCGCCATCGGCCTCATGGGCTCAACCGCCCTCAGCGACCCCATCGAAATCGCCCGCTGGCTCCGCCGACGCGGTCGACTCCGGGCCGGAACGTCCTGACCAATGCCCTCCTGGGAATCCCCAGAGCCACGCGCGGCCATTACCCCAGAGGCCCGCAGCGCCCACAGGGAATCCCGGCACCATGGACGCAGGAACGCCACAAAATAAGGTGCCAGGGGCCTCCATCCGCCACCGCACACACCCGGAAACGCCACCCGGAAACGGCATGCGCCCCGGCCAGACAGATCTCAGGACCCGCTGTCGGCCCTGACAAGCTCCATCCGGATCCTACACCTTGACCGTCGGAGGCTGCAGCGGCGGATTGAGCCGCTCTCTCGGAGTCAGAATCTCCGGTCCACTGTCCGTCACGACGACCGTGTGCTCAAAGTGCGAACTGTGACGCCGGTCCCGGGTGACTGCGGTCCAACGGTCTGCCAGCACCATCACCTCGGGAGTTCCCATGTTCACCATGGGCTCAATCGCCAGAACCATACCCGGTTCCAGGCGCACCTTGATCCGCCCGTTGTCAAAGTTCGGAACCTCCGGGCTCTCATGCAATTGCCGGCCGACCCCGTGCCCCACAAACTGATGAACCACGGAAAACCCAAATCGCCGCACAAATTGATCCACACTCCCACACAGTACCCGCAGTTGCCCGCCCGGTACGGCATGACTCACAGCCACATGAAGCGACTCCTCTGTCACCCGCAGCAACTGATGCACCTCCGGCGGGATCATTCCGACCGGGACCGTCACCGCATTATCCCCGATCCACCCGTTCCGGACAATCCCCACGTCAATCTTCACAATGTCCCCATTCTGAATGATCCGGTTCGCCCGGCCAATACCATGCACAACCTCCTCATTGAGGGATATGCAGATACGCCCAGGAAACCCCCGGTAACCCAGAAAGGCGCTGCGACACCCCGCCTCCGCCATGAACTGCCCAGCCGCCTCGTCCACCTCACGCGTCGAAACGCCAGGCCTCACCGCCTCGCACGTCCGCCGCAGCACATCAGCGGCTACCTGACCAGCCTCTCTCAGCCCGTCAAGTTCCGCCCCTTTCCGGATCGGTATCTTGCCCCCTTTTGCCACAACGCCGGATGGGTTTGGCTCAGCCGTTCAACTTGCGGTAAATCGCCGAACTGATGCCAATGAGAATCAGTACCGCGAGGGCCACATACAGCAGCACCACTTTCCCACCGGCGGATCCAGCACCCTCGCGCAGCGTCCCGTCGCCTTCATAGCGGCCACGAATCTTGCCCTTCCGCAGGAAACCATCGTAGTTCCTCTGCAGAAGATGGGTCTCCACCTGCCGCATCAGATCCAGCAGCACGCCCACCAGAATCAGTACACTGGTTCCCCCGAAAAACTGCGCCGTGAAATACGGAATCTGCGCGTAGTGCGTCATCATCTGCGGAACAATCGCCACCAGACTCAGAAACGCCGCCCCGGCAAAGGTCAACCGGCTCATCGTGAAATCAAGAAAGTCAGCCGTCGGCTTACCCGGCCGGATCCCCGGAATGTAACCCCCGTTCGATTTCAGATCCTCGGAAATCTGCGTTGGCTGGAACATCGTCGCCACCCAGAAATACGCAAAGAAGAAAATCAGCACAAGGTAGATCAGCCAGTGCCACGGACCGTTGTTCTGGGAAATCTCGAGGAACTTCTTCGCCCAGTCGGAATCCTTGAAGATCCAATTGATGATGACCGCCGGAAAGGAAATGATCGCCGAAGCAAAGATGATCGGCATCACCCCGGAATAGTTCAAGCGAATCGGCAGGTGCGTGGACTGACCACCCATGACCTTGCGCCCAACCATGCGCTTCGCGTAGTTGATCGCAATCTTCCGTGTCGCCTGCGTCAGAATGATGATGCCCGCGACCGTCAGCACAAACAACGCTATCAGGCCAACCAGCTTGATCGCCTTCACCGGATCACCAGCCCGCACATAGTCCCGGAAAGTATTGACCAGAGCATTGGGAAGATCGGCGAGAATATTGACCGAAATGATCAGCGATGTCCCGTTTCCAATGCCCCGCTCCGTGATCTGTTCGCCCAGCCACATCAGGAACAGTGTTCCGGCCGTCATCGCCGTCACCGCAATCCCATAGAAACCGAAAGTATCCACCAGGTTCTGCGGAACCAGCTGGCGGGCCGAACTCTTCAAGTACTCATCCATCCCCCGCAGCAGCACATTCCCCTCGGGATGGCACAGCCCCCGCGCCATCAGATATCCCTGAATCACACAGAGAATGATCGTCAGGTAACGCGTGTACTGCGTGATCTTCTGACGCCCGCCCACTTCCTTCGCAAGCTTGCTCAGCTTCGGCACCACCGCCGTCAGCAACTGAACCATGATCGACGCGCTGATGTACGGCATGATGCCCAGCGCGAAAATCGAACAGGCCGCGACCACACCGCCACTGAAGGCACTGATCAGCGTCGTCAGGGCATTCCCCGTCTTCGCCTCCGCTGTGTCCAGATACCCCTGCACCACCGAAGGATCCACTCCCGGCAGGGTGATGGCCGCGCCAATCCGCACCACGGCCAGCATGGCAATGGTGAAGAGAACCCGCTGCCGGAGTTCAGGGATCTTGAAAATGTTCGCAAAGGCGGAAATCATGGAGAGGTATCAGGGAATGGATCTGGATGGTTATGCCGGAACAGTAAGACGGGCGCAACCCTCGTTGCGCCCGTCCGGAATCTTTTTGTCTGCTTATTCCGCACCGGGCGCGAGAACACTGCCTCCCGCTTTCTCGATTTTCTCACGGGCCGAGGCACTCACCTTGTGCACCCGAACTTTGAATGCCTTGTCAAGGTCTCCGTCACCCAGAATCTTAACGCCATCCCAGCGCCGCCCCTTCACGAGACCAGCCTCCCGGAGCACGGCTTCCGTGATCTCGGTGCCCGCCTCGAAAGCCTCGCCCAGATCACCAACATTGATGACCGCATAGCGGATCGCAAAATCCACGTTGCTGAAGCCCTTCTTGGGCAGACGACGGTAGATCGGCATCTGGCCACCTTCAAAGCCATGACGCACCGTTCCACCGGCACGGGCCTTCTGACCCTTGTGACCCTTCCCCGAGGTTTTCCCATGACCGGAGCTTTCGCCGCAGCCAAGGCGCTTGACCCTGTGTTTGGCACCGGGACGCGGTGCGAGAGTGTTCAGTCTCATGTAATCAGTAATTGTTGAATTTTTCCGCCATTGCGCACCTCAGGCACCTGTCGACTTCAGCTTGCCGCGGGCCCCGAAGAACTGATCGCGGGTGCGCAGCTGCTGGAGCGCTGTCAGCGTCGCCTTCACCACATTCGAAGGATTCTTCGAACCAAGGCTCTTCGCAAGGACATCCTTGACCCCCGCAGCCTCCACCACCGCCCGTACCGCTCCTCCGGCGATGATGCCGGTTCCCGGACTCGCAGGCTTGAGCAGAACCCGGCCTCCGCCGAATTCACCCGTCACCTCGTGCGGAATCGTGTTGTCTCGCAGACGAACCGGAGTCAGCGCCCGGCGGGCCGCCTCGCTCGCCTTTTTGATGGCGTCGGAAACTTCGTTGGCCTTTCCGAAGCCGTACCCAACGCGGCCACTCTTGTCTCCGCAAACCACAAGGGCGGAGAAACTGAAGCGGCGGCCACCCTTCACAACCTTGGCACATCGGTTGATGTGCACCACCTTCTCGGTGACTTCGGCCTTGGGAGCTTCGGAAAAACCTTCCGAGATTTCGACAGTGGAATCAGTGGACATGAGAAATAATACGTTAGAACTGAAGGCCGGCTTCCCGGGCGGCATCCGCCAGCGCCTTGACCTTGCCATGGTAAATGTGACCTCCCCGATCAAACACGACCGCGGAAATACTGGCAGCCTTCGCCCTCTCAGCGATCAGCTTGCCTGCTGCCGTGGCTGTCTCCACACTGGCCTTGGAGGGAAGATTCTCCTCGGTGGTGTTCACGGAGGCGAGAGTAACGCCCCGGATGTCGTCAATCACCTGAACGCAGATGTTGCGGTTGGAGAAATGCACGGAGAGACGCGGACGCTCCGCACTGCCGGACAGCTTCTTGCGGATCCGGGCGTGGATCCGGCGGCGGGTGGCTTTGCGATCAATGGACATGGATTACGATGGATAGGGAGAATGCTTCCCGGGTTACTTCACTTTCTTGCCTTCCTTGCGGCGGATCTGCTCGCCGGCATAACGGACTCCCTTCGCCTTGTAAGGCTCCGGCGGATAGTAGTTGCGGACATCAGCAGCAAACTGGCCAACACGCTGCTTGTCGATTCCCTCGACACGGATCTTCGTGTTGTCCGTTACCGTGACCTTCAGGTCTGACGGAATTGGGTGCAGCACCGGGTGGCTGTAGCCAAGGGACAGATCCAGTGCGGTACCCTTGACCGCAGCACGGAAACCCGTGCCATGAATTTCAAGATCACGGACAAATCCCTCGCTGACACCCTTGATCATATTGCTCAGCAGCCGCTGGCTTGTGCCATGAAGCGCCTTCTGACGGCGATCGTCGCTGGAACGCTTCACCGATACGTTGCTGCCGTCCACGGCAAGGCTGATGCCCTCCGGAAGGGTGTGCGTGAGTTTGCCCTTCGGTCCCTCGACCGCCACTGCAGCACCATCATTCTGGATGGTGACCTTCGCAGGGAGACTAATGCTTTTGTTGCCGACTCGTGACATGACTGATGGAAGATAGGTTGAATGGATTACCAGACGAGGGCGAGCAGTTCGCCGCCGACACGCTGCTTGCGCGCCTGAGCACCCGTCATCACCCCCTTGGACGTGGAAAGAATGGAAATACCCATGCCTCCCAGTACCCGGGGGATCGCCTCACACTCGACATACTGACGCATGCCCGGCCTCGAACAGCGCTTCACATCGGTGACCACCGGGCGGTTGCCCGAGAACTTATTCTTCACACGGAGAACCGGGTGCCGGCCCGAGGTGTCCACCTCATAAGACCAGATGTAGCCCTCCTGCTGAAGGATACGGGCAATCTCCGCCTTGATGCGGGAGAATGGTGCAGTGAAGTCATCCTTGCGGGCACGCGAGGCATTCTTCCAGCGGGTCAGAAAGTCAGAAACAGGATCAGAAATGACGGCCATTTTTTCGGGAAAGTTTAGGTGTGGAATCAGGCTGCCTGCTCACCCTCCCGGGCAGCTACCGCCTTGTTGTCTCGGAACGGCATGCCCAGCGCTCTGAGCAATTCCCGTCCGGCTTCGTCCGTGGTGGCCGATGTCACAATGCAGACATCAAAACCCAGCTGGCGTTTGACCTTGTCGATTTCAATTTCAGGGAAGATCGACTGGTCGGTGATGCCGAGGGTGTAATTGCCGTTTCCGTCAAATGCCTTCGGACTCACGCCGCGGAAGTCGCGGACCACTGGCAGCGCCATCTTCATGAGGCGCTCGAGGAATTCCCACATGATCCGCCCACGGAGAGTCACCTTGACACCAAGGGGCTCACCTTCGCGGAGCTTGAAGTTGGAAATGGCCTTGCGCGACCTTGTGACGACCGGTTTCTGGCCGGTGATGGCCTGCAGGTCGTTGACCGCATCCTCCATGGCCTGCTTGCGGTCCGGTGCTTTGCCGAACGAGCAGTTGATGACGACTTTCTGCACCCGGGGAATCTGATGGACGTTGGCAACAGCCAGCTTCGTCTTCAGGGCAGGTGCCACTTTTTCCGTATAATATGTTTTCAGGGAAGGTTCCATGACCATGAATCAGTTTCAGGGTTGCTTACTTGCCTTTGCGGGCGGCTGGCTTCTTGGCAGCTTCCTGCTCCGCACGCACATTGGAGATGTGAATCGGTCCCTCGATGCTGACGATCCCGCCCTGCGGATTCGCCTGCGAGGCCTTGCGGTGCTTCTTGATCATGCGGATTCCTTCCACAAAGACCTGCCCCTTTTTCGGAAGGACACGGATCACTTTGCCGGACTTGCCCCTGATCTCCTCGGACCCGGTGATCACGGTCACCGTGTCACCCTTCTTGACGTGTGCTTTGACTGCGGACATGGCTCAGAGTACTTCAGGTGCGAGGGAAATGATCTTCATGAAGTTCTTGTCGCGCAGTTCGCGCGCCACCGGGCCGAAGATCCGTGTGCCCTTGGGGTTTTGATCCTTGTCGATGACAACGATGGCGTTGGAATCGAACCGCAGGACACTGCCGTCATCGCGGCGGATGGGGGCGGCCGTCCGTACGACGACCGCTTTGACAACTTCTCCTTTTTTGACGCTTCCGGTGGGGCTGGCTTCACGGATGTGTGCCGTGATGATATCGCCGATCCTGGCAATGCGCGTACGCTTGCCGAGAACGCCGATCATCTTGGCGACACGGGCTCCCGTGTTGTCTGCCACCTGCAGCTTGGATTCCATCTGGATCATAGTAGTGTATGTGGGCTGTGGTTTGGCTTTCCTCGAAAATCAGTGCTTCAGAACTTCAACCAGCCGCCACCGCTTGAGCTTGCTCAGCGGGCGGCACTCGGTGACTCGGACCCGATCACCAACCTTGGCCTCGGATTTATCATCCGCGGCGTACAGTTTCGTGGTCTTTTTGACGATCTTGTGAAACTTGGGATGCGGGACACGGCGGACAACACCGACGACGATGGTCTTGTCCATCTTGTCGGAGAGAACGACGCCAACACGGGTCTTGCGACGGCCGCGCTCGGCTTCGTTGGCGGATACGGAAGGGTTTTCTGACATGAGTGGGAAATTCTCGGGTTTCGATCAGTTAGCGGGTCGTGACACCCCGTGCATGGGCCAGTTCCTTGAGAACGGTCTCGATGCGGGCGACATTGCGGCGGAGGCTGCGCAGCCGTGATGGATTCTCCAATTGTCCACTGCGCTGCTGAATGCGCAGATTCAGCATTTCCTGCTTCAGCGAGCGACGGGACTCGGCCAGACTCTCCACTGACTGCTCACGGATATCTTTGATTTTCATGGATGATGTATCGTCGGCGGAAGGTTACTGGTGTGCGGATCGGCGCACGAAACGGCAGCGGATGCCAAGCTTGTTGGCGGCGAGCCGGAATGACTCCCGGGCCAGCGACTCGGGGACTCCCGCGACTTCGAAGAGCATGTTGCCGGGACGGACAACTGCAACCCAGAATTCCGGTGCTCCCTTGCCCTTACCCATCCGGGTTTCCGGCGGACGTGCGGTCACCGGCTTGTGCGGGAAAATGCGGATGAACACCTTGCCTTTGCGCTTGAGATTGCGGGTGACCGCAACACGGCAAGCCTCAATCTGATTATTCTTGATCCAGCCCCGGTCCAGCGCCTGGAGGCCGTACTCACCGAAAGCCACCGAGGTGCCGACCTGAGCATTGCCTGCCCGGCTGCCCCGCTGTGTCTTGCGGTACTTAACTCGACTTGGAATCATCGCCATAATCTGTTCTCCTCTATTGTTGAATCAATGATGCTGGGTAGGTCTCACTCGGCCACTGGTGCGGCCGGCGCAGCGGGCGCGGCAGGAGCTGGGGTCGACT
Source organism: Verrucomicrobiales bacterium (assembly GCA_044239025.1). Taxonomy (GTDB): domain Bacteria; phylum Verrucomicrobiota; class Verrucomicrobiia; order Verrucomicrobiales; family V1-33; genus V1-33. The sequence goes on from JBIICE010000011.1 coordinate 28,839, forward strand.
CCGAGGGGCCATCCCGACGTGGGCCGCGACCACCGGGACGACCGCCGCCGCCACCACCACGGTTGCCAGGCCCGCGACGGTCGCCGTCGCGGCGGGGAGCGCGCTCGCGGCGCTGAGCACCGGAACCAACCACTTCACCTTCTTCATTGAGCTTGCGGTTGATCCATACCTTGATGCCGATGCGCCCATAAACGGTATGAGCCTCGGTGAAACCATAATCAAGTGGCGTCCGCAGCGTCTGCAGGGGCACTTTGCCCTCGCGGTACCATTCGGCACGCGCAATGTCGGCTCCGCCAAGGCGACCAGCGACGCGGATCCGGATTCCCAGAGCACCGAACTCCATCGAGGTCTGCACTGCCCGCTTCATGGCTCTGCGGAAGGAAATCCGCCGTTCCAGCTGCACTGCCACATTTTCCGCAACGAGCTGCGCATCCAGTTCCGGCTGCTTGATTTCGAAAATATCGATTTTCACCTGCTTGCCCCCGGACATCTCACTGATGGCGGAGTTCATCACCTCGATTTCGGCACCTTTTTTGCCGATGACGAGACCGGGCCGTGCCGTGAACAAGGTCACACGCACGCTGTTCCAAGCCCGTTCAATGGTGATCCGGGCCACGGCCGCCTGTTGCAGTTTGCCCTTCAGATACTCGCGAATCTTCATGTCGCTGTGCAGAAAACCGGGGAAGTCCTGCTTCGGAGCGTACCATTTAGAGCGCCAGTCCTTATTGACGGCGAGTCGGAAACCAATCGGATTTACTTTTTGTCCCATGATGATGCGGGGTGATGGAGGTGTTGCCTTGGCGGGAAATTATGCCTGCGTTCCTGATTCGTCGCTCACGACCACGAGGATGTGGCTCGTCGGCTTGCGGATTGAGCCTGCGGACCCCCGCGCCATGGGCTTGATGCGCTTTTGTACCGGCCCTGTGTTGGCGACGGCCATCTTCACAAACAGCTTATCGACACTCAGGTCGAAGTTGTGCTCGGCATTGGCGACCGCGGACTTCAGAGTCTTGCTGAAAAGATGAGCCGCCTTTTTCGGGGTGTAGGTGAGGATGTTCAGGGCCTCGGATACCGGGAGTCCCTGAATTTCCCGTCCGACCTGACGCGCTTTGAGCGGGGAGATACGGGCGTACTTGGTGAGAGCTTTGACTTCCATGGATGGCAAGATGACGGTTATTGTTCGGAAATAGTGGAATCTGTTCTGGGTCGGGCGGAATCGCCGGCACGGACGGCCTGTTGGTCGGTCCCGGTGATGAGTACCCCGGCAACATTATCCCTGAGGTCGACCACGACTCCGCTGGCGATCGGTTGGTCACCCCGGGTCACCACCATCGGTGTGCCCGGGCGCAGACCAGAGAGGCGGCCAACACTGACAACTGCAAGGGCGATATCGGATTTGTAGGAAACCACGCGGGCTGCCTCGAGCGAACTCGCGGGAGCGGCCTCCGATGCCTTGCGTCGTGCCTCACCTGCCCGCTTCATGGCTTGTTGAAAAGCAGCGCGGGCACTTGATTCGGCGGGACTTGACACCAGCGCAGCCCCGGTCTCCAGTAGTTGTTCGTGACTCTGGGAAAGGCTGAGGAGATTGCGGCGGGTGACGGACAGCTCGCCAAGAGCCTTGGCCAGCCTTTCCTGAATGGCACGGGCTTCCGGGCTCAGCGCGGAAAGACCAAGGGCCTCGATCTGGAGCCGGCTGCGGCTCAGTTCCTCGCGAAGCGAATCCAGTTCCAGATTCGCAGCGGCGAGCGCCTCGGCTGTCGCCTTCTGCGGCGTACCAGCCGATGGAGCATTGCCTTCCTGGGCCACAGCCAATCCGGCGACCGCACCCCAGCAGCACGCTGCCACAGCGGCGCGCCGGAAAGTTGGATGCGGTGATGCTTTCATGGCTGGATTCACGCGGCCCCTGATTACTTGCTGACCTTCGCGGTGTGCGCCCCGTGGCCCTTGAAGGTCCGGGTGGGGCTGAATTCACCGAGTTTGTGGCCCACCATGTTTTCGGTGACGTAGACGCTGATGAAGTCCTTGCCATTGTGCACCATGAAGGTATGGCCCACAAAATCCGGTGTGATCATGGAGGAACGCGCCCAGGTCTTGATCGGCTTCTTCTGCACCGTATCATTCATCTTGTCGATCTTGCCGAGTAGCTTCTGGTTGACGAAAGGTCCTTTTTTGAGAGAGCGGCCCATAGTTGAAAATAGTCAGAGGTGTTTGCGCAGCAGGTCAGGATTTCTTCTTCGCGTTGCGGCGCTGAACGATGAAGCGGTCGGTCTGATGATGGCGTTTGCGGGTTTTCTGGCCCTTAGCATGTCCCCACGGGCTCAGAAGGTGTTGTCGGCCACCACCGGACTTCGACCGGCCCTCACCACCACCGTTCGGGTGGTCGACCGGATTCATAGTCATACCCCGGACGGTTGGACGGACACCCATCCATCGGGTACGTCCGGCCTTGCCCGAAACCACATTCATATGCTCGCTGTTACCGATGGTACCAATGGTGGCGTAGCACTTTGTGTGAACCCGGCGGATCTCTCCCGACGGCATCTTCAGTAGTGCATAGTCACCTTCGCGGTTGTTCAGAATCGCCGCCTGACCCGCAGCGCGCGCAACCCGACCACCCTGACCCGGCTTCAGTTCGACGTTGTGAATCGCCGTACCAAGAGGAATCACCGCAAGCGGAAGAGCATTCCCCACTTCCGGGGCGGCCTTTTCGCCAGCCTGAACCCGGGCGCCCACGTTCAGCCCGACCGGTGCCAGAATGTACGCTTTGGTGCCGTCCTTGTACTGAAGCAGAGCGATCCGTGCGCTGCGGTTCGGATCGTATTCAATGGAAGTAACGGTCGCGTCCATATCCCGCTTGACCCGCTTGAAGTCAATGATGCGGTACTTCTGCTTATTACCGCCGCCGATATGACGGCAGGTAATGACACCAGTGTTGTTGCGTCCACCCGATTTCTTCTTCGTGCTGACGAGGGACTTTTCGGGCTTTTTGCCTTTGGTCAGTCCGGAGTAGTCAGGCCACTGCTTGTAGCGGTTTGACGGCGTGATGGGATTAAAAGTCTTGAGAGCCATGGTGATGGGCCTTGCGGCGAATCTGGTTCAGTTCAGGTAAGGTCGATCTTTTCACCGGGAGCGAGACGGACCACCGCCTTCTTCCAGTTGGCGGTGAATCCGGCAGCGGCGGTGCGTTTGCGGCGCGCCTTGCCGGCGTAGTTGGCGGTGCGGACGCTGTCCACCTTCTTCCCGAAGATGGTACGGATGGCCTGCGCGATTTCCAGTTTATTGGCCTTGGGGTGGACCTCGAAAACGTACTCGTTGTTGAGTTCGCTGGCGATGGCGGCCTTTTCGGTCAGGCGAATGTTGCGGATGATCTGATATACGTCCTTCATGGTTAGGCGGTCCTCCGGGCAAGTGTTTCCATGGCGTCGGCGGTCACGACAATCTTATCGTAGTGCAGGAGTTGCTCGGTATTGGCTTCGTCGGCGGTCATCAGCAGTGCCTTACCGAAATTCCGTGCGGCAAGATAGGTCTGACCGTCGAATGCAGACGCGATGATCATCACTTTGTTCGAGTCTGTCAGCGAGCCCAGTTGCTTCTTGAACGAAGTGGTCTTTCCATCGGGGATGGCGAAAGTTGGGACGGTCATGACGTCGCCCGACTTGATCCGCTCGGAGAGCGCCTTGGCGAAAGCCAGTTTGCGGGTCTTCTTGGAAACCTTTTTGCTGTAGTCGCGGGGCTTCGGCCCGTGGGCAGTACCACCGCCCACCCGGACTGGAGTACGCTTTTCGCCCATACGGGCGTTTCCCGTACCCTTCTGGCGGTACATCTTCTTGTTTGAACCAGAGACTTCTCCCCGGGTCTTGGTCTTGGCGGTGCCGCTGCGGCGGTTTGCGCGCATGGCGACGACGGCGTCGTGGACCGCCTGCGATCCGCGACCATTTTCAATGACGCGGATGCTGGCGTTTTTCGCCGATTCAATGGTGAGGACAGAAGCTGCCATGGATGGAAACTTGGTTGAATTTCGAGGTCAATCCAGACTCAGCTGGCGAGAGGTTTTTTCTTGGCTGGGCGGAGGATGACGAGTCCCCCCTTGCTCCCGGGAACGCTTCCGGAAATGAGGACAATGTTGTCCTCGGGCCGGACGGCGACCACCTGAAGATTCTGGACGGTGCAGCGGTCCACACCCATATGGCCAGGCATGCGCTGATTTTTCCAGACACGGCCGGGAGTAAGGCGGCAGCCGATGGCTCCCGTCCGGCGGTGCATCATGGAACCGTGGGTCTGACGCTGCCCGGAAAACTTGTGGCGCTTCACGCCACCGGCGAAGCCCCGGCCCTTGGTTACCCCGATCACGTCCACCCACTGTCCCTTCTGGAACTGCTCCGCGGTCAGTGCGGTCCCGGCGACGGGTGCATCACCTTCCACGCGGAACTCGCGAATGTGGTATTTGGTGGTTGATCCGGCCTTTTTCACGTGGCCGATCTCCGCCTTGTTGGCACGGCTCTCTTTCTTGTTGGCGAAGCCCACCTGTACGGCGGAATAGCCGTCGTTGTCGGCAGTTTTGACCTGCAGCACTTCGTTTTCGCTGACATCGACGACGGTGACCGGAATAAACTTACCGTTTTCGTCGTAAATATGGGTCATGCCCAGCTTTTTTCCCAGGAGTCCGAGGCTCATAAGAATGATGATTGTAATGGGTTAGTCGGCGGTTGGCCGGCAGGATCAGATTTTGATGGTGATGTCGACGCCAGCGGGAAGGTTGAGCTTTTTGAGCTCATCCACAGTGCGGGCGGTTGGATCGACGATATCGAGGAGGCGCTTGTGGGTACGCAGTTCGAACTGGTCAGCCGACTTCTTGTCGACGTGCACCGACCGGTTCACCGAGAATTTCTCGATGCGGGTGGGCAGCGGGATGGGACCGGCGACGCGGGCCCCCGTGCGCTTGGCGGTTTCCACGATTTCGTGGACACTGCGGTCGAGAGTGCGGCTATCGTAGGCGCGGAGTCGGATGCGGATGCGCTGGCTTTGCATGGGATTCGGAAAGAACGTGGAAGGGTTTGATGGAATCAGGCGCGGGCTGCTTTGCCGCCGCGCTGCTCGACTACCTGTTCGACGATGTTATTGGGAACCGGGTCGAAGTGGCTCGGAGTCATGGAGTAGTTGGCCCGGCCCTGAGACACCGTACGGATTGCCGTGGCGTAGCCGAACATTTCAGCCAGTGGGACGTCGGCGCGGAGCACCGCGGCGTTGTCACGGGTTTCCATGCCGTTGATTTTACCGCGGCGCTTGTTGAGGTCGCCCATGATGTCTCCCTGATAGTCTTCCGGGGTGGAAACCTCGACTGCCATGATGGGTTCGAGAAGCTGCGGACCACATTTTTTCATGGCCTCTTTCATGGCGAAGATGCCCGCCATTTTGAAGGCGTTTTCGTTGGAGTCCACTTCATGATAGGAGCCGTCCACGAGATCCACATGGACATCGACGACCGGATAACCGGCCACGACGCCATTGTGGAGAGCCTCTTCAACGCCCTCCAGACAGGCCTTGTGGTATTCCTTTGGAATGGAACCACCGACGATTTTGTTTTCGAACGTGAAGCCCTTGCCCTTGTCATTGGGTTTGAGGTTGATCACGACGTGACCGTACTGTCCGCGGCCACCGCTTTGTTTGACCAGTTTGCCGTGCACGTAGTCGGCTCCCTTGGTGATGGTTTCCCGATAGGCGATCTGCGGCTTACCTGCGGTGACATCGACTTTGAATTCCCGCTTCAGGCGGTCGCAGATGATCTCGAGGTGCAATTCACCCATTCCGGCGATGATGGTCTGGCCGGTTTCCTCGTCGGTCCTCACCACGAAGGTGGGGTCCTCATCCGAGAGTCGTGAGAGGGCGACCGCCATTTTCTCCTGGTCGGCCTTGGAATTGGGTTCCACCGACATGCTGATGACCGGTTCGGGGAACGTCGGAGGCTCGAGGAGCATTTCTCGGTCCTCATTGCACAGCGTGTCGCCCGTGCGGACATCTTTAATGCCGACAATGGCCGCGATATCGCCAGCGTAGCATGTCTCGATGTCGGTATGCTGAGCGGCCTGGATCTGAATGAGCCGTCCCACACGCTCACGTTTCCGTGTGCGGGGATTGTAGACCACATCTCCCTTGGAAACAGTCCCCGAGTAGACGCGGAAGAACACCAGTTTGCCGACGAATTTGTCGGACCACAGTTTGAACGCGAGGGATACAAACTTCTCGTGGTCACTCGTGACCGCTTCGATCTTCAGATTTTCGTCGTCTGGGTCCTGCCCCATGGCCGACTCGATGTCCAGTGGGCTTGGGAGGTAGTCGACAACGGCATCCATGAGACCTTGCACGCCCTTGTTCTTGAAGGCCGAGCCTCCGATAACGGGGACGATCCGGTTGGCGATCACGGCGCGGCGCAGAGCGGATTTGACATCCTTGACGCTGATCGGCTTTTCTTCTAGGAACATCATCCCGAGTTCCTCGTCGACATCGCAGAGGGAATCCTTGAGGTACTCGTAGGCAACTTCGGCGATTTCCCGTTGTTCCGGACTGAGTTCCTGACACACGTAGGTGGAACCGAGTTTATCGTTGTCGAGGTACACGATGGCCTTCATGCCAACGACGTCGATCTGCCCCTGAAGCTGATCCTCGGCTCCGATGGGAATCAGAATCGGACAGGCCCGTGCACCGAGTTTGGTGCGGATGTCCTGGACGACACGGTCAAAATTAGCACCCGTCCGGTCCATTTTGTTGACGAACGCCATCCGGGGTACCTTGTACTTGGTGGCCTGACGCCACACCGTTTCCGACTGAGGCTGCACTCCGGCGACCCCGCAGTAAACGAGGATCACACCGTCGAGAACGCGCAGTGAGCGCTCCACCTCGGCTGTGAAGTCGACGTGCCCGGGAGTATCAATGATGTTGATGCGGTGGTTGATGCCCTCGTACATCTTGAACACCCCCTCGGTCGGGATCTGCTTCCAGCTCGCCGTCACGGCAGCGGAGGTGATCGTGATGCCGCGTTCTTTTTCCTGCTCCATCCAGTCGGTTGTCGCCGCACCGTCGTGCACTTCACCGATCTTGTGGATCATTCCGGTGTAGAAGAGGATCCGCTCGGTCAGCGTCGTCTTGCCGGCGTCAATGTGCGCCGAGATCCCGATGTTGCGGGTATGCTCGAGCGGAAACTGGCGTTTCGGACTGTTCGGGTTCGTGGACATGCTTATCTGGAAATGGGAGTCTGGGAAAACGGAGATAGGCTGATCTTACCAGCGGAAGTGGGCGAATGCGCGGTTCGCCTGGGCCATCTTATGAACGTCATCGCGCTTCCGGATGGCATTTCCGGTGGCGTTGGCAGCCTCGCGGATTTCATTGGCCAGCGCGACGTGCATCGGCGTACCCTTGCGGTTGCGGGCGAATCCGATGATCCAGCGCATGGCAAGACTTTCGCTGCGGTCCGGAGCGACTTCGAGGGGCACCTGGTAAGTGGCTCCGCCGACCCGCCGGCTCTTGACCTCGAGGCGGGGCTTGGCGTTTTCGATGGCGCGGTTGACGACCTCCAATGGATCGACCGTTTCACTTTTCTCATTCACCTTGTCGATGGCGGCGTAGACAATGCGCTCGGCGATCGAGCGTTTGCCCTCGACCATGAGTCGGGTGATCAGTTTGGCCACGAGGGGGCTGTCGTAGCGGGAATCACGGAGATCCGCTTTCTTGTAAACGCGTTTTCTGCGAGCCATAAGCCTGTTTTGAAGTAGAGGGGAACGTGCGGAGGATGATTACTTCTTGCCTTTGCCCTTGGCGGCAGCCGCGGCGGCCTGACCGGGTTTCGGGCGCTTCGCTCCATACTTCGAGCGGCCCTGACGGCGTTTGTCGACACCGAGGCAGTCCAGTGATCCACGGACGATGTGGTAGCGCACACCGGGAAGGTCCTTCACCCGTCCGCCACGCACCAGCACGATGGAGTGTTCCTGCAGGTTGTGCCCCTCGCCACCGATGTAGGCAATCACTTCGTATCCATTGGTGAGTCGCACCTTGGCCACTTTCCGCAGGGCGGAGTTAGGCTTCTTGGGTGTACGGGTCATCACCTGGAGGCAGACGCCGCGGCGCTGTGGGCAATCCTCGAGCGCGGGCGACTTCGACTTGTAGCGCTTGGGATGACGACCCTTGTTGATGAGCTGGTTGATGGTGGGCATGGCTGAAAAGGTGGGGTTTTTCCGTACAAAGGAAGAACCGGGAGAGCCAGCGCCACCGCTTAAGGTATCACCTGCGTCATTTCAGCGGCAACTTTTCCGGTGCCGCACCCGATAAATCCTGTGTACCCAGCGAAAGGCCGGGCAGGAAGGAGGGGCGACTTTAGGAGGTCAGATTGAGTGCGCAACCCCTTTTTTCGGTTTTTTCGTTCTGTGGATGCATTTTTTCAGCGAGGTCCCGCCCCAAGGGCATCGGAGAAGAATTCGAGAAGGCGTTCTTCCCCGATCGAGACATGTCCCTGATCCGGTCCGATCTGCAGGTCGAATGATTTTCCGTTCTGCTGCAGCGCTTGGATCAGTTGCAGCGAATTGGCGGGGTGGACATTATTGTCAGCAGTTCCGAAGAAGATCATGAGTCTTCCCGAGAGCGTGGGGGCAAGCCCGAGCGGGCTGGCGGCGTCGTATGCCGCGCCGGAGTCCGATGGCAGTCCGAGGTAGCGTTCCGTGTAGATGCTGTCGTAGTTCCGGAAGTCCATGACTCCCGACGAGGTGCAGGCCGCTTTGAAGATTTCCGGGTGGCGGAGCAACGCCATGGCGGAAACGGTTCCTCCGTAGGAAGTCCCATGGATTCCAACGCGACTCGCATCCACATAGGTCCGACTGGAGAGGGCTTTGATTCCGGCAGCCTGATCGTCCACCTCTGCCTGTCCGAGTTTTTGATAGATCGCGTCGAGGAAGGCTCTCCCTCTGCCGGCGGCGCTGCGGGAGTCGAGCGTGGCGACGATCCATCCGGCCTCTGTGGCGGCCGCGGGCAGGCTGAAGGTTTCCCTTGCTGCATTGGTCGCTGGGCCCGCGTAGACGCTCACCAGGAGAGGCCACCGGCGCGAGGGATCGAAGCCCGATGGCAGGTGAAGCAGTCCGTGGAGATCTGTCACCGCATCGGCAGCTTTGAAGGTGACCATTTCCACCGAGCGCCCGCCAAGGGCGTGCCAGCCAGAGAGATCGCTCCGTGCCAGTTCCGCCGCCACTGATCCGTCGTGGCGCATGATGCGGGTGACCGGCGGATGGTTGTGGCGCTGCGCAATGTCCGCGAAATGGCGGCCGTCTGGCGCAATGCTGACTTCGTGGTGCCACGTGGGATCCGTCAGTCTGGTGTCGCCGGATCCATCGAGGGAACAGCGGTGCAGCTGCACTTTCATGTGATTGTCGCCACTGCGTGCGAGGTACCAGATGCTGTTGCCGGGCTCGTCGATCCGGATGATTCCGGCAGTCTCGAAAGCATGCTTCGTGATCTCCACGGCGGGAGCACCCGCAAGGCTGTGCCGCACAAGGTTTCGCCATCCGCTGCGGTCGGATTCGCGCAGAAACGACTGGCCATCCGCGAGGAAGCGGAGCGAGGCGAGTTCGAAGTCGACCCAACTGCCAGGACGTTCCTCCCGCCAGACCACGCGCACCGCGCCGGAGACCGGATCGGCTGCGCATAATTCGATGATTTTCTGGCGCCTGTCCATGCGGTGAAAGAGAAGCTCGCGCCCGTCCGGAGACCATTGCACGGCAAAGACATAGTGGCCGACAACACCGTCGCTGAAGGGGGCGCCACTGCGGACATCCACGGTCGCCAGGCTGTGCGTCTCGCGGTCGTAAATCAGCAGATCAGCCACCGGGTTTGGCGCTCCGGCCTTGGGGTAGGGCTCTGTCTCGAGGGTGGTCTGCCGCAGCGTGTGATCCCGCGTCAGGTAGTAGTCGGGCACCTTCGACTCGTCGAACCGGTAGAAAGCGATGCGGCGGCTGTCGGCCGACCACCAGATCGCGGCCTTCTGGAACAGTTCCTCGCCGTACACCCAGCTCGCCGAGCCAAACCGGAGACGGTTGCGGTCGTTGCCCTCCGTCGTGATGGCCTCGCCACCACCTCCCGCGCTGTTTCCCAGGTACAGGTTGCGGTCGCGGTGATAGGCCACCATCGATCCATCAGGCGAGGTCGCGGCCGGAAACTGCCGCCCTCGTTCCGGGCGGCCGCTCCATTCCCTCGCCCGCTCCGCATGGTCCTTGCCCCGCTCCGCAGCAGCCCGTCCGGCCGTCGGTCCGTCCGCCTCCACCACTTTTCCGTCGGCTGCCTGAAATCGCCAGCGCTTCCCGTCACGCTCGAACTCGAAAGCCCCGCCGGCATCCAGCCAGCGTCCGCGCACCGCTCCGCTCTTCCATGACCCCGGTCCCTCTTTCCGGAATCTCGCATACCGTTCATAATCAGGAGTCGACCGGAAACGGCTCTGCGCCCGTCCAACCCCTCCCGATCCCAGCAGCATCAGGCCCAGCAGAAGTCCAAACACACCACGATTTTTTGTGATTTTCATAAAAACCATATTCCGGATGCTAGCGTGGGAGCGCTGCCCGGCAAGTCCGATTGCCCGGGTGGCTGCGCCTATGGTCCCGCCGGCAGCGGAAGAATCCTTGTCGGTTCCCTGCCGAATCCGGTGACGACGATGCGGTCCGCGAAGCATTCGATGCGGGCGGAGGCGCTGGAGTCTCCTTCGACCATGCCTTTGAAGGTCAGGAAGTGGATCCCTTCGCTGGAAACATAGGCCCCCGCGTGATTGTGCCCGTTGAACCATGCGGCTATGACGTCGCGGAATTCCCTGAGCAGCGCGAGCACGGCGGGGGCATCCCAGAGCACATGGCCATCGTGCGGGAGCAAGGGATAATGGCAGCAGAGAAGGCAGCGCATGCCCTTCTCGCGGGCGTCCTGCAGTTCGGATTGCAGCCACGCAAGCTGTGGAGCGCCAAGGCCGCCGTTGTAATCGGGAAGCGCCCCTCCGGCTGCCTTCCGGAAAGCAACGGATGCTTCATGCCGGGGGGAGCCCTCCGGCCACGCAAACAGGCTGACCGCGTTGCCATCCAGCATGATGAGACGCCACTTGCCGCCGTCCCTGCGGTAATGCGGAGACGGCATCCCGAGCAGCGACGGCACCTTCTCCCGGCAAGCGCTGGACACCGAGTAGTCGTG
>JBIICE010000012.1:0-40026 GCA_044239025.1 Verrucomicrobiales bacterium
CTGGTATGACTCCGGGCCGTTGGCCCTCGGAAACGACAACTGGCCAAACGAAAACACGCCAGACCTTCTGTGCCCAAGCAGCGCCAGCGGCGCGCTATCTTTCTGCACAACAACGGAGGGCGGACATTCCTGTCCGCCAACCCCGAATCCAAACGCCGGTTGGAAAACCCGCGCTCCATTCCGCCCCCCCCAGCGCCAACGGCGCGCCCCATACCAGCCTGGGCCAACGGCCCAGGTTACCGACGCACCAATCCCGCAGCCCTGCAGGGGCGCGCCATGCCGGACCCATGGAACGGGCCTTCAGCCCTTCCAAAATGACTCAATCCAGCAACCTGGGCCTTTGGCCCAGGCTGGTATGACTCCGGGCCGTTGGCCCTCGGGAACGACAACAGGCCAGACCTTTTCGCATCTCTGCCCCAGGTTACCGACCCACTTCGTCAAGGCACCCAGCAGGAGCGCAAGAGCCTCACGATCCCGTCGAACCGAGAAACGGAGATCACTTCACAAGGCCGAACAGCACAGCCAGCGGCATCGAGATGTTCCCGAGGAACAATCCGAGGGCCAGCAGCTTCCCGGCTCCCTCAATGACCGGACGCGACTTCGGCGTGGTCACACCAAGCGTCTGGAAGACGCTCGCGAAACCATGACTCAGGTGCATGAAGAGCAACCCCATCGCCACGATGTAGAAGGCCGAAGCCGGCAGGAAACCGAAGCCGTCGACCACCATGTTGTAGACATTCTTGCTGCCGTCCGCCAGCCAGTACCGCTTGTTCCCGGGATTCCCGTAATCGTTCCCCCAGCACACCGTGAAGTGCAGCAGATGGTAGCCAATGAAAGCCAGTATCGTCAGCCCGCTCAGAATCATGGTCCGGCTCGACTTCGTTGCCTTGCGGCTCGTATCGACAGCGTACTTCTGCGAACGCGCCGTCCGGTTCTCACGGGTCAGTTGAATGGTGGCCACCACATGCACCACGAGGAGCGCGAGCAGACCCAGCCGCGCCACCCACAGCAACGGCCCCAGATCGTGCAGTTTCTTCGCGTAGGCATTGAGCGCCTCGGGTCCGGCATACAGCAGGAAGTTCCCGAGCATGTGCACCACCAGGAACCCAATGAGCAGCAACCCCGTCACGGCCACGGCGATCTTGCGGCCAATCGAGGACTGATAGAAACGGATGATCGAGGAAACAATGGTCGGCATAACGGTCGGCGGATAAACCGGGATACGCGCGAGGAAAGCAGAAAGATCAACCGACTCCCTCATCCGCGTCGTTTCAGCCCGCTTTCCGTCCGGAATGCCACCTCTGCCAGAGCGGCCCGGGACGGAGCCGAAAAAATCCCAACCTTCTGATTCTCAGGAAATCATGCCCCGAACAACCTGACCGTGGACGTCGGTCAGCCGGAATTGCCGTCCCTGGTACCGGTAGGTGAGGGCCTCGTGATTGATCCCGCAGAGGTGCATGATGGTGGCCTGCATGTCGTGGATGTGCACGGGATCCTTTGCGATGTTCCAGGCAAAGTCGTCGGTTTCTCCCCAGGTCGTTCCGGGCCGGATGCCGCCGCCGGCCAGCCACCAGCTGTAAGCGCGCCCGAAATGGTCCCGTCCGTTTGGTTTGGCGGGATCGCCCTGGCCGAAGGGGGTGCGCCCGAATTCCCCGCCCCACGTCACGAGGGTATCATCAAGCAGCCCGCGCTGCTTGAGATCCTTGACGAGAGCAGCACTCGGCCTGTCGGTGTCCCGGCATTGTTCCTCGAGCTGGGTGTAGAGATTCCCGTGCTGATCCCAGCCACTGTGCATGAGCTGGACAAAACGGACACCCCGCTCCAGCAGACGGCGCGCAATCAGGCAGTTGTTCGCATAGCTCCCCTTGGTGAGCACATCCGGACCGTACATTTCGAGCACACTCTTCGGCTCATTCGAGAAATCCAGCAGGTCAGGCACGCTGGCCTGCATCCGGAAGGCCATCTCGTACTGCGCAATCCGCGTGTCGATTTCCGGATCGCCGTACTCGGCAAGGTGCGCGGCATTGAGTGCGTTGATCTCGTCGAGCAGCATGCGGCGCGCTTCCCGGCTGACACCCGGAGGATTCTCGAGGTAGGGAACCGGTTCCCCGGTATTCCGGAACCTCACTCCCTGATAACGGCTCGGCAGAAATCCAGCCCCCCAGTAATAATCAAAGAAAAGCTGACCGCAGGTCTTGCCGCGGTCACTCGAAGTCATCACCACGAAGGCCGGCAGATCTTCGGATTCGCAGCCCAATCCATAAGCAAGCCATGCTCCCATGCTCGGGCGACCCGGCACCTGCGAACCCGTCATGAAGAAGGTCACGCCAGGCGCATGATTCACGGCTTCGGTATTCATCGAGCGCACGACGCAGATTTCGTCGGCAATCGATCCAATCCCCGGAAGCATGGTGCTCATTTCAGTCCCGCAGCGGCCGTAGCGCTGCCATGGCTTGATCCCGGGCACGATTGGCCAGCGTTTGCTGCCCGCGGTCATGGTCGAAAGCCTTGTGGTCCCCCGCACGCTGTCCGGAATGTCCTGTCCTGCCATCTTTTCCATCACGGGCTTCCGGTCGAAGAGATCGACATGCGACGGAGCCCCGCCCTGCCACAGACAGACGACCCGCTTCGCCCGCGGAGCCACATGCGGCAATCCCGCCAGCCCGGCGGCAGCCTCGGCGTCCCGTCCCAGCAGGCCTGCGAGCGCAACTCCGCCCAATCCGGCCGTGGCCCGGCCGAAGAAACTGCGGCGCGTGACCCGCTTCGCGTTGAGCTCAAATGGATTCATGATCGGCTGGAGAAGGGCGGACGGATCCCTGCGCTTTCCAAACGCTCCGCGCCCTCCCGGTTTTTCACGTCCGCCAAACTGCCTCACCGCCAGCACTTCCGCTGATTGCATTCGTCCCGACCCCATGGCACATCCCCAGCCACAGCAAATCCCGAACATGTCATCTTCCTCCGCATTGCCCCCTGACGCCCGCATCTTCATCGCCGGATCCCGCGGCATGGTTGGCTCCGCCCTCGTGCGTGCCGCCCAGCAGCGCGGCCACCGGAATCTCCTCACTCCCGGGCGCTCGGAACTCGACCTGACGGATCAGGCCGCTGTGCATCAGTGGATCGCGCGGGAACGCCCTGATGCCATCTTCCTCGCCGCGGCGAAAGTCGGCGGCATTCACGCCAACAGCACCTACCCCGCGGAGTTCATTCACGACAATCTCGCGATCGCCCTCCACATCATCGAAGGAGCGCGCCGCGCTGGCGTTCCCCGGCTTCTCTTTCTCGGAAGTTCCTGCATCTACCCGCGGCTCGCCCCGCAGCCGATGCCGGAAGACTGCCTGCTCACCAGTGCGCTCGAACCCACCAACGAGGCGTACGCCATCGCCAAAATCGCAGGGCTCAAAATGTGCCAGTACTACCGCCAGCAGTACGGCGTTCAGTACCACAGCGCCATGCCCACCAACCTCTATGGCCCGGGCGACAACTACCATCCGGAAAATTCCCACGTCATCCCTGCCCTGCTCCGCCGCTTCCACGAAGCCACCGTCCGTGGCGACCGCGAAGTCGTCATCTGGGGCACCGGCACGCCCCGCCGCGAATTCCTCCACGTCGATGACCTCGCCGACGCCTGCTTCCATATCCTCACGCTCGCCAATCCGCCCGACTGGATCAATGTCGGCTTCGGATCCGACGTCAGCATCCGTGAACTCGCCGAACTCGTCGCCGCCACCACCGGATTCAAAGGCTCCATCTCGACCGACCCCACCAAACCCGACGGTACCCCGCGCAAACTGATGGACAATGCCCGGCTCGCCGCCTCCGGATGGAAACCGCGCATCTCTCTGGAACAGGGCCTCGCCGATGCCTACCAGTGCTTCCTGAGCGAATCCGGCAGCGGCAGCGTGCGCGGCTGACCCACGCTTCCCCTCCATTCCATGGAAACGCGCCGGGTACTCGACCTCGACGTCGCCGTCACCGACTACGCCGGAGCGGTCTCATGGATTCTCCAGAAGGCGGCCGATCCGGCGCACCGGGCGTGGGCCGTTGAAGCCGCCAATGCCCACGTCACCGCGCTCGCCCGCACCAATGAGGAATTCGGCCGCGCCATGGCGCAGTTCGACCTCGTCTGCCCGGACGGCATGCCGCTCGTCTGGGCCGTCAATCGGGCATCCCGGGGAGCCCGTCGGCTCAGCGACCGCGTTTATGGCCCGACGCTCATGCTCCGCACCATCGAGGCCACCGGCGGACACCCGCAGTTCCGCCACTTCCTCCTTGGCGGCCGCAGCGAAACCCTCGCCAGACTCACGGAGCGCTTCCAGCAGGAACAGCCGGACACCATCATCGCCGGCACCTACAGCCCGCCCTTCGGCCCGTGGCCCGATGACGAATTTCAGCGCATCGCCGACCGCATCCGCGACGCCGGAGCCAACCTCATCTGGGTCGGACTCGGCTGCCCCAAACAGGAACTCTGGATCGCAGAACACAAACACCAGTTGCCTGCGGGCGTCTACTTCGGCATCGGAGCCGCCTTTGCCTTCCACGCCGGCGAAGTGCGTCAGGCCCCCGCGTGGATCCAGAAGGCAGGCATGGAATGGCTCTACCGCCTCTGCGCCGAACCACGCCGACTCTGGAAACGCTACTTCACCTACAATTCCCTCTTCGTTTACCACCTCGCCCGCGACCGCTTCAAGGCCCGCTGAAAGGCATACCCCCTGTGAACTTCGCCCCGGCTGAAAGCCCGGAGGCCATGCCGCGATCCCCCGAACCAGTCACCGGCCAATCGCTTCGAGGGCCTGCTGGTCGACCGCATGGACACTTTCGTGGCGCACGGCTTCCTCACGCCGCTGCGCGATTCCCGCGCGGACGCCGGGGTCGCTGGTGGCCACGATGATGGCGTCCCGGCTGAAGTCCCCGGTGACCGCGATCCCACTGGCCGTGGGCTTCCATGTGACCGCATGAATGCCGTCCGCATCCACCCGGAAGACATCCCGGGGATTCCGCACCCACGGGGGCAGAACGAAGGAGAATTCGGCCGGCCGGGGCGCGCCGAAAACGAACACGTTTTCTGCCGGATCCGGCTGGTACGCGCAGTCGAGCGCAAAGAGCACCGCGGCCTGAGGACTCCCCAGCACCGACAAGTCCCAGTCGGGCTTCCCTGCGCGCAACTGACGCTCGAAACGGTAGGCATCGCCCTCGAGCAGCAGCGGCTCCAGCATGCGGATCTCGCGCCCAATCCTCCGCATGGCCTCCCATGTGTCCGGAAAACGCAGCAGCGACCGCAGGCTCAGATTGAACCAGTACAGCGAAGTAATGCGCGACGAAACCGCATGAAGCGCCTGAGCCCTCAACTCATCGGGCGTGGGTGCCCGCCGCTTCCTCCCGTCCCAGATATTGTTCCAATCATGATGCGGCCCCTGCGACCAGTAAGCGCAGGCCATCGGGCGATTCAGATCGCGCAGCGACCGGCACATGTCGCCAATCGTCTCAAGGGGTGCACCCCAGCGGATCCGCCGCCCGCCCCAGCGGTCGTACTGACTCCATGCATCCGGCGACGGTGCCACCACGCGGTAGGCATCATAATGCGGAAAATCGGAGAGCCCGGCGTACCAGCGCCAGATGCGTTCCTCGCTGTGGGTCACCGTAGTGGGCAGACGGCTGCCGCGCCACGGCAGCAACTGATCGAACACTTCCTGCGGAGGCACAGGCCGACCGCCTCCGTACTGCGGTTCTCCGAGGAACTCGACCCCGTGAATCCGCGGTAGCCATTCGTCACGGTCGAATTCCTCCGGCTTCAGTTTATTGAAGAGCTTGAGAGGCCAGCGGCGGTAAAGCGCTTCGTTGTCGGTGTATCCATCCACGTGCCCGATGTGCGCGGTGTTCACGTGAAGTCCCGCAAGGAGCCGCAGAAATGCCTCGTGACGCACCTGCCCGCCCACCCATCCACCGCTGATATCAAAGGCCTCCCGCCGGATGCGCAGATGCGCCCAGAGGGAACCTCCGGGCCCTGTCAGTTCCATCACTCCGTAGCTCAGGGGCAGCCGCGGCACCGTCACCCGGACGAATCCCTTTTCGCGTGCCGCCACCGTGACCCCGAGTCCGCATGCCGGCTGCGGCCAGAGAGTCGCCCATGACCCCGCTTCCTTCGGATGCCAGAGCCTCAGGCTGCGCAGTTCCAGCGGTCGATCCGACTCGTTGACCACATGCAGAAGCACCACATCGGGCTGCGGGGCACCATCGGATGACAGAAACGTCACGGCCGAAATCCATGACTCGGGGGCGCGCATGGAAATCTCCTGCCCGGCCAGTCCGTCGGCCTGCAGCGCAAACGATTGGCCGCATCCCCAGCGCGCTGACTTCCCATTGAAGCTCCAGACCGTGAGCGCCTCATCGGGAGCCGGCACTGCCGTGGCAAGATCGTGCCAGGCCCATTCCCCCGAAGCCAGCAGTTCCGCGGGCGTGCGCCCACCGAACGTCCGCGGGGTGGCCGCTCCCTTCACAAAGAGCTGAACCCGTGCGGCCAGATCCGGATCAGGTGGCTTCCGGTAACGCATCGCGGACTCGATCCGGTGCGGAATCACCGACACCCCGAGGACTTCCGCAGCCATCGCTCCACCAACTCCGGGGAAGAGCACCATGAGCAGCACGAGCAGCGTCCGTTTCCCTATCATGATGGCATCGGACGCTGCCAAACCTTCAGAAGTTTCGCTGTCGGCGCGCACCGCAGGCAGCACCCGGGACCGCAAGGATATGGTCAGATTCACTGCTTTGACGGCGAAGGAATTCCCGACCGCGATGCCATCGCTTCCGTGAACTGACGGTAGGCGGAGGCAGGATCGTAGCCACCAACCGAATCCGCCGCATGGAAAAAAGCGCCGAAGCGCAGCCGCAGTCGTTCCCCGGGCTTCACGACAACGCGGCTTGCTTCGCCCTGATTCATCGCCTTCCGGCCAAAGGGATTCGCGACCATGACGCCGTAGTCGCGGTTATGAAACCAGCTCGGACGGAAGTTCGCGGGGTCGGGCATGATGGTCACACCGATGCGGCGGCCGGCCGCTTCGCCCGCGTAGTCACACCAGTCGAACGCTCGGCCCCATGTGACCTTCGCGGTGGTCGAACCCTGCGACGACGTGATGAGGCCACCGGCCTTTTCAGTGATCGCAGTGGCCACGCGGACACCGAATCCCATTTCTTCCTGGTCACCAAAGACAAGTTCCCGCTCGCCTGCGAGGAATTCGGCCTGCCAGAGGATGAGGTGACCGGCTGTTCCTTCCGCAATGCTCACGCTGGAATGCAGCGAACCGAGCACGGCTCCGTCCGGAGCATGGAGCTGACTTTCGGAGGCGAACCGCAGGGCCGCGTCGCGCACGGCGGGTTCTTCCGTAAAGCGCCGGTGTTCGATGCGCCCTTTGTTGCGCCAGAAGTCGTGTCCATTGATGTCGCCGAAGCCGAGCCAGAGACCGGGATGCATGGTTTCATGATCTGTCGCATCGACGCCGCTGACGGGAGGATGCTGGCGGGTCACCTGCGGACCACCGGGAGCCTGCACATTCGCAAAGTACGGACGCAGAATTGCCGGGTCGCGGAAGACATACTGCGTCACCTCGCGGCCCGCGCGCCGCACAATCACCCGGCCGTCACTCACCTCTCCCTGCCATCCTGCCGCCGCGGCCTCCGGCCTGGCAGGCGCCCGCAGAGACAGCAGCCACGACGCAATGTCCGCCACGTCTTCGGGGCCGAGCAAGGCCCCCTGCGGCGGCATCGGAGAAACCGGCAGCGTCTCGTGCTTCGTGACCGATTCGGCGGGCAGTTCCACCGTGCTGCCTCCGAGCAGCCCGAGCTTCAGCTTCGCTCCCGTTGCCAGCAGAATCCCGGCATACGTCATCCCACCGGCTTCCACCACATGCGCCGAAAATCCTTCGGTGATGACCGCGCTCGGCTCCAGCATGCTCTGCATCAGAAAGGACGCCTCCATGCGGTCTCCGAGATTTGTCAGGTCAGGCCCGAAATTGTTGCCGCGGCCACCGACCTGATGACACGAGGCACAGGCGGCACTGGTGAAGAAGAGAGCTTCACCCCGACGCGGTCGCGCCTTCGGAAGGGCCGCCATGCATTCCTGCACCGTCGTCTGAAATGCCCGGGGCGGCAGTGGCTTCGCCCGGATCACCACAAAGTAATTCGCCTTCGCTCCGGAGGCTGCCTGCCCGATATTCCCGCCGAGCGTCACCCGACCGCGTGGGAAATCACGCGACCAGAGCCGGAACTCGGTGTCTTCCGTTGCCACGGTCAGGTCCGAATCCGCAAAGCTGCGCAGCCATTCCGGACGCTCGCGGATGCGGACGTCATGGGCCACCATCACGGTGGCATCGAGCGGCAGTTCGAAGGTGAGAAACGAAGCCCCGCGCGAGCCATCATCTTCGTTCGCCGTCCGGATGATCTGCAGACCCGCCACGGGTTCGGGAACCCGCGTGAATCGGTACGGCCGGTCGCTGTAGCTCGGCTTCCCTGCTTCAAGAACGCCCATCACATACGCGCGGCCACTCTCGGCATCGAGCTCATCCACAAGGGTCACCGCAGGCACCTCCGGTTTCCCCGGGGATCCATCACGGAGGGCCTGCCCGAGACCGAGCGAGGCCACCGTGCGCACGGCTTCATCCGGATCCCGCGTGAGTGCCAGCAATTGCTCACGCGATGGCTTCGCCTGCGGCAGGTCAAGCAGAGCCAGCAATGCCGCGCAGCGGATGCGCGCTCCCTCATGAAGCAGCAGCGCTCGAAGCCGCTCCGGCTCCGCCAGATCCTTGAGCGCCTGCCACAACGCATAGCTGGTCACTCGGTCGGATTCCCCGGCCACATGGGCCACCAGAGGATCCACCAGCGCCACGGCCCGCGCCTCATGCACGGCCTGCACCGCGGCGAACCGGATCCTTGGCTCGGGGTCGCGCAGGGCCGCCGCGAGGATTCCTGCCAGTTCCGGTGACCGGCGCTGACCGAGAATGCGCAGCGCCTGCAGCCGCAGCGAAACCGCCCCACTGCGGGCGATTCCCGCGAAGGCGGCATCGTCCTGCCCGCAGCGAGCCATCGCCCAGACGGTCCACGTTTCTTCCATGCGGCTGAGCTGGCCACTCTGCAGCGCATGCCACAAGCCGGGCAGCACTTCCCGGCCCCGGCGCGCCAACTCGTCCTGCGCATCGATTCTCCGCACGGGCAGGACACCCGCAAAGTCCGCAATCAGCTCGGGCACGCTCAGTTCATGGAGCGGCCTCGCCCCGGGGTCGCTCAGCGGCTTCGCTCCATGAGGCAGGATCCGGAAGATCCGGCCCTCATTGCTCATCTGGCCGGCCGCTTCCCATTCGACTCCGTAGCCCCGGCCCCAACCCAGCACATAGAGCGCTCCGTCGGGCCCCATGGCCATGTCCACCGGCCGATACAGGGCCGCGCGGCCGCTGACGATGGTTTCCCATTGCCCGCCCTGCGGCTGCAGCAGCGCTCCCTGCCATTCCGGACGGTAGAGATGCGTCGACTTCTGCAGCCAGTCATTGATGATCCAGACGCCCCGGAAAGGCGCGGGCCAGTTGGGGGCATCCGCCCAGATGACTCCGGATCCGCTGCCCGGGTACACCGGGCCGCTGATCGGTACGGTGGGAAGGTGATTCTCCCCGGTCCAATGCGTGCTCCATGGGTGCGACCATCCGAAGTGCGCTCCCCGGAACGGCATGAACAAGCGGTCGCCTTCGTTCTGATCCTGATCGGTCCCGAGCCAGTCGAAGGTGTCGCTGCTGGCCAGTCCATAGGGATTGCGCAAACCCCGGGCGACAATCTCAAGGTTCCGCCCGAGATCATCGCAGCGCAGCACGCCCCCCATTTTCCCCCAGTCGTCGGCGGGGTCCTGATACGTGCGGCGGTACGACTCGCGGCGGAAGGATTGAGGCTCCGGAAAATCGGGAGCCCCGGGCGGACCCGGGACGCCCCAGAGTTCGCGGAAGGGCTGCGGAGCGAGCCGACCGGGTTCGTCTTCCTTCCACTTCCGGATGACCTCTCCCTTGCTGTTCCCTTTGCTCATGTAGAGACGGCCATCGGGAGCCCAGTTCAGTCCATGAATGCCATGCTCGATGTTCCCAAGGTCGGTGAAAACCTTCACGTATTCGTCGGCCACATCATCGCCATCAAGATCGCGCACCACAGTAAGATCGGGCGCATTGGCGACCCACAGATCACGGCCATGCCACGCCAGTCCCTGCACACAGTTGAAGCCATCGGCGAAGGTCTTCACCCCATCGGCCATGCCGTCTCCGTTGCGGTCCTCCACGATCACGACGGCATCGGGTGGCGTATCCGGCCTGGGATTCCGATACTGCGGCCCCATGCTCACAAACATCCGGCCCCGCCGGTCGAAGGCGAGCGAACACGGATTCCTCACAAGCGGCTCCCTTGCGTACAGGGAAACTTCCAGCCCCCCGGCAACCTCCGGAAGCTCTTTCAGATCCGCTGCCCGATCCTCGAACGCTGCCCGCAGCGGATGCCCGGGAATCATCAGTCCGGCAAGGCACAGAACATGGAAAAGCGGCGTCTTCATGGAAAGAAATCTCAGGAATCAAATTGTCGGTCTCCAGTATCCGGCGCGAACCAGATCGCCACGAAACCAAGAGCGTAAACCATCGCACAGATGGTGCCTACCCTCGGATAGTCTCCGCCAAGGGAGGAAAACAGAAATCCCGCAAGCAGGACACCGGCCGCCGTGGCAAACCGCCCGGAATTGTAGGCCAATCCGCTGCCGGTCGCCCGCACCCGCGTCGGAAACAACTCCGGGAGATAGAGCGCCAGCCAGCCGAAGAACAACGTGGAGACGAATCCCTGCACGAAAACCACCGCATGAAAACCCGGCCGCAGCGGAGCCGTGGCCTGAAACATCAGGGTCGTCAGCAGCACCGCCCCGAGGCTGATCAGCGCGTAACTCTGCCGCCTTCCCATGCGGGCCGCGATCTGCGATCCGGCGAAACTGCCCGCCACCGCTCCCAGCGCCCACCATCCCTGAGTCGCCGCCTTGTAGCCACCGTCCATCCGGCCAGCCACCTGATCAGCCCACGGAATCATCCATTTGCTGGCGGACCACGCCCCAATCATGGGAACAGCGCTCACGGCAATGCCCACAAGGGTGAACCGCAGCAGCGATGGCGCAAACAATTCCCGCAGCGGCGAGCCCACCACACCCCCCTGTCCGCGCGATGCCATCCAACGCGGCGATTCCGGCAGACGGATGAGCACAAAGATTCCCAGCAGCGCGGGAACGCCTGCCATCTGAAAGATCCAGCGCCATGACTCAGGCGTCACCGGCCAGAGCCGCGCCAGTTGTGACAGGAGCAGAATGCCCGCATTCAATCCCGCCATCATGGCTCCGGAAACCAGCGGCCGCTTCGCTCCCTGCCAGCATTCGGACACCAGTGCGATCCCATTCGGCCACAGCCCACCGACCCCGAGACCGACCAGAAACCGGAGCACCAGCATCTGTTCCTGCGTCCGCACCCACGCACCCATGGCCGCGAAAACTGAATAGAAAAGTATGCTCACTCCCATGGCCCGCGTCCGCCCGATGCGGTCGCCCAGACTCCCCAGCACAATCCCCCCGATGGCCGCGCCCAGCATGAGCGCTGCCGTGAACCGCGCAAACCAGTCGCCCCCGAGGGTCGCCGAGAAACCGTCCCCCAGCAGGCTCTTCGATACCGAGAGGGACGCCACGGGCATCAATCCCAGTTCCACCCCATCGAAGACGAGAGCAAGAAAGCAGACCACCAGCACCAGCATCCGCTCCGCGCGTGGCATTTCGCGGGAGTCAGTCACGCCGCTCCTTTCTGATCGCTTCAATGACCGCGCTGTTGTCGAGATCCCCATGACCGGCCGCGATGGCCTTCCCGAGAAGCTGCCGATGCGTCTCCGTCAGGGGCAATGACATTCCGCACGACTCCGCAGCGCGCAGCATCAGCCCGAGATCCTTGGCATGCTGGGAAAGCCGGGCCACCGGCCGGAAATCGCGCCGGATCATCTTCTCGGCCTTGCTGTCCATGATCCGGGAATACGCGGCACTCGATTTGAGAATCGCCGCCGTCTGTTCCGGATCGAGCCCGAGCGCCTCGGCAAACGCCAAACCTTCGGCGAGCGCCGCCCGGTTCAGCCCGAGCACCAGATTCGTCACCAGTTTCATGCGCGCCGCCGCACCGCTGCCACCCACGGGAACGACCGTGCCGCCGAGCGCCGCAAAGATGTCCTCGCATTTCCCGAGCGATTCCTCATCGCCACCGATCATGGCGAGCGCTTCCCCGCGCCGCAGCTGCTCGCTGCTGCCGGAAATCGTTGCTTCCAGATAAGTGCCACCCCGCGCATGGAGCAGATCGGCGCAACGCTGCGCATCGTCGGGTTCCCCTGTGCTCGTGTCCACAATCACGGTGCCCCGCATCAGTTCATCGCCCATCTCGTCAATGACCCGGGCAACCACTTCGGAATCCGGCAGGCTCAGCACAATCCGGGCGCACGACCGGGCCACCGTCCGGGCATCGCGGGCCGCCTGGGCCCCGCTTCCGGCCAACCGCTCCGCATCGTGATCCCACGCAAGCACCCCGAAGCCAGCAGACCTGAGCCGGTCGGAAATCGCCGAACCCATGAGTCCGGTTCCTATCAGCCCAATCGGTTGTGTTTTCGATGACATGTCACTCGTCTCCATTGCTGCGGCCATGATGGCACCATGCCCCGCGGAAATCCCACGCGCATTGCCGGATTCCACAACCTCTGACCGCATGCCCCGCCATCATCCAGTCATGATCCCGATCCGCATCCCCTGCCATGCACGAACTGCCGCGAGGCATGCGATTTCTGCCGCCACGGGAAGCCGGGCAGCGGCCCACCGGAACGCAAGGCCGTCGCCTGCCGGAAAGCCGCGTTCCGGTGCAGTGAACTCCCCATGTCGGCGGGCTGGCAGTCCGCGCGGTCAAGTTTCGTGGAGGCATACGCATGGTTCTGCAGGAATCCCGCGCCGTGCCCCGGATGGCATCCGGATTCTGCGGGGAAAGCGGGTGCCGTTCCACTGAAGGAAAGGGTCACGCGGAATATCCGCCACAGACATCCTACCAGCGGACGCGGAAGAAACGGGATGGCGCGCTCCACGGCTCGGTCCATGACCCATCCACGCCGAGGGGCACCCAACCTCCGCTCAGGCTGCTGCTGCCCTCGAGGACACCGCCGCCAGTCCACTGGACCGTGACGTTGCCCTCGAGCGCGGAGATCGACGTGATCGCGGGCGTTCCGGTCAACTGAAGCCTGGAAATGTCCACGAAGCACAGCTTGTTATTGATGGCCTGCGGCCCGCTGCGGATCGAAATCCTCCCGTCGTTCACCGGAACATCGACGGTGAACTCCCTCCAGAACGTGGACGGCAGGGCCGGAGCCTGCGCCGCGGTCAGCACTCCCTCGACGTCAAACTGAAACGTGCTGTCGGTGGCCGCCACATCGCCTGCGAGCAACCGCACCCGGTAAACCCCATGGGGAACCGATGCCTCCCAGACAAAAGATCCCGCCCTCTGAAGGTGGTTGAAGGTGTCATGGCGCGGGTCCGGCGAATAGGGATTGGCCCGGTGACGGGCATTGGCCGCATTGTCCATGTTCCAGCCGTAGAACCATCCATTCCCGCGGTCGCCGAACATGGCGCCGTAATCATCAAGATAGCCGGGGACCGGATAGCCGGGCTGCCCCTCGGTAAACGTGCCCGCCGCGAAATTGACACTCATGGCCCACCCGGGAACCGTCGCCGTCCCCACACCGGAATAGGCCGAGGCTCCGAGGCCGCTGCCCGACTTCAGGCGGAACGAGTACGTGACACCAGGTGAAAGCCCGCCGATTTCGGCCGCGCGAGCGCCCCCGGGGACTGTGGCCACCGGAACAAAGACCACCCCATCGGACGATTGCTCAAGGATGAACTCGGAAGCGGCGAGGTCCGGAGCATTCCACACGATCCGGGCGGCCCCGAACCCATACGGCTGCACGCTCAGCAGAACCGGTGTGCCCGGAATCCGGATTCCTCCACTCCACTCGACCACAAATTCCGCCGCCACGGTCCCCGTGACTTCGCGGAACAGATCCGCCTCGGTGGCTCCTCCGCTGAGCGTGCCTGCGCGCACCACGACCGATGATCCCTCCGGCACATTGGGAGGCGTCGCTGCGTTCAGCGTGATGCCGACCGCCTGCAGCAGGATGTTGCCGTCAGCCCCCGGGTTCTGCGGCAGCACCGGACCCTGCGTACTGAGGCGTCCATTCACGGTGATGCGGTTCGCAAAGTCGTTGGGTGCCGCCACACTGGGATCAAAGGCAGGCGCACCAAGGGCCGTCAGGGAAATGCTGCCATTGCCCCGGTAGCTGCCCGTGCGCAGGCTCCGCGTGTCAATGGTTCCCACGAGAATGCTTTCCGCCCGGATGACCACGTCGCCGACCTGATTGCCGCCACTGTCGCGGTCGCTCACGTCAATCCATGGAATCGACACCGTTCCGGTTGCTGTGATCTCCGTGCGCCGCCCCCCATTGTTGGCATTGTAGACCTGAAGGTTGATCGCCCGCAGGGAAACATCCCGGGCATTCTGAATGGTCAGCTGCCGCGGCGAATCATCCCGGATGAGCACGCCCGCAATCTCCCCCGCACCGGCGATGCTGCCGCCTCCGAGATCGAGCACAAAAGTCTGCAGGCCACTGCGCTGACGGCGTCCCACATTGATGTAGGATCCGGCGCTCATGTCGAGATTCCTGCCGGGACCGAAGTTGAAACGGATGCTCCGGTCCTGCCCGCCGGGAGTGGTCATGTGAATCGCGCCCGTGGCGGTGAAGCGCAGCCCGGTGGGTATCTGATAAACGGCCGGATCTTCCGGCGTGCCACTTCCCGAGAGCACCACTCCGTCGGCAGCATGCGGGTTCTGGACGCCATCCCAGATCTCCAACTGCTCAATGCGGATGGCCCCGCTGATTTCGATCACTTCAATCCGGAGGGTGGCGGTGTTGCCACCGGAGTTGTCGGATGCCCGCACGATCCATGTCTGCAGGCCCAGGTCCGCCGTCCCGGGAGTCCCGGACAAGGCCCCGTTGGCAGCCACCTGAAGCCACGCCGGGCCGCTCACCTTCGAAAACTGCACAGGGTCGCCGTCAGGATCCACGGCATTGCCCGAAAGGGACTGATTGCTGTCCCCATAACCAGATCCGGAGCGCGCCACCGGTTTGAGCACCGGATCCACCAGCCACTGCGGAAAGCCACCCACCAGAATCCTCAGCGTCGCCGTATCGGATCCGGTCGCATCCGCAACCCTCACGGTCCATGCATTCCAGCCCGTCGCCGACGGCGGGGGCGTTCCACTGAGACTGCCATTCGCGGCCACCGACAGCCATGCGGGACCATCAAGCTTTGCAAAGGTGATGGGATCGCCGTCCGGATCCGCCGCCACATCGGAGAGCGTGCCCGCATAGGCCTGAAGCTGGAACGCCTTCGCCTTAGTCAGAGGATTCGCAAAGAAGGTGGGGCGTCCACTCACACCGATGCGCAGCAGCGCCACGTCGGTCCGTGTTCCATCGGTCACGGAAATCGTCCAGGTATTGATGCCGGCATCGCCCGCGGTCGGTGCACCGGACAATTCTCCGTTCGGGGCCACCGCCAGCCATGCAGGTCCGGAACCCCGGGCGTAACTCAAGGGATTGCCATCGGGATCGGTGGCGCTGCCGGCAAGGGTGCCGGTGTACGATACGTCAGGCAACGCGCTCGGCAGCACCAACGGGTCCACCGAGAAAACCGGGGCCGCCCCCGGGGCCCGCACCCCGTCCCATGCCACCACATGCGCCACCGCCGACGCCAGTCCGGAACCGGCGGCATCGACCAGCAGGTCACTCCGTGGCGACCCAAGGGTATCAAGGCCCGCCTGGACAGAAACCGCAGCGCCCGCACCAGGGCGCAGCACAAAGGATCCCTGAGTCTGCACCACGACTCCCTGAACCGTCACATTGCCGCCAGATCCATTGCCATCGGTCCGTAACGGCCCGTTCACCGTCACGCGGTTCGCGAATCGGTTCAGAGGCGAGCCGGGATCGGAATTACCAGCCTGCGCAAGAGCACGGAGCACCACGTCCCCGCTGGCCCGACCCGGCGGTCCGGTGCGGAAGGCGCGCGTGTCGACTCCCCCCACCTCGACGGATTCCCCATCAATCCGTACCGCCCTCACCGGATTTCCTCCGGTGTCGGTATCGCTGTAGTTCACCACGCCGCGGATGCGCACCTGACCACCTGCCGCAATCACAAGGTCCTCGCCAATCTCGGAACTGACGTTCTCCACATGGAGATCAATCTCCTCAAGGAAGACATCCTTCACATTGATCATGGTCAGGCTCCTCGGCTTCCGGTTGCGCGGACCCACATCCCGCAGGCCCACAATCCGACCGGATCCCACAAGAGAACCACCTCCCAGATCAAGCACGAACGACCTCGTATCATGGCGGTTTCCCAGCGACGTCTCAATGTAGCCGCCCAGATCCATCTGCAGATTCCCCCGCGCGAAAACGAAGGCAATGTTCGCATTGTCGTTCTCATTGTCGATTTCCGCGGTGAGCCGGATGGCACCGGTCGACTCGATCCGCATGCCATCGGGAATCGTGTAGACCGCGGGATCACCTGGAGCACCGGAACCGGACAGCGTGACTCCATCGGCCTCGTGCGGATTGAGCACCCCATTCCAATCCTCGGGCGTCGCGATGACCACGGGAGCCGCCCGCAGCGGCACCGCCGCGAGGCAGCAGGCCAGCATTGTCATCCATGAGAGATTCGCCATCCTTTTCATATGATTCACTGGGTTCAGATTCAGACGCCCCCCGGCAGCGGCCGCGGGCCGTTCAAGACATGAGTGGTCAAGACGTGAGTGGTGTGGGCACGAGCGCAGGGATCGCGGGGCCATCAGGCACCGCGCCACAGCTGCAGACAACACCCCGGGGTCGGGGGGGGGAGCCGATTCAGTTCCGGCGGCGGCGCAGCAACGCCAAACCTCCCAGCAGGCCAAGCGCCGCTGCCGATGGTTCGGGAATCGCAGCGAAAGCGACCCCGTACATATTTCTACCCTCGCCAAACGTATTCACCGTGAAGGTATTCCCGGTGATCTGACGGGAGTAGATCGCGTAATAATTGTTGATGGTGCCGTCGAGGTTCTCGTCGTTTCCGAGAATGTCCATGGTGCCGGTGAAATCGGCAGGCTTCCGGCCGGTCATCATGGGAAGCCATCCATCGGCCGCAATCCAGGCCGCTGCTCCGTTGGCCACCACATCCGGAATCGGATCATCGAGCGGCAGCGCATCTCCCAGACGGGTATCAATGAAGAGATAGGCGGTCCCGGGGCCGTTCGTCGTGATGTCGATCTGGAACGGTGGACTCAGATTGTCCCGGTTGGTGTTCATGGTCATCACGTAGGGAAGTCCGAGGAGGTAGGCAGGAAAGTTTGCGGGATCACTGACCCCGTTGAGGGCCGCTCCGAATCCAGCATAGGCATGCCGCCGGTCCGTCATGGAATACCGCGCCGTGGCCGGATTGCTGAAATCCGAGTGCCCGAGGGTCGGGACGAGGTAGTCGGTCACAAAAACCGTCGAGGCATTCTGCTGCGTCGTGAGGACTTGCCCGGTGATGGCGGTCCCGCTGGACGTCGCATTGGGAAAGGCATCGCCATTGCTGTGAACAGCGGAAATAATGGCAGCGCCGGCAAGACATGGGGTCGCCAGCAGCAGAAGAGCAGTCAATTTCATGTTCATATACTTCAGGGGGGTAGTGGTCTCAGGAAGCGAACCGATGCGCGGTCTCGGGAGTTCCGCCCGGGGGGGGCGATTTTCCGGACCGCACTTCAATGTCATGCTGCCAACCACCCCCCGTACCGTCCATGCACGAACTGCCGGGAGGCATGCGATTTCTGCCGGAGGGGCATCAGTCGCGCAATTCCCGGCGGTACTCGGTCGGGCTCATGCCGGACAGGCGTCGGAAGAAATGGCTGAAGTAGAATTCGCTGGAGAAGTGGAGGCTCGCTGCGATTTCCTTGATGGTGAGACGGGCGTCTCCGAGCAGTCGGCGGGCTTCGGCAAGCCGGATGCGCTGCAGGAATCCGTGCAGAGTTTCGGAACGGGCGGCCCGGAACAAGGCACGGAGGCTGGAGTAGCTGACACCGGCGAGCGACGCCAGTTCCGCGGCCTGCCAGTCGCGTTCCGGTTCTGCCAGCACGGCTTCGAGCACGCGGCGCACGGCCTCGGGTTCCCGCGGAGCGGAGGCCCGGAAGAGACTGTGGGCCGCCGCCAGTCCCCCGATGACCCGGTCGATGGATTCATGAACCCGCCATTCCCAGTCGGCCGGGCGCTGGCGCACGAGAAGCAGAAGCCGACGCTGCGCCCGACGCAGCACGGCGAAGTCGCCGGCGTCCGGAAAATCGTGCCGCACGACGGTGCCGAGGGCCTCGCGCCACACCTCGATGGCCGGGCCATGAAAGCGGAAGCCGACGGTCACGAGCGGGCCGCCCTGATCGGGAAGGTAGCTGCGTGCCTGCCGGAGATCGACCACCCAGCAGCACGTCCCGGGCCGGATGGCAAGCTTCCGTCCGCCGGTCACAAGGGTGCCGGATCCCTTCTCCACCCAGAAGAGGTGCAGCCCGGCTTTGTCGGCTCCGGCATGGTGTTCGGCTTCATCGCGCCACACGCGTCCCACCGAAAGCACGTGCCAGAGCAACCGGCGCGCCTGTGTTCCCGGCTCGGCAGCATGAAGGTCGGAAAAGGAAACCGGCATGGATTTCCCATCCTTATATCACCCTGCGCAAGTACCCGGTCACGTAAGGATGACCACATCGTCGCTGCGCACCCGCAGGGGATCCGGCCCATCGGCATCACTCGGATTCCCCAGCCCCGCTCTGAAGCCATTGGTAGAGGAGCGACAATCCGGCGGCATCGGGATGAATCGAACCGACCGGAGGCATCTGTCCTGGACCGCGGCTGCTCATGCGGACCGGGAGGACAGAGCGATGCACTTCGCCTGGGGCGATGAGGCGGGCGTCGGGCATGCCGTAGCCACCATGCTGCGGGGCGGCATTGATGAGGTGGCGCGCTGCGCCCTGCATCCATGGGCTGAGGTCCATGAGGCTGTTCCCGCCGCCCTCGTGGCGGTGGCAATGCGAACAATTGACGGAGAGATAGGCATGGACCCGCCGGGCGAGCGGTTTGGTGGCGTCGCCGGGATTCACAAGGACCGGCCAGCCTCCGGCTGAAGCGGCAGGCTTCCGGATGATTCCGGCGCGCCGCAGTTCGCCGAGCGATCCGGCTTCGCTGCCGTCCGGGGAAAGCTGCGCCGTTGTCAGTCCGAGCACATAATTCGCCCCGCGGGCATGACAGAGGGTGCATGCGGTGCGCGCCGGCACCTCCCATGGGTTTCCGGCGATTTCCGTCTTCATGCCATCGTGGCCGACGAGGTCGGCCTCGCTCTGCTCCTTGTTCCAGAGCCACGTGTAGGCAAACCAGTCGGCCTCGCTGCGCACGAGGATCCGGGTCTCGGCGCGCACGGCGGGCCGGTCCCCGCCGGCAGGAACCGCAAGGGTCTGCACGAGCACGGCACCATCGGGAAGGTTCCATGATTTCCAGGCACCCGCCGGATCGCCAGGCATTTCCGCGGATTTCCCTTCGGGCAGAGCGATCAGAAACTCGCTTTCGGCTCCGTCATGCCACGACGGCGCATTGATGCGGTAGCGGAACACACCGGGCGCTGGTTCCAGTCGGCTGAGGTCGCGGAACAGGCCCGTTTCACTGAGCTTCCGTGGAAACACGGGGGCGTCTGCAGCCACGGGACGCGCGGGCTCAAGGCGGAGCACGGTATTTCCGAGATGATCGGCGAGGAGAATATCTCCGGCGGCATTGGTGCCGAATCCGGCAATGGCGGCGGCTGAGTCGGCGAGTTCCCGCTTCCACAGAAGTTTACTGCCATCGTGCCGCGCGGCCCAGACGCGGCCGGTTCCATAGTCGCCGTAAAGGTACGCTCCCTGCAGCGCCGGGAACCTGCTTCCCCGGTAGACGAAGCCACCGGTCAGCGAGCGGAAGGCGGCATGGTCGTGTTCAATGGTCGGTGCGGTGAAGGCGGCGGGTCCGCGCAGTTTCCCGGGCTGGAAGAGCCGGCTGCCTTCGAATTCGCTCCATCCATAATTGGCCCCGCGCTCGAGCAGGTGTGCATATTCCCGGAGGTCCTGGCCATTCTGACCGACCCAGATCTGACCGCTCACGGGATCGTTGGTGATCCTCCAGGGATTGCGCAATCCATACGCCCAGGTTTCGGGCCGGATGCCATCCTTGCCGACGAATGGGTTGTCGGCAGGCACGCGGTACGCCTCGCCTTGCGTGGCTCCATCCACATCGATCCGCAGTACCTTGGCGAGCAATGCATCCGTCTGCTGTCCGGCATTGAGAGCATCGGAATTCGGAGAACCATCTCCGCTTGTCACGTACAGCATGCCATCGTTCCCGAACACTGCCGCGGCTCCATTGTGACCATTGCTCGGCCATTCGATGATGACGCGGCGCGATGCCGGATCGATCTGCCACGGGGCCTGACGCGACATCGTATAGCGCACGATCCTGGAATGATGCGCCTCGCCTGGCCCGCGGCCATTGGTTCCGATGTACAGGTGGCCATTCTCCGCAAAGCGCGGATGGAAGCAAAGTCCGTAGGCCAATTCCCCTGCCCCGGGAATCTCGAGCACCGTCTCGGCCTCGCTCACGGCCGGCTCATCGACAAATCTCCGGATAACGCTGCGGTATTCCTCCCAGGCATAGTTTTCGATCACGAGGATGCGGTCGCTCCCGGGTTGCCGCTCGAGGAAGACCGGACGCTTGAGGGTCAGCCGGGGATACGCGGGAACGGCGCGCATTTCCCCGGGACCCTCGGGCGGCACCCGCAGGGCCTCGCTGCTCCAGCGTGCTTCCGCGGCCGCCGCGGCCATCACGGGAATCCATGACATGATTGCAATCCATCGCCGCATGAGGTCATCCGTATCAGTTTGCTGCTTCCGCGCAAAGTGCGGAGTCGTGCCGGGATGCGGAATCTTTCCGGCTTGGCTTCGGGTCAGGCACACGACACCATGGGAAGCTCTTTCCCATTCCCATGGACTTCCCGAAATTCTGCCTTTCTCTCGCCGCGGCCACCGTGGTCGCCCTGCCTGCCACCGCGGAAGTCGATCCCGCCCGCTTCAGCCGCACCACGGTTGTGAGCGGATGCGAAGACCCCATGCAGATCGACTTCGCCACGGATGGCACGCTTTTCTTCATCGAACGCCGCGGCACCGTGAAATGGCGGAGCCCGGACGGTCGCTCGGGGATTTCGGGAACCATCCCGTCGTTCGCGGAAGCGGACGCCGGGGCCCTTGCCATCGTGATGGGCCGCGAACCTGCGGGCAGCCGGCATCTGTACGTGCTTCACACCCCTGCGGAGCTGCCGCGACGCCTCGTGCTCGCCCGCCGCACGCTCGGCGACGACCGCACACTGCTGCCCACGGACGCCAAGGTCCTCCTCGAAATTCCGCTCGAATCATCCATCGATCCCTCGCACTGCGGCGGCGGCCTCGCATGGGATCACAAGGGCAACCTTCTCATCGGCACGGGGGACAACAGTCCACCCCAGGATACCCCGGCGGTCCATCCCACGGAACGTGTGCGCGATTCCCGCCGCTCGGCTGCCAATCCCCATGACCTCCGCGGCAAAATCCTGCGCGTTCACCCGGAAGCGGATGGCTCTCTCACGATCCCGGGCGGCAATCTCTTCCAGAACCCGGAAGACGGCCGACCTGAAGTCTTCGCCATGGGCGTCCGCAATCCCTTCAAGATCTCCTGCGATCCTGTGACTGGCTGGATCACCTGGGGCGACGTCGGCGGCAACGTGGACACCAAACTCGGGCTCGGACCGGAAGGATTCGACGAGATCAATCTCACCAGCGGACCGGGCTTCTTCGGCTGGCCATTCTGCTCGGGCAACAATGCGCCATGGCGGCCCTTCGATGGAAAGTCCCGTCAGCCCACCGGGCCATTCTGGGACCCGGCCGCCATCACCAACGACAGCCCGGCCCTGACCAAACCGATCGCGCTTCCTCCGGCGAAGCCAGCCCTCCTCTGGTACGGTTCGGCAGCTTCGCAGGAATGGCCATTCCTCGGAAGCGGGGGCCGCAGCATCACGGGCGGTCTCATTTACCGCCGACCCGCCACCGCAGCGGTCGATGCCCTGCCCGCGGAACTCGAGGGCCAACTCATCTTCGCCGAATGGATGCGCAACTGGCTGGCCTCCGCCAAGCTCAATCAGGATGGATCGCTCGCCTCCGCCGCTCCCTTTCCAACCAATTTTGCCTTCCGCAAACCGGCCGCCCTTGCCATCGGGCCAGACGGTGCCCTCTATGTAGCGGAAATGGGCGACCGCTGGACGGGCAACCGCGACAGCGTGATCTCCCGCATCGGCTACACCAGCGGAAACCGTCCGCCCGTCGCGGCAATCCGCGCGCCGATCACTTCGGGGGCCGTTCCACTCACCATTCATCTCGACTCGGCGGACAGCCGCGATCCGGATGGCGATGCTCTGACCTTCTCATGGGAATGGACCGGGGCTGCGCACGGAAAATCGGAGGGACCCACGGCATCGTTTTCCATGGAGAAGCCGGGCGAAACGACGGTCACGCTGACGGTGCGCGATGCCGCGGGTACCGAGGGTTCCACCACGATCACGGCCGCAGCCGGAAATGCCGCACCAATCGTCCGCTTCACGGAACCAGCCGACGGTGGCTTCTTCGAATGGGGCCGGCCCATCGCCTGGCAGGTCTCGGCCGTGGACCCGGAAAACGGCGCACTCAATGCCGAGCGCATCCTCCTGCAGGCGGAACGCCGCGACCGTTTTCCGGGATCGGGCGATCTTCCGCCGGGCCTCGCTCTCATGCGGAAAACCACCTGCTTCAGCTGCCACCAGACCGCGGAGAAATCGGCGGGACCTCCCTACGCGGAGGTGGCGCTCCGCTATGCCAGGGATCCGGACGCCCGCCAACGCCTCGCCGCCCGCATCATCAGCGGAGGCAGCGGCGTATGGGGCGAACTCCCCATGCCGCCCCACCCACAGCATTCCCTCGCCGAAACCACGACGATGACCGACTGGATTCTGTCGCTCGGCAAAGAAGGACAGCACCTCACGGCCCGCGGGAATGCCGGCTCGTTCCAGCCCAGCGAACCCGCCCGCCAATGGGGCCGTGCGGCCAATGGCGTCTTTCATCTCAAGGCCACCGCAGCCGATGACGGGGCCCTGGGTCGCCCACCTCTCAGCGGCTCCGCCCAGCTTACCCTGCGTTCCCGCCTCCAGCGCGCCTGCTTCTTCGACGACAGCCAGCTCGCCTCGGTCCAGGATAACCTCGACCAGGGCGGTCTCGTGGCCCGACTCCTCCCGCAGGGCCACATTGCGTTCCGCCGCGTCCGCTTTCAGGATTTCCGTGCGCTCGCTCTCAGCGGCTGGATCCATGGCTCCGCCATGACGCTGACGGTGCACCGGGGATCGCCGGAGTCGCCGCCACTCGCCACCCTCGCCATCCCGGCAGGCCAAGACACCGGCAAACCCACGGAGTGGATTCTCAACCTGCCGGAATCACCCGCCGACGCCCAACCCGCAGATATCTGCATCAAAGCCACCGGATCGGCGGATGCGCTCGCCGACTTCATGTGGATCGACTTCCGCCGGGAGCCCGCTCCCTGAGATCCGTCAGTCGCCCTGCGGGGCCTTGGGCCTGGGCCCGCCAAACATGCCACGCGACATCCGCAGGCCCATCTGCAACATTTCCTGCTGCTGGCGCTGCGCTGCGCGGAATGCCTCGAACTGCTCGGCCGTCAGAAAACCCTGGACCTTTTCCTCCACGGCCGCCTGCATCCTCGCATTCTCATCGACGTAGCGATCCATGGCTTCCTCATTCAACGAGGAGGGATCGATCTTCGCAGGGTCGGAAAAGTCATGCTCGAACTTCCATCCGCTCCGCACATCGTACATCGTATCCATCAGCTTCGACTCGGTGGACTCATCGAACGCGATTCCCTTGTCCTTGAAGGCACCCTTCACCAGCTTGAGCTGCTGACGTTCGGGCGCTGACTTCTCAAACCGCTCGAAGGTCGCATAATTCGCGCCAAGGGCCTCGCGCAGGGCGGCATCGGCCTTCGCTGTCTCGGCTTTCAACTTTTCCGACGCCGCCGCCTTGGCGGCCGGATCGCCTGCCGCCGCCGCAACGCTCTCCACCTGAACCAAGGCACGGTCACTCATGATCTTCATGACCGCATCCGACGCCGCCTCGTCCAACCCCATCTGATCAAAGAGATCGCGGCACTCATTCTCCAGCTGTGCCCGCAGCTGGGCGCGCAGGGCATCCCGGCCTTCCGGGGTGCGCAGCATCTCGGCCATCATGCTGGTCGGATCCACCAGCGACGGTTTCTTCTCCTCGCCCTCGGCGGGCGCGCCGGGCGCTTTGTCCGGTGGCACAAGGTCACCGAGTCCACGCGGTCCCTTCGGGTCGACTTCCGCACCCGTCGTCAGCGATACCTTGAGGCGCGCGGCCTTCTCCAATCCGGAGGCGGTCTCCTTGGCCAATGCCAGCTGCCTCCGCAATTCCTCGGCCTCCCGATGCTCCCACCATGCCCATCCCGCCAATCCCACCACGAGGCACACATGCACAAAAGTAGTCGCTTTCATGGAGACATACATAACCCACACCCAGAGGCCGCAAAGAGAAAACCGCTTCCGTGGCGGCTCCGCATAAAATCCGCTGGGTGCGGGTCAGAGGTTTTCCGGACGGTCGAGCGGATTGCGGGGCCGGGCGGCGGCCGATTCAAGGTCGGCCAGCATGCGGGAGAGTCGGTCGGTGAAGGATTCCGTGGAGAGGCGGCTCGAGAGGAGGTCGGCCCAGAGGGGGAAGGCCATGGGCGTGAGTCTGCGGGTGGCGAGTCGGACGATGGAGCGCTGACGCAGTGCCGTGAGGGTATCGTGGAGTCTCTGGAATTCGAACTGCCGTTCGAGGATATCGCGCCGGGCCTGTGCAAGGAGGAGATTATCGGGGTCGTAGCGGGCAAAGACATCGTAAAGCAGGCCGGAGGAAACCTGGAGGGAACGTGCCGACTTGGCCTGACCCGGGAATCCAGGAAGGATGAGACCAGCCACGCGGGCGATCTCGCGGAAGTGGCGGCGCGCCAGTTCTCCTGTGTTCAGGCAGGCCTGGAGATCATCGAGCAGATCATCGGGTGACAGCAGGGCGGGCCAGTCGGCCCCGCTGAGGTCGTCACGGCAATGGAGTTCGAAACCGTAATCATTGAACGAGACCTCGATGCTGCGGGGCTGGGCACGGGCCATGCGCCATGCGGCGAGGGTTCCGATGCCTTCGTGCACGAGTCGTCCCGCGAAGGGATAGACGTAGACATGGGAACCATCGCGCGAGGTGGTTTCCTCGATGAGCAATTCATCCGGTGCCGGAACCCGGCTCCATGCGGATTGGATCTCCAGAATGGGAGCGACCGCACGGATTTCGGGATCGTCCGACTGTCCGCGGGCGGCAGCATCGAGTTTCCGGCTGACCGCCGCAGCCAGTTCCGTGCTCAGCGGACTCTTGCCTCCCTGCCATGAGGGAATGCGACCGGGTTTGGCCGATGCCCTGGCGTCGCGCACGACCGCCTTCATTTCCTGAAGCCGCACCAGTTCGAGACGCCTTCCGCCGAAGATGAATTGTCCTCCGGGTCGGATGCCGCTGATGAACCATTCCTCGAGCGATCCGAGGCGGCGGCCGCTGCTGTACTGGACGGTGATGGCGTGATCGGACGCGATCGTGCCGATGGTCATGCGGTGGAGCCGGGCAGTGCGCGGGTCCGTGACCGCATGGGTGCCGTCGGGGAGGACGGCGACCTTCTGGTACTGTGGGTAGGCGCGGAGGGCGTGCCCACCGGTGGTGATGAATCCGAGGAGCCATTCCCATGTCGGCTCGCTGAGAGCAGCGAAGGCATGGGTGCGGCGCACTTCCTGCAGCATGGCGTCGGGTTGGAAGCCGCCGCCGCAGGCCACCGTGACGAGGTGCTGCATGAGGACATCGATGGGTTCGCGGAGCGGGCGGCGGGCCTCGATTTCTCCGCGGGCCAGCGCGTCGCGGGCCGCGGCGAATTCCACCAGTTCAAAAGCGTGCGCCGGAACCCCGAGGACACGGCTGACCGCTCCCGGGCGGTGCCCGCTGCGCCCGGCGCGCTGCAGCAGCCGGGCCATGCCTTTCGGACTGCCCACCTGAATGACTTGTTCCACCGGCGAAAAATCGACACCGAGGTCGAGGCTGCTGGTGCAGACGACGCAGCGCACCGTTCCGTCGCGCAGCCGCGCTTCGACGGCAGCCCGTTCCTTCCGGTCGAGCGATCCATGATGCATCGCGAGGTCGGGCGCGAGGTCGGGCGCGGAATCGAGAAGGGCCTGGTACCAGATTTCGGCCTGACTGCGCGTATTGGTGAACAGCAGCGTGGTGGTCGCGGCGCGGATCCTCGCGAGCACCTGGGGAACCATCCTGACGCCGAGATGTCCGCTCCATGGGAACTTCTCCATTTCCTCCGGAATGATCGTTTCGATGCCGATGGTGCGGCGTTCCCTGGCCGCCACCAGAAGGCCGGCCGCGCTGTCCGCACCCAGAAGAACATCGCGGGCTTCCGCAAGGTTGCCAATGGTCGCGCTCAGCCCCCATGTGCGCAGCCCGGGATTCCATGTGCGCAGGCGCGCAAGGCACAGTTCCGTCTGCGTGCCGCGGCGCGAGGACATCAGTTCGTGCCATTCATCCACAATGACTCCGCGCAGGCCCCGGAAGCGCTCGGCGGCATCGGGCTGACTGAGGAGCACCGAGAGGCTCTCGGGCGTGGTCACGAGCGTTTCGGGCAGGCGGGCGGCCTGACGTTTCCGGGCGGTGCTGCCGGTGTCGCCGGTCCGTTCCTCCACGGTCCATGGGAGGCCGAACGAGGCGAGCGGTTCGCGCAATGCGGCCGCGGAGTCCGCGGACAGCGCCCGCAGCGGCGTGATCCAGAGGATGCGGAGACCGCGCGCAGTGTCCGCGCCTTCCTGCAGCGCCTGGAGGAGCGGCCCGAACCATGCCGCCAGAGTTTTCCCCTGCCCGGTCGGGGCATGCAGCAGCCCGCTTTTTCCATCGAGCCATGCCTGCCATGCCTCCCTCTGAAAGGGAAATGCTTCCCAGCCACGCTCGGCAAACCAGCGCAGCGCCGGAGCAAGCCGCGCGTCAGCGTCAGACATCAGCGGCGGCGGCGGCCCAGAGCCAGCAGACCGAGGAGGCCCAGCGCGGCAGCCGACGGCTCCGGAACCGGCATGATCGCAAGGCCGCGGAAGGCCGTGTTCGTCCCCGCCGTCGCGAGCACATTGAGCGTCCCGGATGGAGCGCCGCCGTAACCGCTGGCGTCGTTGAGACTGAAGAGCGTGCCCGCATTCGTCAGGTAGAGATCGACGCCCGTGGATCCGACCACGCCGGTCAGATTGGAGATCCCCGCGGTTCCTGTCAGTGTCAGCGAACCGGACGCCGACCACGTGGTTCCATCAAAGGTGTGCTTGAGGAGCTGGTTGACCACCGTGCTCAGGGAATAGACGGTGTCATCGCCGGGCACGCCAGGATTGAGGTCCGCAAACCAGAAGCCATTCACCGCATCGGTGGAAGCCAGTGTCACCACGGCCGTCGGCGCGGTCGTCGCGGTGGGAGCCGGCCCGTAACTCTGCACTTTGGCCGTGACAGCGGTGGATCCATTGGAAGCGAAGAGAATGCCGCCGTTGAGGAGAACCTGACGCGAATTGCGGGCGTCGATGGCTGTCGAGGTGACCGCGGGGCCGAGATCGGTAATGTAGCGTACCGCACTCGAGGCTCCGATGTAGGCCGGGCCGGTGGCGCTGAAGGAAACCGCGCTGCGGATGGTTCCCGAAACATCGGTCACGGCAAACGAGGTGTCGACCGAACCATCGAGACTCAGCCTTCCGATGACCCGGTTGCTCACGAGCGCGGTGTCGGTGGAAGGATTTGTTCCTCCGGCATCCTTGCGGTAGCCGGTGAAAATGAGCCGCGATCCGTCCACGGAGGCGTTCACGATGCCCTCGGTGGTGGCATTGCCGACCGCCGTCATGGCCCCGGTGCCCGCAGAAGCGACCGCAATCGACTGCACAAAGGCCCCACCGGTGGAGTATTCGTCAAGGAAGACGGGCGTGGCCGCGGTACTGAGCGCAGCCGTTCCCGATCCCACCCGGTAGATCACCAGATTTCCAGCGGAAACCGAAGCCGCCTCAACCGACGGAAGCATGGCAAGCGAAAGGAGCAGCGCCGCGCAGTGCGGAGCGGAAAGGGAAAGTCGGCGGCGGGTCATTGATGAGAAGGTTTCAGATTTACCGCAGACTGACAAGCAACTTTCCTGCCCTTCCCGCGGAATTTTTCAGGTCGCCTGCGGCCGCTCCGCAGCCCGCGCCGTTCAGGTCAGGAGGACGGCGTCGCGCCACCGATCGCTTTCCCCGGGGAGGCCGAGCTGGTCGAGATGGCTGGCGATTTCGAGGAATTCCGGTTCGCGGACGCCTTCGCGGGCGATCTGGAGGTCGTCGGCCGGGAGATCCGGGAGAATCCGGCGGGCGAGAAACCAGCAGGCCCAGGCGCGCCAGGTGCGCAGTTCCTTCCGCGGCGGCACCATCCGGGTGGCGAGGTGCTGCCAATGGCGACGGGGATTTCCGAGAAACTGGCCGGACTGATGCGACTGCAGGATCCAGGCGACCGCGCCGTAGGGGATCGGCCAGCGCTGCACGATGGGTTCGTGGCCTTCGAGGGCACAGCCCATGGCACGGTTGAGCAGGAGCAGGGATCGCGCGGGCAGGCCTTCCAGCCACAGGGATTGCGCGTACTCGAGGGCCGCTTCGTAGAAGACGGGCCCGCGGTCGCTGCCGAGGCACGCCACGGAGTCGGCCGTCCGCAATGCCGGCGGCATCGGGAGAAACGGACACGCCTCGAGTCGCACGGCAGCGTTCTCCGTCATCAGACAGCCACCCGCTGCGCCGCAGGATCGGGAGGTTTCGGCAGGGCCTTGTCCCGCCAGTGATAGAGGCTCCAGGAGGCCGTCAGCACGGTCAGCAGAAACAATCCGACAATCCACCATTGGAAGAATCGCCCGAGATTCCGCAGCGAGGCCGACAGCACCGAGCCATCGCCGCGCCGCGCGGCCCGCTTCACTTGTCCGGCCGCCACGGCCAGCATGCTTCCCGGAATCAGCAGGCACAGGGAAAGAATCACGCCGCCGGCCAGCGCCGGCCAGCCATGCGACGGCAGCACCGTGCCATCGGTGGTCACCTGACGCATCATTTCCCGGAACCATCCGAGGTCGAAAATCCATCCCGTGGCCAGCGCCGCCGTGCAGGCCATCACGAGCCCACCGCTCACGAGGAGCACGGCACTGAATACACCCATCCATGGTGAGTAGTCCGCAAGGGCCCGTGAAGCGAGCAGCATCGCGGCATCGCCCGCCGCGGCCTGCTGGGCCGACGATACCGGGGGCGCAAAAAGGTCGGGACGTACTTCCCCGCAGGTCGACCATGCCGCCAGACCTTCCCGCCACATGAGCGTATTCGGCCGGATGACGCCGCCCGAAGCAAGGGGCAGCAGTTGTTCTTCGGTCACGGGGACTCGTTCCTGCCGGTCAGTGAGATAATACCAATGCATGGGGGACGTGGTTCAGAAATTTCCGGTCCGGGCGCTTCTATCACGCTTCCGGCCACACGGCAACCTGCCAGCACCGAATCCTCGATCCCCGGCTTGCAACCGGTGCCCGGCCGGATGGAATGCAGTGCTGTCCAGCCTCCGCCTTCATGCCACGACCACTCACGCCCGATCAGCGACGCGATCTCCTCGCGGAGGTGCGCCGCATCTATGGGGAACTGGCGGAACGCCCCCTCGAGCGTCAGTGCATCAACCGCTCCGCCTGCTGCCGCTTCCGGCTGACGGGCCGCACGCCCTTTCTGACGAGGGGCGAAGCCATGGTGGCCGCCGCTGCTCTGCGGGCCTCCGGGCGACGCCAGCTGCCGGCCGCACCCGACGGAGCCTGCCCCCTGCTGCGCGATGGCCAATGTTCGATCTATGACGCCCGTCCCTTTGGCTGCCGCACGCACTTCTGCGACGAAGCCGGCGGAGCGGCTCCCCGCGCGCTCGTGCGCGACCTCATCCAGCGGCTGGAAGACATCGACCATGCCCTCGGCGGATCCGGCGGTGTCAATCTGCCCACGGCCGTGGCCTCCGCCCTTGCGGACCGTCGCTGAGCGGGCAGACCGCGGGCATGGCGAGGCCGCGTTTCTCATGGCGACGGCTGCGCAGCTCCGGAGCCGGGCGATCAGCGGATGAAGTAGCTGAGGTTTTCGAGTTCCACGGCGAGGTCGACGTTATTGACGACGACGTTTTCCGGAACTTCGAGGACGACGGGCGCAAAGTTCAGGATCGCCTGGATCCCGGCAGCCACCAGTTCATTGACGACCTGCTGAGCCACCGAAGCGGGAATGGCGAGAATCGCGAGCTTCACGGAATTTGCCGCGATGAATTCCCCCAGGTGGTTCATGGGATAAATCGTCACCTTGGGATGACTGCGGGACGACTCGGCATCGAAGGCGGCCACGATCTCAAAGCCTTCCTTGTTGAATCCGCTGTAGCGCAGCAGGGCGGCCCCGAGATTCCCGACTCCGACCAGAATGACCGGCTGCAGGCGCGTGGTGCCGAGCGTCTCGCCGATCGTAGCGGAGAGGGCCTCGACATTGTAGCCGAGGCCGCGTGTCCCGAAGTTGCCGAAACTCGCGAGGTCCTTGCGCAGCTGCGACGGGGTCACGCCAGCCGCCTTGGCGAGTGCCTCGGACGAAACCGTCTCCACCTTGTTCTCACGGAGCCTCCGGAGGCAGCGTTGGTAGATCGACAGCCGGTAGACGGTTTTGCGGGGAATGTCGGGTTTGTCTGACATGAAGGCCGGGGGATTGAACTAGCAGGACCTGTGCACGGCAAGCTCGAATCGCGGCGCGTCCGTCACCATTTCCGCACCCGGGCCCTGCCCTGCTCCGTATTGCCTTTGACCTGAGGCCCGCCATCCGCTACGCCATCGCTCCTTCTGTTCATCTGAATCCCCAAACACACATCTCCATGGCCCTTCCCATCGGTTCCACCGCCCCGGACTTCAAACTGACAACCCTCGGAGCCAGCGGCCCCGAATACGTCACTCTCTCGCAGCATGCCGGCCGCTCGGCGGTGGTGGTGCTCTTCGTGCCCATGGCCTTCACGGGCGTCTGCACCCAGGAACTCTGCGAAATCTCCGGCGGACTCAACGAATTTCAGGCGCTCAATGCCCGCGTGCTCGCCATCTCGGGCGACAACCCCTTCGCGCAGAAGGCATGGGCGGATAAGGAAAACATCACGGTCACGCTGCTGAGCGATTACGATCACAGCGTCGCCCGCGCCTATGGGATCGCCTATGACAGCTTCCTGCCGGACAAGAATCTCGGCCAGGCCGGTGTCCCGAAGCGCTCGGCCTTCGTCATCGACAAGGATGGCGTCGTCCAGTACGCGGAAGCCCACGACAATCCGGGTGAACTGCCGGACTTTGCCGCAATCAAGTCGGTCCTCGCTGGACTGGTCTGAACGCGTCTGAACGCGTCTGGCTTCCCTGCGGTTCCCGCATCTGCGGGCGGCACTCCCGGTTTCGGGTCGGAGCCGCCCGCTTTTTGTTTGTTTTCCGGCTGTCCGGAGATTTCACCCTGATGGCATGACGGCACCTCCGCGATTTGTATTCTTTCTGACCGCCGTCGCTGGCATGGCGGGCCTGCCATCGTGCACGGGAATTCCGCGTGGCTGGAGGCAAGCGAAGGCGGGTGAGCCACGGGATGACGCCACGGGTGCATGGGTCGGCACCTGGCGCAGCCACGTGAATGGTCATCATGGGGGACTGCGCGCGGTTGTCGAACCGCCGCCGGGACAACCTGCGGTGCTCCGTTTCCGCTACCGCGCCTCATGGATGCGGGTGCTCTGCGCTGGCTTCACGGTCGACTGCACGGGCACGCGGGAGGCGGATGGCTCGCTGACCGTATCCGGAGCGAAAGACCTTGGGCGTGCCTTCGGAGGCAGGTTCCAGCACACTGGTTCCATCCGCCATGGCCGGCTCACCGCCGCCTATTCCTCGGCCATGGACCACGGTGTCATGGAACTGCGCCGACTCAATCCGACAACGACAGCCGACCACGGGTCGGCCGGAACCGGACCACGGCCCTGAAACGATCCCGCTACGGCATTGGGGGAAGTCCCCACGGTCCCTGACGCGACACGTATTCGGATTTCGGCAGCAGCACGTAATGCGTGTGGGCTTCCGGCCGGAGCCGGGCCAGCAACTTCAGCAGGTCGGCGCGCGCCATGGTCGTGCAGCCGGCACTCGGCTTGTCGGGTCC
Organism: Verrucomicrobiales bacterium; assembly: GCA_044239025.1. Taxonomy (GTDB): domain Bacteria; phylum Verrucomicrobiota; class Verrucomicrobiia; order Verrucomicrobiales; family V1-33; genus V1-33. Next base: position 32,525 of record JBIICE010000012.1, read on the forward strand.
GCGCCGGATATGAAAAAAGATCGCACTGCCATGTCCCGGCAGCGGGGGGTCGGCATTGTGCCGGACTTCGAGGAGGAATTCGTAGGCGAAATCCCCGAGCCGCATCTTCTGCTTCGCGTACCACGGTGGAGGCTGCGCGGGATCGACCTCGATGTGCCGGTTGTAGGCGGGATGCGTGGGGTCATCGATCCAGCAGTCGCGCGCCGTCACCTGATGCCATGGCCAGCGCACTCCGGCGGGGGCCGACGCCGCATCTCCATAAAGGGTCCCGATCCGGAAGAGGCCGGCTGGTGCGCGTCGGTCTTTCTCGCGCTTCGAGGGAATGCCGCCCCGTCCATGCGGAACGGGCACCACGCCATTGCCCCACGCGAGGCCCTTTGCACCGAACAGGACAGAGATCGGACTCTCGAGCATCGGACGCCACGGACTGCCGACGGCCGCCCGTTCGTAAAGCTGAATTTTCCCGCGCGTCGCAGACCAGTCGTCCGCCACCCCGGCAATCACCTGCCGCACATGCCCGGGAATGCCGACCGGGAGCGGACGCTGCGCCCACACTGGTGCGGCGATCCCCGCGGAAAGGGACATCAGGAGCCGGAGCCATCCCCGACGCGAAGTCATGGCGATCCGGTCGCTGGCTCAGCTGCCGGCGTGGGTTCGGCGGGAGTTTCTGGAAGGGCAGGCAGTTCGGGAAGCGCTGGCGGCAGCGGCACCACGGGAGCCTCGGGACTAGCCGGCGTCTCGGGTTCCGCCTGCGGTGGCAGCGGGACCGCAGGCGTTTCCGATGGGGTCCCAGGAGCCGATTTCTCCTCAGGGTCATCCGCCGGAAGCGGCTCGGGATCCGGTGCGGGCGGTAGATCCACCGGAACCGGCGGGGCGGCCGACGGTTTGGTCACAGTGGCCGGTTTGCCATCCTTGCTACCCTGCAAGGCCGGCAGCAGATCAAGCGCCCCATCCAGATCCATCATGGGGGCTTCATCCGGGAGATCCGGCGGCGGCGCGCCCGGTGCCCACGATTTCGGATTGGTACCCGACGACGCCATCATGGTCTTGGGAGCAGACGAGGACTTCGGTGGCTCGAGGAAGTCAGTTTTGAGCGCATCGCGCATGGCCGCAGCCGCAATGTACCCCCGCCTTCCGCCCGAAACTTCCACCAGAATCCAGCCGCGTTCGCGCCTCTTCTCCTTCACGACCGTACCGCGCACCAGTTTCATGTCGGGCCCCTGCGACTGCGAAGGACCGAATTCATACAGCGGCGTACCATGCTCCACAATGACCTTGCGCTCGGTCCAGTCCTTCGGACGCGGAATCTTCTCGGGCTCGACCTCGGGCGGCAGGTCATCGGAACGCAGCCGCCTGAGGGCCGCCAGCGGATTGCTCCAGAACCCGCCACGGCTCGGCGCTTCCCCGACCGGCGTACCTTCCACCGCCGCGGGTTCGCGTTTTCCTCCCAGTCCGGAGAAAAGATTGCCGAAATAGGATTCCTTCCTGGCCGCACCACCGTCTCCGGTCGGGCCCGGCGGCACTGCTTCGCCCGCGGCGCGACCCGCCAGTTCCGGCTGTGGGACCGCTGCGTTGCCATTCCCGCCCGCATCCCCGCCCTTCAGCAGCTTCATGGGATTGATGCGGTCCAGCAGTTTCGCCGCGCGCCCTTCCACCACCTCGGGAGCGGGAGCGGCCACCGCAGGAACGGGCGGAACGGGAGCGACCCCGGACGTTCCGGAACGGGACGCCCGCGGAACCGCGGCTACCGGAGGAACCGCGGCTACCGGAGGAACCGCGGCTACCGGAGGAACCGCGGCCACCGGAGGAACCGCCCGGGCCTCGGCCGATTCCCGACGCCATGGGGTCAGTTTGTTCAGCAGCTTCCGTCCGGTGCCTTCGCTTTCCTTGGCCACTTCCATGGGAACGGGGGAGGCTGAGGTCGCCGGCGGCGGCCCGGCATTTCCCGCCACTGGTCTCCCGGTGGCAGGTGCCGTTTCCGGCCCGGGAGCTGCGCCGCGCTTGAAGGGATTGAGGCGATTCAGAAACTTCCTGGGGCCGGTCGACTCGGCCACCGGAGGGGGTGGCAGCGGTGCGGGTTCCACCGGGATGGCGGCGGGCACTGGGGCGGGCTTCGCCGTGGTTCTGCGCGCTGCGGAACCACTGGACGAACGGCTGCCGCTGCTGCCGGAGGACTTGCTCCTGCTGCTGCTGCGAGCCGACTGGCTGCTGCCGGTTTTTCCGGTCTTCTTCGTCCCGGTGGCAGGGGCGGCCGCCACAGGCAGGGCCAGCGCCGCCACAAGGCTGGTGCTCAGAAGAAAAATGCGGGCTTCGGCTTTCATAGGGTCGTCGGTTCCGGGGGGATGCGATGCTAGCACTTTTCACACTCCCCGCGAGCGGTTTTTTTGTGGTTTCCCGGGGAAGAAAGTGAACGATGCTGCTTCTGCAGTACCCTCCGACTCACCGTCCTGCCTCCTGCCATGTTCTCCAGCGAAAAAATCCGTTCTCTGCTCGCCCGCATGGCCGCCCTCGGGATCCACCGGGACGACCTTGAAGAAACTTTCGTGCGCGGCTCCGGGGCCGGCGGTCAGAAGATCAACAAGACCTCATCGACCGTCCGGCTCAGACACGTTCCCAGCAACATTGAGGTCCGCTGCCAGGAGGAACGCTCCCTCAGCCAGAACCGCTACCTCGCAAGGCTCGAACTCTGCGAGAAACTCGAACTTCGGAAACGCGAACAGCACCAACTCTCCCGCGCCGCCATCGCGCGCCGCCGCCGCCAGCAGACCAAGCGGTCGCGTGCCACCAAGGCCACCATGGTCCGCGAAAAACGCCAGCGCAGTTCGGTCAAGAGCCTCCGGAAACGACCGTCGGCGGACGAATGAAGCTCCGCCGATTCTGCTTGCCTCCCGGGCCGCTTCCCGCTTTTCCTCGCTCTCCATGAACTGGTCCCAAACCCTCATCGTTCCCTTCGTTGCCTTGCTCACCGCGGTCGCCGCTGCCGGAGAACCAAAGCCGATCTTCAATGGCAAGGACCTCACGGGCTGGGAAGGACTGCCGGGCCTGTGGTCGGTCAGAGACGGAGCCATCACGGGCCAGTCCACCGCCGCGGCCCCGCTCGCCGGAAACACCTTCCTCGTCTGGAAGGCCGGCGAAGTCGCCAACTTCGAACTGCGCTTCCAGTACCGCCTCACGCCGGACAACGACAAGAATTCCGCGAACAGCGGCGTCCAGTACCGCAGCAAGGTGGTCGACCCCGCCAAGTTCGTCGTCTCGGGATACCAGGCCGACTTTGAAGCGGGCCCCACCTACTCGGGGATTCTCTACGAGGAAAAAGCCCGCGGCATCCTCGCTCAGCGCGGCCAGCAGGTCACCATCCGCGATTCCGAAAATCCTCAGAAACCCCGCATCGAAGTCACCGGAGAAACCGGCAAAAGCAGCGACATCCAGGCGGCCATCCGCCCGGGCGACTGGAACGACTACGTCATCCGTGCCAAGGGCCCGCACCTGCAGCACTTCATCAATGGCAAACTCACGGTCGACGTGAAGGATGAATCGTCCGCCGGAGCCAAATCCGGCGTCCTCGCCCTCCAGCTTCACGCCGGACCACCGATGACCGTGCAGTTCAAGGACCTCGTCCTGACCACGCTGGATCCCTGACGCAGCACTCCGCCGCAGCGGCCTTCAGTCCCATCCGAAGTCGGGAAGCATCCCGTCGGCGTCTTCCGCAGCCGCGCTGTCGACCCCGGATTCCCGGCGGCGCACCGGAACCGCGCGGGCGTCGATCGCATGAATCGCCTCGGTGAGCTTCCCCCGTTCCAGACCGGCTTCGGCGACGGCATGGGGGAATCTCCGCAGGTGGCCGCGCGCCCGCTGCGCAATGCGCGCAAGGCTTTCCTCGATCTCCGGCGATTCCATGAGAACCGTGAGGCTCTCGAACGATCCCGGAGCGAGCCGACCGGAAACCGCGAGCACGTTCCGCCTGTCCGGCCTGTCTTCCCGGAGCCACCGCCCGCGCAGAAAGATCCCGAGGACCGACGACTTCGGTGCAAAGCACTTCTGACGCCCGGCGAAACGCGCGGCCGACACCATGGCATGCGTCAGCAGCGGAGCCTTCCCGCGGAGAAAACTGAGCCGCGCCAGTGGCCAGCAATGCGCCGTCAGCAACGGGGGCCAGCCACCCTTTTCCGCTCCCATGGCCTCGAGCAGCGCGGTGGGATCGGCCGCCGCCGCATCCGCTCCCCCAAAGCGCAGTGGCGCGGTCACCGCTGCCAGGGACTCGGCAATGAGGAGATTCGCGGCCGCATAACCATCCAGCCCCCCGCAGTCCCACAGGGCCCGCGCCCGCCGGATCAGGCTGTCATTGCTGAACAGCAGGGCCGCGGCCGCATGCTCACGGATCTGCTGCAGCGCCATGGCCGCATGCCACGCCACCGCCACCTCGGCCGTCGGCTTCGCATGCGGCAAAACCCCGACAATCACCACGGGCACGGCCGGAAACCGCGACCGCAGCCGCGCCAGCATCAGTCCGCCCAGTCCGCAGCCGGCACTGCCCTCAAGCGACGCGAAGAGCAGAATCACGGACGGACTCCCGGCCTCGGACGAATGACCATCGAGGAACTCGAGCGCCCGGCCGCACAGGGTTTCTCCGGCCTCGCCGATCGCTTCGCGGTAGCTGTAATCCTTCCCGAGCCCGCCGGAAAGCAGCCCGCGCCGCGCCAGCAGCGGTCGCCCGGCGAGGGCGGTGATCACGCCTTCGTCCAGGTCGGCAAACAATCCATGCGGTACCCAGCGCGTCCCGCCGGACTGAGGCTCGCTGCGGAAGAATCCGCGCCAGTTTCCGGTCGGTTCTCCGTGCAGCGCTGCCCCGCTCGTGCCATCGAGGCCATGCTCCCGGCAGAGCACTTCCCAGAAATGCGCCGCCATGCGGCAGCCGGCACTGCCCGCCGCCACCGTGAAGACACACGGCGGAAACAATTCGCGGTTTCCCGCCGCCACCCCCGGAGCGGGCTGCGTCGCATCCCACTGCGGTGCCACCTGCAGGCTCAGACTGAGCTGCACGGATCCCGCCACGTCAATCCGCCGAGTCCATCCGCTGCGCATCCGGTCAACCTCGGCCAGCTTCACCCACGCCCGCGCCGGAGAAGTCACGAATTCACAGGTCTGCCATGGCACAAGGAGCGCATCCGGGTCGCTTCCCGCGAGCTTCCGGAGCCGATCCCATACGGCGGCTGATCCCCCGGGAACCGGAGCATCCTCGGCTGCATGATCACTCGACGGCCACGTCATGGTCTTCCTCTGAGAAAAGCACGCAGCCGCCGATTGGAAAGTCCATTCTCCCGGGCCCGCGGGAAGTTGCACCTTGATTTCACCGACCCCAGCGGCCTATGTGCGGCATCATGACCCTCCCGCTGGAAGACAACTTTGAAGACATCATCGGCAAAGCCCAGCGCGGCCTCGGACTGAACTCGGCCATGCTCGCGGCCAAGGCGGGCATTTCGCCTGAGGAACTCGAAGCACTGCGCGCCGGAACCGTGGACGAGGTGCCGGCCCGGCTGGTCGCCGCAGCCCTTGGACTGCACGCCGAGAGCCTGCTCGCGATCGGCCGCCGTTCGTGGCGTCCCGCTCCCGCCGCGGTCGACGGTCTGCTTGTCTTCAATACGGCGTACGATGACATGACGGTGAATGCCGCGCTCGTCTTCGACCCGGCCGGACCGCATGCCGCCATTGTCGATACCGGTGCGGATGCCGCTCCGATCATTGCGGCCGCGAGGGAACGGAATCTCCGTCCCTCCTTCATTCTCATCACGCACACCCACCCCGATCACATTGCCGCCCTCCCCGCCCTGCGCGCAGCCTTTCCGTCCGCCAAGGTCTGCGTCGGCCACGGTGAATTGTTCAAGGATGCCCATGCGGTCAATCCGGGCGATGTCTTTTCCCTCGGTGCGGTCAGCGTGGAAATCCGCGAAACCTCGGGTCATGCGGTCTGCGGCATGACCTATCTCTTCCACGGTCTGAGCCAGCCGGTCGCCTGCGTGGGCGATGCCCTCTTTGCCGGATCCATGGGCGGCGGCATGGTCTCGTGGGAACAGGCGCTCCGCACGAACCGGGCCCAGCTTTTCCCCCTGCCGGACGACACCATCGTGGTCCCCGGTCACGGCCCCCTCACCACCATCGGCGAGGAAAAAGCCCACAATCCCTTCTACCCGGAATTCAAATAACCTTCTTCCCAGGGAACACCTCACCATGAAACAGAAAATCGCTTTCGTCGGAGTCGGACGCATGGGTGCCAACATGGCCCGGCGCGTTCATGAAATGGGATGGCCGGTCACGGCGGTGTACGACGTGAACCGCGCGGCGGCCGACGAACTGGCTGCGGAAATCGGGGCGCAATCCTGCACTTCCCTCGCAGCTGTCACGGCCGCGGCCGATGTGATCTTCACGGTCGTCACGAACGACGCCGCCATGCGCACGATCTTCGCCCCGGAAGGCGATAGCCTGCTCGCGGGTGCCCACGGCCGCATTTTCATCAACTGCGCCACGCTCAGTCCCCAGACGCACATTGAACTCGAGAAGGCGGCGGAAGCAGCCGGGGCCCGCAGCATCGAGGGCTGCATGGCCAGCTCGATCCCCCAGGCCCGCGAAGGCACGCTCCAGCTCATGATCGGTGGCCGCCGCGAGGTCTTCGATGAAGCCGAGCCACTGCTCCGGCAGATGAGCGCCGTGCTCACCTACGTCGGACCGGCCGGCAAGGCCGCGGAGGTGAAGGCGCTCGTCAACATGGTCATGAACATCAATACGGCGGCCCTGGCAGAAGGCCTTGGGCTCGGAGCCGCTCTCGGACTCGACCTCGCCATGCTGAGCAAAGTTTTCAGTGTCACGGGTGCCAACAGCCGCGTCCTCCAGACGGATGGCGATGACATGATCAACCGCGACCATTCCTGCTTCTTCAGCGCGGAACACGCGGCCAAGGACAGTCACATCGCTCTCGCGCTCGCCCAGCAGCAGGGACTCAACCTCCCGCTCGCCGCCGCCACCGCGGCCCAGTTCGACCGCATGGTCGCGGCCGGACTCGGCGATCTGGACAAATCAGGGATCGCGGAACTCACCTTCCCGGGCCGCACTGCCCACAAGGCCTGAACGCCCGGCACGCTTCCCTCCTTCAGCGTCCGGTCGTCTTCCGCACGAGGTCGTTCCATTCCTTCGTCCGCTCATTGAGACGGCGCACAAGGTCGTCTCGTTCTTCCGTAAGCTTCTTCAGTTGCCCGTTCTGACGCGCCACGGCTTCGTTCTGGGCCTTCACTTCGGCATTCCGCTGCGCCACGGCTGCCGGATCGACGGCGGGCCTGGACTCCAGTTCCGACACCTTCGCCTCGGCCGCGCGCAGGGCTTCGGCGGATTCCTGCTGCAGCTTCGTGAGGCGCACGACTTCGCGTTCCTGGGTTTCCCGGCGCCCGCGTTCCCCGGAAAGTGCCGCCACGGCTTCCGCATGACGCTGCTGTTCATCCCGCAGCCGCCCGCGC
>JBIICE010000351.1:0-2749 GCA_044239025.1 Verrucomicrobiales bacterium
CAGATGACACCGGAATTTGCGCGCCTTCTGGCGGGTGCGGAGGAACAGCCCCCGCGGAACCCCGGTGGCGGGGATCTTTCCTCACTCTTCACGGGAAGCGATGGTCCCGTGAAACGGCGGTCGGATGCGCTCGTTTCCCCCGAAGGCCCGCCCGGATGGCACCAGCCTGGTTCCCATCCTCACAGGAAACATCCCTTCTGCGGCGCCCGCCCGCTTCCGGTACTCTCCCTCGCTCCCCGGACGCAACCCGCTCCGCGGAGACAAAATCCACCTATCAACGGCAATCCGGGGAACGGCGCGAGCCGCCGGGACGGGCGGATGGCCAGCCACCCGCACCACGGCCGCAGCGACCACGCCGGGAGCCTCCGGAAGAGCTGCCTTGAGCATAGGGAGGAAAACGGCTTCTCCCTGCCGCCGGAATCTTCCACCGGAATCGCGGTATTGTCATGAGCCGGGGAATCCGGCATTCCCGTACGGCATGATGAAACGCCGAAATTTCCTTCCTGCTGCTGCTGCCTTTGGATTCCAGATTGTGCGACCCGGAGTGCTGCGGGCGCAGGGGAAGCAGGAGACTCCGAACAACCGGATCCGTCTCGCCGTGATCGGCTGCGGCGGTCAGGGTGGCGCGGACCTCGGGGGCATGGCGCATGAAGATGTCGTGGCACTCTGCGATGTGGACGATCGGCGCGCGGCCGACAGTTTCGGAAAGCACCCTGCGGCGAAGCGATTCCGCGATTTCCGCAAGATGTTCGATACGATGGCCGACGGCATTGATGCCGTTCTGGTGGCGACACCGGACCACACGCACTTCACGGCATCGATGGCGGCCATGCGGCTCGGCAAGCATGTCTACTGCGAGAAACCCCTCGCTCACAATGTGGCGGAACTGCGCGCCCTGCGCCGGATCGCAGCCGAAAAGAACCTCGTGACGCAGGTCGGCAATCAGGGACATTCCTCCGCGAGCATCCGCGGCCTCGTCGAAATGGTGCGCTCCGGTGCCATTGGTCAGGTCACTGAAATCCACGCCGGCTGCGACGCCTTCAAGGACGTCTATGCCCAGCAGGACCGGGCCGCCGAACTCAGTCAGACCCCCGAAATTCCCCGCGAACTCGACTGGAATCTCTGGCTCGGGCCCGCCGCCGAGCGCAGCTACCATTCAGCCTTTCTGCCCTTCAACTGGCGTGGTCACATGGCCTACGGTGGCGGCTGCATCGGCGACTGGATCTGCCACGTGGTCGACCCCTCGTTCTGGGCGCTCGAGCTGGGCATGCCGACGGCCATCACAGCGGAAGTGAGCAAGGATTACCATCCGGAGAAGCACGCTGGTTTCTATCCAAAGGGCACGCGCATCACCTTTGAATTCCCCGCAGCGGGAGCGCGCGGGCCCGTGCGGCTCATCTGGCACGATGGCGAATTCAGCATTCCTTCGCCGGCTGAACTCGAGGAGGAAGGTCAGGGCCGCAAGGTTGTCGGCACCGGGGCCGTTCTCATCGGCGACAAGGGGAAGATCATGCACGGATCCCACGGAGCCGGCGGCTGGCGCATCATTCCGGTGCAGAAGGCCCGCGACGTGAAGAAGCCGGACGAAACCATTGCCCGCGTCCGCGATGGCAACCATCAGCAGGACTGGCTCGACGCCGTGCGCGCCGGCAAGCCCGCCGGTTCGCCCTTCGAATACGGCGGAGCGCTCTCCGAAATCGGATTGCTCGGCGTCATCGCCACCCGCTTCCCGGGAGAACGCCTTGCCTGGGACGCCGCCGCCATGAAATTCACCGGCAACGACGCCGCCACGGCCATGGCCCGACCCGCATCATGGCGGGCCGAATGGGCCGCCATCAGCCCCGTGTGACCCGGCTCACGCACCGCAGGTCGCGCTCCCTTCCTTGGTGCGCCGCGGCCTTTGGAATTATTCCGCGCGGCGCGCTCAGTCCGGCTTCAGCAGCAACCGACTCCAACGCAGAAAACCCCGGAGGCTCTCGTCCTCCGGGGTTTTCCGTTTCAGTTGAAGTGACTCCCGCGCGGGGCCGGGATCAGATGCTTTCCTTTTCCGGCTTGGCTTCCTTCCTGCCGTCTTCCTTGTCCGAGTTGTCCGGCTTGAGGAACATGCGGCCTTCCTTGTAATTGATGACGGCGTCGAGTTCGCGGAGGAATTCGGCACCGAAGAGAGCGTCGTGGTTTCCTTCGCCACCGATGGCGCGCTTGTGAATTTCAGCACTGATGGCCTGGCGTTCGCGGATCACGGCATCGCCCAGTGTAATCACCGGGATTTTGGTGAAGGCCGCGGGAGCCTCGCCGCCAATGCCGCGCACCTTGGTTTCGCCGAGTTCGCCGACTTCGAGTTTGGCGATTTCCTTGGCGAACTTGTAATCCATCGTGCAGGAATGCGCGCCCGTATCGATGAGGAATCGGGTTTTCGTATCCCCGATCTTGCCATCGACGAGGATGTGATTGCCCTCGAGGCGGTATTCGAATGACTGATAGGTGCGCAGTTCGAGGAGTTCCTTGACGGTGAGCGTGCGCCATTCCGGATTCTTGGCGAGGTCATCGCGCAGCTTGCTCCATTTGGCGACGACTTCGCGGTCCGCTTCGCTGAGCTTGTCGAGTTCCAGTTTCACGACCTTGTCGCCCTGCATGCGGAACGTGGCGTCCTTGTCCGACTTGTCGACGAGGGCTGCCTGGAAGTTCCTGGCTCCATCGGCGCTCGTCCAGCGCCGGAAATCCGCCTTGGGAGCGGCAGCGGCATCAGCCG
>JBIICE010000013.1:0-39852 GCA_044239025.1 Verrucomicrobiales bacterium
CCGGAGGACCGGAAACGATCAGGCTATTGGTGCGGGGGTCGGAAATGAGCAGGGTTTTACCGACAGTCTGCGCCCGGGGAGGCTCGGTGACACTGCCGGAAAGTCCGCCCGCGCCGGTCGAGCGGCCGCCAAGGCCACCACCACCCAGTCCGCCGCCGCCACCAAACCCGCCGCCGCCGCCGCCAAAGCCGCTGCCACCTCCTCCGAAGCCACCACCGCCGAAGCCAGACGATGTGCTGCCGCTCCGGTTTGAGAAGCCACTGCCTCCGGAAATGCCGCCCGTCCGCGAGGCGCCGCCTGAAGCAGCACCTCCGCCTGCCGCACCTGCCGAACCCTGACCTGCCACGCCCGCCCCGAACGTCTCGAGCGAGGTCACCGCAATCTGGAAGAAATCATTGACCGGAACGTAGCGCAGTTGCTGCGTGAGCAGATTCTTGACGCGGCTCGGTTCATCAAACTCGCGAATGAGGAGTTTCAGATAGTCAACGTGCTCCTTGGGTCCGTGCACGAACACGCGGTTGGTGCGGGGATCGGACTTCACGAGAACGGAGTTGCCGTCAGGCATGACTCCGGTGGCGGCCGGTCCTCCGGCACTTCCGGTGGGCATGACCAGCCCACCGCCGCCGGGGATGGCTCCCTGGCCACCAAGAGCCGCTGCGGCCTGACCGGGTGCCACGGAACGGAATCCGCTGTTCTGGCCCGATTTCCCCTGCGACTGTGCCTGGAGAATGGTCGACAGAATCTGCTCGACATCCTCCGCGGAAGCGCGTTCCAGCGCCACCCACTCATGCACCATCTTGACGGGCGGCAGGTCGATTCCCTTGATGAGGCGCAGGATCGTCCGGATCGTGGAAACGGTTTCCTGCACGACCAGCGCGTTGGCCGAGGGTACGCCCACGTACTTCGTCCACGCATGCGTCGGCGCCGCATTCTGCAGGATGGTGGCGGCATCGGCGACCGGCAGGTACTTCAGGATGATGACGAAATTGACCGGGATGTCGTCGTTCGGAAGATCGTCTTCCCGGGTGTAGATGGGCGCTCCGGAAAACGGTCCCTCGATCAGCGGAGGCTTGTTCAGCTGGATGATCTTGTCGATGTTTCCCTTGTAGGGCTGGATGACGAAGCCCTGAATCATGAGCGAGGCCTTGATGAAGTCGGCCGCCTCCTCGGCGGTCATGGGCACTGCCGGGTTCTTGGTGATGGAAACGGTCCCCTGCAGGTTGGTATCGCGGATGACGTGACGGTTCGTGATCTCTTCGTACTTGAAGATGACATCGTTGATGGGGGCATCCACGAACGCGATGTCCGCGAGTGGATTCTCATCGTCGCCGGAATTCCCGGATCCTGACAATCCTGCTGCGGGGAGCGCGGCAGAACCGGTTCCCGGAGCCCCGGGCAGCGGGGTTGCTCCCGCGCCGGAGGTACGGCGGCCAGGCAGGGTGGCCGCTCCACCGGGAGTGGCGGCTCCGGAGTTGCCGGAGGGAATCCCTGATCCAAGGGCGTTGCCCGGAGGGTTTCCTGCGGGCGAGGCCGCAGGGATTCCCGGACTTCTGCGGACAGCACCGGGTCCGGACGCCGCAGGGGCCGCGCCTCCCGTTCTGGCGGGGGCTCCGCCTGGAAGAATCACCGCAGGCCGACGTGGCTCCGCGGTCGGGGCCGGTCCCGCAGACACGGGGTCTTCGGCGGCCGGGGCTGGAGCCGTAGCCGCCGGGGCGACGGGCACGGGAGTTGGTGCGGGCGTGGTCTCAGCGGCAGGAACTCCAGCAGGCGGGGGCTGCGGAACCGGGGCATCGTTCTGCGCCAGCAGCTTCGCTCTGAGCGACTCTGAAAGCCGGGACGGAGGCTCGATGGTCGACGTGGAATCAGCAGCAAGGGCCGCGATGGCGAGCGGCAGAGTGAGAACAAGCGGCAGAAGCCGGGATCTGGAGGACATGGTCGTGACTGGGAAAGGTGGTGAAAGGTAAAGTGATCAGTTGCCGGAGGGCATGACAACCCGGCGCCGCGGCGGGGCATTGTCCCGGCCCCCGCGATCGCGTCCCGGCGGGACAGCGGCCTGCGCGGGCTGGGTCTGCTGCTGAGGAGGATTGACAATCGCTGGCTGCTGGACCTGAACCTGGGGCTGCACCGCGGGAACGGGCTGGACTCCCTGCACATTCGGAACAGCTCCCTGTCCGCCTCCCGCGAGGAAATTGACCATGGCCGCGTTGTTGTTGAGCGGGACGGCCTGCCCGTTCACGATGACCGTGCCGGCTGCGCCTGCGGCGGCATTCGGCTGCGCGTTGTTCATGCCAGGCACGACGGCCTGCGGTGCCTGATACGGCTGCACCGGGAGCGCGCCTCCGGGGGCCGGTTGGCCCGGTCGCGGCATACCGGGACCCCTCATGTTCCCCGGAAGCTGCGGCCCACCCTGTGGACCACCACCGGCGGCAGCCCCGCCTTTCATATTGGAAAGCGCCGTCTCGTCGAATCCAATTTCCTTCTGCTGACCATCCTTCTCGAGAATCACGGTGGTCGCCTTGAGCGTGCGCCCGCGGTTCAGTCCGACAATGCGGATCCCGCTTTTATCCGACGCCTTGCGGGGCGAGGCATCACTGAAGACTGAAATCCGTTCCCCGTTGGCCTTTGTGTTCACAAGGTAAACCGTCAGGTTCCTGGTCGATCCCACGTATCCTGCGAGAACCATGCCCTCGAAGGGATCAGCCACCTCTGGCGGCGGCGGGGCTTTCAGTTCGAATTCGAACGGACTCTTCGCCTGAAGATTCTCGTAACGCGAGAGGTCGTAGGCCTGAGGAGGAAATGCAGCTGGAGCCGCGGGATCGGCCTCGGCCTGCCCGGCCTGCTCGGCATGTCCGGTCGCTGTCAGGGCCACGGCGGCGGCGGCGCCGGCGAACCGGCAAACCTTTCGGATGAGGTGCAGTCTACTGTCCATTGCTGGCGGGGATGGGGGTTGCAACTGGCTGAGCGGCAGGAACGGTCTCGGCAGGCACTGACGGAACCGCTCCACTGCTGCTTGCTTGGACTGGCGGCGCGGAAATTTGTTCACCGGAAGCCTCGTTCACCGTCATCTCCTGGGCCGCCCCGCTATCCGGCGACCACCATTTTTCGATCATGAGCGTGCACTCCACCAGTTGCTCGGCGTCATTTTCCTCATTTTTCCGGGGCACCATGGTCAGGCGGGGGACAAAGCGGAACTCTGCCGGCTTCTGCAGACGGTAGACGAAGGTCATGACATCGGCCCACGTCCCCTTGACCTTGGCTTCGTAACGACTCCGGACGAAGGGAAGTTCATCGGAGGGCATCTGCGTATCAAGCGGCCGCGGAGACAGCAGTTCGAGATCAAGTCCGGACCGCAGTTCACCCTGCACGAGGGCGTCGAGGTATGTGTCGCGGAAGGCCTCGTCGGGGTACTCCTTCAGGTTGGTGCCGATCCATTCCCGCTTTCCGGCCGCACTGTTGGCTTCCCGCTTCCACATTTCAAAATTGGACGCCTTGGCCCGCAGCAGTCCAAGCTTGCGCTGGCTCCGGAGCATCAGGCCGGAATACCATGTCCAGCCAAGAATGTTGGCGATGAGGAATATCCCGACCGCCAGGATCAGAAGCATCCGCTTCTCGCTGGGTTTAAGCTGCGTCATCGTCTTGCTTCCTCGTGGTTCCTTTGATCTGGAAGGGCACCGCACCACCCTTGGGTGCTTCAACCTTCGGCGTCCATTCGTAGTCCTTGAGCGCCGGGTTTGCCTTGATCTTGGTCGTGTACAGAATGGCGTTCTGGCTGGTCTGGCCTTCCCCCTTGATCGTGATGTCGGCCACGTCCTCGCCCTCCTTGTGGTCCCGCTCGATGTCGATGCTGGTGACGCGCACGTTCATGCTCTGCTGCTGATAGAGCGGGTCGAGCACCTGCTTCAGGATCTCGATCGGAAATTTGTTCACATTGACCGCTGCTTCCATGGCCTGCTCCTGACGGACGGTCGTTTCCACCCATCCGTACTGCGACTGCAGCGCGCTGACGGTCTTCTGGAGGCGATCCGTCTCCCGCTGCGCCATGAACCAGCGGACCGCAAGGAATCCCGGAATCAGCAGATACGCCGCGGCGCACGCCGTCACGATCCGCCGGATGCGGGCCGCTTTGGCAGCGCGGATTTTCCCTAGTGCCACCGAGGACGGCTCGAACGAAGAGGCCACCTGCGGAAGAGCGGGAGCCGGACGCTTTTCCTGCATCACCGGCGCCCCGAAGACCTCCCCGATCGCTTCGATGGCCCCCGGTTGGACGGCGTCCGTCCAGAGCCGGACGCTCTCCAGCTCCGGCGCCATCTGCTGCATGTACAGGGGCATGAGAAGCTGCTCGATCTCCTGCGCCGTGGCCGGGGTCAGCTCCGGGGTGTTGAGCGCATGGAAGTACAGCGGCTGATCTCCCCGGGTCAGACAGAACACGAGGCGTCCCAGTTCCTTCCAGATCACGAGGGCATTGTCCGGTAGATAGTACAGGTAGGGAGAAACCTCGAACTGCCGGGGCGGCTGCTTCGGCAGCACGTCCGCCCTTGCACCCTGGAGCACACTCGCCAGCAGCAGGGTCTGGACGCCGTCCTGCTCCGCAATCCGGTAATCCATGAGCCGACCGTACTCGGAATCAGGCTTGAGATTCTGCTTCTCCAGCTGGACGTCGATGATATCGGGCAGGAGATCCGCCTCGGTCGTCGCCGCCCGCACCGGAACCGCAAAGGCAGCCGCCACCGGATAGCCAAAGACCCGGCACTGCCGGCAGTCTGCCGGACCAGCGGATTCCGCCATGACCTCGGCCTGCTGCCACCCCGCCGGGGTCTGACGCCAGAGTTCCCACGCCTGTTCTCCGGGGAGCAGGATCGAGTTTTCGTTGGGGTTGGCGTTTGATTTCATGAAAGCGGATGGTCTTGGAAAAACAGAATGCGATTCACAGGGAATGCCGGGAGGCTACTGGAAAAGAGGCACTTCTTCGCGGGTTAGGATCTGGGGATTGGCATTCCGCCCCCGCACGATCATGACTACCCTCTTCCGGTATTCCCCTACCGTGGCCACACTCTCGATGTGGACCGTCTGGTCATTCAGACTGAAACGCTGCTGCGTCATCGGATCACTCGCATCGATCCCCAGCATCTGAAAGGCTGTCCCGAGATCCTGCAGCTTCTGGTCATCCTCGGTATCCTCCACCCCGTCCGCCCCCCAGCGGAAATTCTGCACGAATTCCACGGCCTCCTCCACAAAGCGGGGATAGTCATCCTGAGGATCGGCCGTCGGACTGCAGGCCAGCATCGCCGCGGCAATCACTTTGGGCTCGGCCTCGTTGAGATCGAGGCCCCCGCCGCTGTAAATCGTGAAGAAATCCCGCCAGTCCGGCGCATTGGCGGCGAGCATGTCGAAACCGGGCACCAGCAGCAGCTCGTCCAGTGAGTAGAACGGCCGGTCGAACGGATAGCCAAGGTATCCGAGCTTCTCGTAGTCCTCCCGTTCCATCCCCTTGAGCGTGGTTTCCTCGTTCTGATCCGTCCAGTCCACGAGGCGGTCGATCAGCGTGTCGGCCTCGTCCGGTCCGAACCCCCAGAGTGCAAAGAGACGCTCGAGCAGCACGCGGTCCTGCGTCTGCAGGATCCGGTTGATGTTGAACCGTCCACCTTCCCCGCGGATCCGCACCGCCACCGTTTCACCTTCCGCCAGCATCGGATTCGTCGCCATCGTCATGTTGAGCAGGGCCGCGTCGTATTCCTTCACCACCGGGTTCATCGCCACATTGATCCCCATCTCGGCCAGCTGCCGGGCCCGGAATGCCTGCTTCTGCGCAATCGTCAGGTCCATGTCGTGGGCCACAATCCGAATGGTGCTGTAGATGATGAGCGAAAGCATCGCCACCAGCCAGATCACCATCAGCAGCGCCGAACCACGCCGCTGTCTCCGGCGGCGCTGCCTATGGGATCGGTCAGTGTTCAGCATGAGAAAAAAGAAAAGAAAATCCGGAACGTCCGGGCAAGCCAAAGCTCCAGCCCCGTCTGCTTCCCTTCCCTGTGACCACCGGACAGCGTTTCCGTTCACCAAAAAGCCGGAGGACCCGCAGACAGGAATCCGCAGCCACGTAGAATCAAGGGCCCGCCACGTTGCAAGCCCCCTTCCCCAATGGCAGAGATTTTCTAAAAATTTCAGTCCCGTTAACCGGTCTGAAATACATGAGCCCCCCAATTCCCTGTCGCCCGAGGCCCCGCAAACTAGCGTTTCCGGAGTCCCAACCGGGGATTACCTAACATATCTCGTTTCAAGCGGAAATCTGCAAAAAAAGTGGCGTGCTCCGGGAAAATTTTCTTGTCGTCGCGAGGGTGCGGACTACACCTGAGAAAGAGTTCCACATCCCGCCCCTGACGCTTTCATGTTCCCCCGTTCCCATGCCGCCAACGCCATTCCTGCCGGGCACCGGGCCCGGTTCCGGGGTGATGCTTCCGGCACGGGCGGGAGGGGGCCGGCGCGGCGAGTTTTCCGTGGCTCTGCCACTTCGGCTGCGGGTTGTGCCGGAGCACACCATGCCCCGCAGTCCTCCGTGATTTTCCCTCTGTTTTTCCTCTTACCTGACCCATGCCTTCCCCTGACCGGCTTCAACTTCTCTGGCACCACGTTTCCGAACACCTCCGGCAGAACGTGGGCCCCGATGCGTTCGCGCGATGGTTTTCTTCGGCGCAATTGCTGGGGGCCTCGGACGAAGGCGTCAGAGTAGGGGTTCCGGACTCGATTCATCACCTCTGGATCGAGGAAAACTATCTTCCGGCCCTCCAGAAGGCCTTTGCCCTCGTCGTCGGGGAAGTCCCGCCAGTCAGCATTGCCGTGGTCGATGGGATCGCGTCGGCCGGACTCCGGAAGGAGACTCCGTCCGCGGACCTGACTTCGGTCAGTCCCTCCGAAGCCAGTGCTGATCCTGAGCCGGATCCAGCCCCGGTTGCGGGACTGTCCGCCGAACGGAACTTCACCAGTTTCGTGGTGGGAGCGAGCAACCAGTTCGCCCATGCAGCGGCTCAGGCTGTCGCTGCCGCTCCCGGCCGCGCCTACAATCCGCTTTTCTTCTACGGAGGATCCGGACTCGGCAAAACCCACCTCATGCAGGCCATCGGTTGGCAGATCGCATCGGCACGGCCTAAGGCGAGGGTGCACTACATCACCAGCGAAGAGTTCACCAACCTCTTCATCCAGGCACTCCAGACGAACACCATCGTCAAGTTCCGGAAGCGCTTCCGTCAGGCCGACGTCCTTCTCATCGACGACATCCACTTTCTGGCGGGCAAGGAACGCTCCCAGGAGGAATTCTTCCATACCTTCAATGCCCTCCTCGACGGACACAAGCAGATCGTGCTCTCGAGCGATCGCCCCCCCGGAGAAATCAAGGATCTCGAAGCCCGTCTGGTGACGCGCTTTGAATGGGGCCACACCGCCGAACTCACGCCGCCGGACGAGGAAACCCGCGTGGCCATCCTCCGGAAAAAGGCGGAATCGCTCGACATCGACGTACCACCGGACCTCATCCACTGGCTCGCCGCGCGCGTCCGCAGCAATGTGCGCCGCCTCCATGGAGCCTTCATCCGCATGGCGTCGTGGATCTCCCTGAACGGCCCCCTCTCCCTGAGCCAGGCCGAGGAACTCCTGCGCGACCTCCTGCGGCAGGAAGCCGAAAACTGCATCACCATCGACCGCATCCAGCGCCTCACCGCTGAATCCTTCGATATCCGCCTTGCCGACATGGTGAGCCGGAAACGAACGGCCGCCATCGCCTTCGCCCGGCAGGCAGCCATGCACCTCGCCCGCGAGCTCACCGGGCTGTCCTACCACGAAATCGGAGAGGCCTTCGGTGGCCGCGACCACGGCACGGTCATGCACGCCTGCCGTACGGTGGAGAAGCGGCTGCGCGATGATGAATCCCTGCGCTTGCGCATCACTGCACTTGAAACCGGCCTGCGGCGCAGCATCTGACGGACGTCATGCCGCCATCAGTTCCTACTCCCGCACTTCTCGTACTCGCCGCCGGCATGAGCAGCCGGTACGGCGGCAAGTCAAAGCAGACCGACGCCATGGGGCCGGACGGAGAAACCCTGCTTGATTACTCGGTTTTCGATGCCCGCGCCGCCGGATTCGGCCGCGTGGTCTTCATTATCCGGCGGGAAGGCGAAGCGGAATTCCGGGAACGGGTGGTCAGCCGCATTGCCCCGTACCTGCCGGTTTCTCTGGTATATCAGGACATGACCGACCTCCCGCGCGGGTTCACGGTGCCGGCCGAACGCCGCAAACCGTGGGGCACCGGGCATGCCGTCTGGGCTGCGCGCGAGGAAATGACCGAGCCGTTCTGCGTGATCAACGCTGACGATTTCTACGGTGCGGAATCGTTTGCCGCCATGTCCGGGTTTCTCCGGGAACCGGCACCGGCCACCGGACCAGCTGCCTGGAGCATGGTCGGTTTCCGCCTCCGCAACACCCTCAGCGAGCACGGACGGGTCGCCCGCGGACTCTGCACGGTGAATGGCGCCGGCCTCCTCAGCGGTGTGGAGGAACTCACCGACATCCACCGCACGGAAACTGGTGCGGAGAACCGCACCGCGGGTTCCGATCCCCGGGCGCTGAGCGGCGGCGAAACCGTCTCGATGAACATGTGGGGCTTCACGCCGGATGTCTTTGGTGTCTTCGGTACCGAGTTCGCCCGCTTCCTCGAGTCCTCCGCCACCAATCCCGCCGCCGAATTCTACATCCCGCTCGGCGTCGATGCCGCCATCCGTTCCGGGGCGGCCAGCTGCCGCGTCCTGCCCACCGAAAGTCAATGGTTCGGCGTCACCTGGCCCGACGACCGGCCGCGCGTCGTGGCCGCCATCGCCGCACTGGTGGCCTCCGGCCAGTACCGCTCGCCGCTCTGGAGCTGAAACCGCCGGGAGCCGCGCACAGCGTTCATGCCGAAGCATCGCGGTGGGTCGGAACCGGCTTGCCGGGTCGGAAATGCTCGGCGTGTTCCACGGCAGCTTTGAGCCCGGCGAAATCCCCGGCAATTTCATCCAGCCCGGAACGCAGCGCCGCGAGCAGTTCCTCAGGATCCGCTTCCGCCCGCAGATTGACGATGAGCTGCCCTCCCGGAACGGGTTCATCCAGCTCCATACCCAGTTCCGGGATGTAATCGGACCGCACCAGATTCACACTGGCCAGCTCGCCCGCAAGGCTGCCATCAGGGCTGAAAGTCATTTTGAAATGGGCAATCTCGGCCCCGGACTCCGCCAGCCGCTGCTGCACCGCCGCCGCAAAGCCCCGCAGAAAGGAGTTCGCATCGAACTCATCCTCATGGCGCAGCGAAACCGTCGCATTCAGCCAGCCGAGCAGGGCCTCCCCGTCGGCATAGACCTCGTAATCAACGGCCATCGGACTCCGCCGCGACTGCTCCCCGGACAGCAGCAGCTCCACCAGAGGCTCGAGCCCACGCCCGTTGCGCAGCGCGGCACTCAGGACGCGCGCGGCCGGAAACTCCCGCTGCAGGAGCCCGCTCAGTTCCTCGAGCTCCTCCGCCGTCAGCAGGTCACTCTTGCTGATCACAATCACATCCGCTTCCTCCAGCTGCTTCCGGAAAATGTAGACGACTTTCGCGGAAAAATTGCCGCCCGAGGCCAACCCGAAGATCCGCCGGGCCCGTACAGGGTCGACCAGCACCGCCAGAGGAGCAATGGTGAAGGCATCACCGTAAAGCCTGCGCAGGGGATAGGTCACCGTGGCCACAAGATCGGTGCAGCTGCCCACCGGCTCTGCAAGGAAGACATCGGGACGAGCCGCCGCCTCCAGCTTCTGAGCGGCTTCCACAAGCGTGTTGAAGCGGCAGCAGAAGCAGCCACCGGCAATCTCCTCGGTCGCAAAACCCTGACCCCGCAGCAGCTTCGTGTCGACCAAGCCGCCAGCCTGATCATTCGTGATCAGTCCAACCCGCAGCCCCTGCTCCGTGAGCCGGCGGGCCACGGCACCCACCGCGGTTGTCTTGCCCGCCCCGAGAAATCCACCGATCATGATGTAGCGCGCTCTGGTTTCCATGTTGTGGACAGCATCCGGACCACCTGCCTTGCCGCAAGCCGGGAAACCAGACGCCCCGCTGAGGATTTTTCCGTTTTCGGGCTCCCTCCCTTACGACCTGGCACGCTTCCCGCTTAGGATGGTTGGTATCATAGGTGCTTCCGCTGCAAAGTGGACACCGCCACCAATTTCCTTCGGGGGGAGGATACCGCGCCAGTGCGCCATCCGTCGTCCGCCAGGGTCTCGCAGAAGGCCAGGCGTGTGTTCGCGGATCATCGCACTGGCGCGGACATTTTCAGTCAGGAACCCCATGCGACCGCAGCACGATTGCCCTGGCGGATGATCTCATCGCCGCATAACCACGGAACATGGTCGCCGCAGCCGTCCGCGCTTTCCTTGCTTCCCATCCCTGCGGAACAACTCTGATCGCCGCCGTCTCCGGAGGAATTGACTCGGTCGCTCTGCTGCACGCTCTCCACGAAAATGCCGGGCGTGAGCGCATCGTTGTCTGCCATCTCAACCATCAGCTCCGTGGCCGGGCGTCGGATGGTGACGCGGCCTTTGTCCGCCGCCTCGCCATCGGTCTCTCACTGCCCTTCATGGAAGGTTCAGCGGATGTACGGGGGATTGCCGCAGCCCGTGGCCTTTCCCTCGAAACGGCCGGACGCAGGGAACGTCACCGCTTCTTCGCTGCCTGCGCACGCAAGGTCCGCAGCCGGACGGTTTTCCTCGCCCATCATGCCGATGACCAGATCGAAACCATTCTCGCCAACCTGCTGCGTGGCAGTTCCGGACTCCGTGGCATGGAACCTGTCAGCAGCCTGCTGCCACCCGGCTGCCGGAAACCCCTGACACTGTGCCGGCCTTTGCTCGGGCTGACCCGGGCCGAACTCTCCGCCTGGGCCACTGCCCGTAAAATCCGGTTCCGCGAAGATGCCAGCAACGCCGTTCCCGACACGTTCCGGAACCGCCTCCGCCTCGAAGCGATTCCCGCGCTCCGCAGCGCCGCCGGACGTGATTTCCGCCCGGCTCTGCTCCGGGCCGCGGCGATGGCCTCGGAGGACCATGCTTTCCTCGGCAGCCTCGCCAAACCCTTCGCCGCACACGACCAGCTCTCCGTCCCGGAACTGCAGGCCCTGCCCCCAGCGCTCCGCAGACACGTCCTCCACTGCTGGCTCCAGCACCATCAGATCCCCGACTGCGGCTTCCGCGAAGTCGCCGCACTCGCCACCCTGCTCGATCCCTCGCAGCCTCCCCGCATCAATCTTCCCGGCAACCATCAGGCTGGACGCTCCTCCCGTCGCCTCTGGATCCGCCACCTTCCCTGATGCACGGGCCTTGACCACCCGCCCCGGCTCTCCAAAACTCCCTCATGGCCCGATTTCCGCTCCTCCTCCTGGCGTTTTTCTTCCCTTTCATGGCCTCCGCCCAGGAAGAAAGCGTCAAGCCAGGCATCAACGAGAAGTTCCTCGACCCGTCGCTCAAGGTCGAGGAATGGACCGGACGGTTTGAAACGGAAAGCCGCGAGATCTACACGCAGCGCGAGGCCATCCTCAAAGCCTGCGGCATCCGGGAAGGGATGACGATTGCCGACATCGGAGCCGGTACCGGCCTCTTTACCCTCCCCTTTGCCAGAGCCACCGGCCCCACCGGCAAAGTCCACGCCGTCGAAATCGCAAGGAAATTCCTTGATCACATCACCGCCCGCGCCACCGCCGCACAGATCCCCGGGATCGTGCCGGTCCTTGCCACCCCACGGTCCGTCAACCTCCCGGAGAACTCCATCGACCTCGCCTTCATCTGCGATGTCTACCACCACTTCGAACACCCGACCGACTCCATGAAGTCGCTCTGGAAGGCCATGAAGCCTGGCGGCACCGTCATCGTCATCGATTTCAAACGCATCCCCGGCACCAGCAGCGACTGGACCCTCAACCACGTGCGCGCCGGACAGGAAGTCTTCGAAAAGGAAATCACCGCCGCCGGATTCGCGAAAACCGAGGAAACGAAGGGCTTCCTCCTCGAAAACTATTTCGTGAAATTCCGGAGAAACGAAGCGGGAAAGTGACGCGGTACGGTCCGCGGCGGTCCCCCGCCCCCCACTGCTGGCTTGCACCGAGGGCATTCCGCCTACGATGAAGGACTTCCCCATGTCCTCCCTCCGCATCCGTTTTCCCGCCGCCGCCGTCACCCAGCTCGTCCTCGCCAAGGTCGGAAACCCACAGCGGGAGGAGCCACTGCAGATGTCGCGTGAGGTTCTCCGTGTCGGCACGGAAGACAGAGATCTGCTCACTTCCCTGTTCCTCAAGCCGTTCCGAAATCTCCTGCCGCACCGTTTCCACCATCCGACCTCGCTCGAGACGCACGAGATGAACACGCTCGCGAAGGAGATCTTCCGCAATCCCGCTGCCCTTCTCGAAAACGGCTGCGCCATGGCCCGCCGCCTCTACGCCAAATCGCAGCACCCCAACATCAAGTCGGGAGACCTCTGCATCGCCCTCGTCGAGGGCGTCGACGTGGAGAGCGATACCGTCAAAGCCATCTGCATACTCAAATCGGAAACAGTCTCGCCCTTTCTCAGCATCGCCTCGGAGGACGGTGACCTCCGGCTCCGCACGGAACACGGCATCAATCCCGAGAAAATCGACAAAGGCTGTCTCATCCTCAACCACTGGCAGAATACCGGGCTCTGCGTCCTCACTTTCGACCGCTCCGGTGGAGAAAGCCGCTTCTGGGTCCGCGAATTCCTCGGTCTCCAGGCCATCCCGGATTCTGCCTTCCTTACCCAGACCTACGCCGAAATGGCCGTGGAGGCTGTCCGCCGGCAGCCGGAAATCGCCGCCGCGCCGGAGGAATCCGCCCGCGCCTCCCGCGAGGTACTCGACTGGTTCGATGGCCGCGAGGATTTCGATCTCGCCGCCTTCGAAACGGAAGTCCTCAAATCGCCGGAAGCCGTCGCCCACTTCGAGGAAGTCCGGGCCCGCTTCGAAGAAGATGAGGGCGTACCGCTCGACGCCAGCTTCAGCATCGAACCCAGGGAACTCAAGAAGGCAGCCCGCCGCGCCACCGCCGTTCTGCAGACCGACACCGGTGTCGAAATCCGCATCCGCCCGGAAGCCACCGCCAGCGCGGAATCATCCGTGGAGCGGGGGTTTGACGAGGATCGGGGCATGAACTTCATCAAGGTCTGGTTCCACGAGATCGTGGATGCCCGCTGAGACCCATCCCGGCCTTCCCCTCAGCCACGCTGGGGCGCAAACCTTGTCGCTACCCCCTTGCCTGCCACCAGGTCGGGGATCTGCTCCGGCCGCCGCCCATTGGCAATGAGCGTGGCAATGCCCGCACGCACGGCCTTTTCCACAGCCCTCAGCTTGCTCGACATCCCCCCCACGGAATACTCTCCCTTCTCGTTGCGCGCAAAAGACAGCACGGCCCCGATATCGCTAACCTCCTCCACAATCCGGCGGCTCTCCCCCGGCGGCAGCAGCCCATCGACGCTCGTGAACAGTATCAGCATGTCGGCACGCGCCAGCACCGCCACATCCGCCGACAGCGCGTCGTTGTCTCCGAATTTCAGCTCTTCCGTGGCCACCGAATCATTCTCGTTGATCACCGGTACAATCCCCGGCCGCTCCATCAGGTTCCGCAGCGTCGTCTCCAGATTCCCGCGCCGCTCGGCATGAGTGAAGTCCTCATGCGTCACCAGCAACTGCGCCACATGAAGCCCGCACGCCCCCAGCAGCGTCGCATACTTGTGCATCAGACGCGTCTGCCCCACCGCGGCACAGGCCTGCAGCTGTCCGGTCTCCGCCGGGCGCTTCCCAAAACCCATCACCTGCAGCCCCGCCGCCACCGCCCCGCTCGTCACCACAATGACCTCGTGGCCCTGCTGCTTCAGAATCGCAATGGCCTGCGTCAGCCGGGCAAACTGACTCTCATCGAGCGCCGCCGTATCCGGACGCGTGAGAATGCCGGAACCAAACTTGATGACAAGCCGCATCGGGGAAACAGGAGCTTCGGTGGACATGGTTTTACCACCCACTCAATCCCTCCCACGGCATAGATTCCAGCGCGAAGCCCGGAAAATTGGTTGCGCATCGCCATTCCCAAAGCATGGGTCTTTTCCTGCCTTCCGCCTCCCATGGGCAAGGCATCACCCTACGCTCCTGTAGTCTAACGGATAAGACACTGGTCTCCGAAGCCGGTGATTCAGGTTCGATTCCTGACGGGAGCACCATCCACGCCGGAAGATCCGAAGGCAATCGCGCGACGCGGACTGCGCACATCCTGGTAAATGAGCCCCGCATCATGCGCTGGCGCGGAATCTGCATGAGCATGAGCCCCTCCGGCCGTAGCATTCACCGGAGAAATCACCAATCATGACCACACATCCCGAAGTCATCGCCTGGGTCCAGGAAACTGCCGCCCTCTGCCGACCCGACTCCATCCACTGGTGCGATGGATCGGACACTGAATACCAGGTCCTCTGCGACCTCCTGGTAGCCCGCGGCACCTTCATTCCCCTGCATCCGGAGAAACGCCCCGGCTGTTTCCTCGCCCGCTCCGCAGCCTCGGACGTCGCCCGCGTCGAGGAACGCACCTTCATCTGCACCCGCCGCCGCGCGGAAGCCGGCCCTTCCAACAACTGGATGGCTCCCGCAGAAATGAAGGAAAAGCTGAAGGAGAAGTTCCGTGGCTGCATGCAGGGCCGCACCCTGTACGTGGTGCCGTTCTGCATGGGTCCGCCGGATTCCCCGCTCGCCCTCGTCGGGGTCGAAATCACCGACTCCCCCTACGTAGTCGTCAGCATGCGCACCATGGCTCATATGGGCCGGAAAGTCTGGGATAAACTCGGGGACAGAGGCCGCTGGCTCCCCTGCCTGCACAGCGTCGGTCACCCACTCGCCCCGGGTCAGGCCGATGTCCCCTGGCCCTGCCACGAGGACAAGTACGTCGTCCACTTCCCCCAGGATCCTGCGGTCTGGTCCTTCGGGAGCGGCTACGGCGGCAATGCCCTGCTCGGCAAGAAGTGCGTTGCTCTCCGCCTCGCCAGCTGGATCGCCCGGGAAGAAGCATGGCTCGCCGAACACATGCTCATTCTCGGTCTCCACGCCCCGGATGGCGAGAAAACCTATGTGGCCGCCGCCTTCCCCAGTGCCTGCGGGAAAACCAATCTCGCCATGCTCGTTCCTCCGGAACCCTACCGCTCGGCCGGATGGAGAACCACTCTCGTGGGCGACGACATCGCATGGCTCTGGCCCGACAAAGAGGGACAACTCCGAGCCATCAACCCGGAAACCGGTTTCTTCGGAGTGGCCCCGGGCACCTCCCCGGCTTCCAACGCCAACGCCATCGCCGCCATCGCCCGGAACACCATCTTCACCAACGTCGCCCTCACGGACGACGGCGATGTCTGGTGGGAAGGCCTCACGGAAACTCCCCCGGCCCACCTCATCGACTGGCAGGGGCAGGACTGGAGCCCCGGCTGCGGTCGGCTCGCCGCCCATGCCAACAGCCGCTTCACCGCCCCGGCCGAGCAGTGCCCCAGCATCGATCCGGACTGGCAGAATCCCGACGGCGTCCCCATCAGCGCCATCATCTTCGGCGGCCGCCGCCCCGGCACCATGCCCCTCGTCTACCAGAGCTTCAACTGGGCCCACGGTGTCTACATCGGAGCCACCATGGGGAGCGAAACCACGGCCGCGGCCGCCGGCGCCACCGGTCAGGTCCGGCGCGACCCCATGGCCATGCTGCCCTTCTGCGGATACGACATGGGCGAATACTTTGCCCACTGGCTCGAAATGCGGCGCCACATCCGCAGGCTTCCGAGGATCTTCCACGTCAATTGGTTTCGCAAAAGCCCGGACGGCGGCTTTCTCTGGCCGGGTTTCAGCGAGAACATGCGCGTCCTCGAATGGATCATCCGGCGCTGCCGCGGCACCGTCGCCGGTCACGAAACCATGATCGGCTGGACCCCCCAATGGGAAGATTTCAACAGCACCGGACTCACCGGATTCAAACGCGCCGACTTCGACCGCGTCATGGCTGTCAATCCAGCGGAATGGCGCGCGGAAGTGCTCTCCCAGGGCGAACTCTTTCTCCGGATCTACGATAGCCTGCCCAAGGAACTGATCTATCAGCGGGAGTTGCTTTCCGCCCGGCTCAGTCTTGATTGAGCCTGCGACCGGAGCGAAGAGCAAAGCGTTTCTTTCCCGCAGCCCCCTAAAACTCTCATGAAGACGATCATCGCCGGAACCGATTTCTCTCCCCGCGCCGCAGCCGCCGTGCGCTACGCTGCCGCGCTCGCCGGCGAAACCGGTGCCGAATTGATCCTCTACCACGCCGTCGTGCTCGCCGGAGCCCACCACGCCGCCGTGGAATCGCACGGCAAAGCCATCGGGGATTTCCTTGTGGATCAGGCACAGACCAGCGCGGCGGCCCACGTGGAGTCGCTGCGCCGCTCCTGCGGGGCCGGCTTCAACCCCTCCATCGTCATCGAAACCGCCGATTACCAGTCAGGCGGCATCATGTCGGCCGCGGCCAAACGAGAGGCCGATGTGATCGTGGTCGGCACCCGCGGCTCCGGTGCGATATCCCGCCGCGTCCTCGGCAGCGTTGCGTCCCGCCTGCTCGATTCTCCCCGCGGCATTCCGGTCCTCGCCGTTCCGCGCCATGCGAGGTACCATGGACTCAAAACCATCGTGCTCAGCTCCAGCCTCGACCAGATCGGCCCGGAATCCCGCTGGCTCGCCGATTTCCTCAAACCCCTGCACCCGGAACTGCACGTGCTTCACCTCACCAAAGGCAACCAGGAAGGAGGAGAAGCCCGCTCCGCCGCGACCCTTGCTGCCGTGAATGCCTCCGGATGGGACCAGTCCGTGTTTGCAGAACCTCAGGGGACCGACTGGGTCGATGTGGTCGATGACTACGTCGCCGACGTCATGGCAGACATGCTCTGCATGGTACCACGGGCCCACACGCTCTGGGAGGATCTCTTCGGCAAACGCCTCATCACGGAACTCGCCTTCGAATCCATCGTTCCCCTGCTGTCTCTGCCCGCTCCTGCTGCCAGCTGATCCATGCGCTCACGCCGCGACTGTCTCGCCGCTGCCTGCTCGCTGCTCACCCTGCGCTCCGCAGCAACAGCCGGCACCGACCATCTGCCCCGGAAGCTCACGTTTCAGGGCGGGGACCGCTACGCCCGCATCATGGCCCGCGCCCGGCGGGAGCAGTGGGATCGCCTCCCCATCGGGCCCCGCATGAGCCGTCTCGGACTCGCCTTCCTTGGGGTCCCCTACGCCGGAAATACCCTCGAAATCGACGACCGCACCGAATGCCCTTCAGTGAACTGCGAAGGCCTCGACTGCTGGACCTTCTTTGAATGCGTCATGGGCATGGCCCGCCAGCTGGAACGACCCGGCGGCCCGGATCCAGCCGGCCTCCTGCGCGAAATCGAGTGGACCCGCTACCGCGGCGGGCACTGTCACGGCAATTACCTCGACCGCATCCACTACCTCAACGAATGGTTCATCGACAATGAAGCCCGCGGCAATGTCAGGGACATCACGCGTTCCCTGCCCGGTGCCGAACGGCTGCGCGGCCGCCGGAGCAGTGAGATGAGCGAGTCATGGAAATCCTACCGCTACCTCCGGGCCGATCCGTCGCTCGTTCCGAAACTTGCCGCCTCGGAAACCGCCATCACCGCGCTCCCCGTCTGGTACATCCCCACCACAAAGGTCGCCGCCGTGGAATCCCTCCTCGCAGACGGAGATATCGCAGGCATCGTTACCCGTCAGCAGGGGGTCGTCTGCTCCCACGTCGGCCTCATCAGCCGCGACGAAACCGGACGTCCGCTCTTCCTCCACGCTTCGCGGAACTTCCGCAGGGTCACAACCGAGGGTACCCTCTCCACTTACCTCCGCACCTACCGCAGCCACGCCGGCGTCATCATCGCACGCCCCCGGCCACTGAGCCAGACCATCACCGACGAAAGGCAGTACCGCCGGAACCTCCGCAAACTCAGCAGCGGAACCTGATTCTTCCCGTCCCGGAAAGCCATCAGGGGAAGGCCCCGGGCGGAACCTTCCCCTGAATCGTCAATCAAAAACAGGTCCGGCACCTTCCGGCACCACCCTCTCACTCGGGATTGGTTTCGCCTGCGGAACCCTGCGGAGCCTCCTCCGAAGTGCCCGCCTCCGCGGGGCCAGCCTCGCCGCCCTGTTCAGAACCAGTATCTCCATTTCCTGCCGCCCGCTGTTCCCGTGGCTCACGCACCGGCGGGAGGGGCGGGGGACGGCGCGCCCGCAGTTCTTCCTGCAGAAAAATCTCCGCAAGGCGGAAACTGCGCCGCGCCAGTTCCCGGGCATCATTGTCCGGAAACAATTCCACGCCTTCCTCGCTGACCTCCGCGAGATAAATGTCCCACGCCTTCCGGCACAGATCATCAATCGGCATGCGCGCACGGTCTTCGGCCTCGCGACGCTGGCGGTCCTGCTCGCGGCGACGATTCTCATCCTCGCGGCGCAGGCGCTCCTGCTCACGGCGCTGCTGTTCCTGCTGACGCCGTTGCGCTTCCTGCTCGCGGCGCTGCTGCTCGTGTTCCCGTCTTTGCTGCTGCTCCTGATCCCGCCGGTTCGCGGGCGGGCCCTGAGAGTCACGGGGCGGACGGTTGCTGCTCGATTCGGTCGGGGGGAGGTCGTTTGCGGGAGCGGCACTCTCCGATGCTTGCGCATCGGCTGCCTGCTCTGCCATGACCGCCTCCGCGATCTCCTGCACGACTTCCATCGGAAGTTCGCCGGAGGATTCTTCGGTGTTGGGGTCCATATCGGTAGAGTCTGAAGCGTTGGGGCCAGATGAAACGCCCGGCCTGCCTTTGTAGCGGCGCGGACGTTTCCTGTTCTGAAACATTTGGTTTTCTTTCATCCGGGATATCCACTGGGATCCAGTGGATGAGTTCATGTGTGACAGCCTTACCCGCCTTCGTCCAGGACGAAAAACGGGAACTTCGCTGCCTTGCTGGCGTCGGCAGAGGAAATCGCCCTGCGCCGGAATGGCTCAGTGCCTCCGCTTCGGTCGGCCGTCGTCCTCCTCCATCTGCGAAAGAATCTCATCCATCGTCAGAGTATGAACATGAGGCGTGCGCTCTTCTTCGTCCTCATCCTCATCATCAACGTCTTCCACATATTCAAGCTTGGGCTTCTCAAACTTCCGGTGCCTCAGATGCTGCGCCAGCGGAGACAACGTCATGCTGATCGCCCGGCCTGCCTGCTTCGGCGCCATGTCCACATGCGCCATGGTCTTGAGATCCTCCACCACTTTCAGCATCAGCTTCATCCCGATTTCCGGATGCGCCATTTCGCGCCCCCGGAACTGACAGACCACCCTCAGCTTGTTGCTGTGATCAAGGAACTCTTCGGCATGCTGCAGTTTCGTCGTGTAGTCGTGCGGCGAAATGTTGATCCGGAACTTCATTTCCTTCACCTTGCCGCCCCGCTGCTTTCCCTTGTCCTTGCTGTGCTTGGACTGCTCGTACTTCCACTTGCCGTAACTGATCACCTTGCAGACCGGCGGCTTGGCGTCAGGAGCCACTTCAACCAGATCAAGACCCCGTGACCGCGCAATCTGCATGGCCTCAAGGGGTGTCATGATTCCAATCTGCTGGTCTGTCGTGCCATCGACCACGCGGATGCGCGGTGCCCGGATGCGGTCGTTGACCCGTGTGGTATCGCGACCCCGCGATGGCTGGTTTCTGGGAGGATAAGCAGGAATAAGCGTGAACAGGTTGAGGATTTCAGAACAAAGGCCACACCACAGGCGTAGCGGAGACATCGGCAGTGGGACCGCCGCAAGGCTTCATCAGGGAAAGAGCCGGCACGAACCTCATTCAGACAAGCGTTCGCAGCCTACCGCTTCCACCCCTGACATCAGGATGACAGACCCAGCCCATTCGCCACCATAGCAAGGGCAGGCTGGGATGTTCAAATTCTGGCTGTGGAGTCGTGATGCAGTCAACCACGGCAGCGTAACGGCCCGACCAACCGAACGCAACTTCAAAATGACGATTTTCCGGGTTGCGGCGCGGCTGTCCATCCTGCGGATTTGTTCTGGGCAAGCACCCCGGATCCGCTACCATCCAGGCTGTGAAATCAGCTGCTTTCCTCTTTCCCTTCCTGCTCTGCACACCAGTCATGCTTTCCGCCGCCCCGCCGGATGACGAAGCACTCCTTGGTTTGATCCGCCGGCGGGATAAGCTGGAGCGGGTGACCTCCACTCCGGTGGACATGGATGCCCGCACCGCACTCGATTGCCGGGCCCCCACGGCTCCCCGCCCCGAAGGACCCCACAAGGGTGCCAGACTCCAGCTTTTCATCAGCCCGGAGGCAGCCGACTCCCTCTTCGATCCCTGGGGCGGCTTCCCGGTCGGCACTTTGATCCTCAAAGAGAAACTTCCAAAGCAATCAGACTCCGGACCGGAGCTGATCACCGGCATGCTCAAACGGGAAACCGGCTTCTGGCCGGAACTCGGCGACTGGGAATTCTTCACGACGGACGGCAAGGCGTCCGCGCTTACCTCCCGCGGGAAGCTGGAGACCTGCGCCGAGTGCCACCGGGATTACCAGGACCGGAACTTCGTGACCAAGCTGATCACGCTCCCGGAACGCGGTGCCGCCGCTCCCCCCCAGCAGACCAGCAGCGGCAGGGTCGTGCTCCACGCCGCGCGCGCTGCCGTGCAAGGCAGCCGTCTTCAGTACGAACCGGCACGCAACAAAAACACCCTCGGCTTCTGGACCGATCCCGCCGATACCGCCTCCTGGCAGTTCGAGCTGCATTCCCCCGGTTCCTTCTCGGTTCACCTCACCCAGGGATGCGGCAAGGACTCCGGAGGAGCCGAGGTCGAACTGTCTTTCGAACCCATCGAACCCGCTTCCGCCAGCCGGCCCGAACCCCTGCGCTTCATCGTCGAAGACACCGGCCACTTCCAGAACTTCCGCGAACGCATCCTCGGGAGCCGTGATCTCTCCTCCGCAAGGCGCTGGAAACTGACCGTCAGACCGCTCTCAAAACCCGGCGTCGCGGTCATGGATCTCCAGCGCATCGTCCTGGAACCCTCACGGAAATAGAGTCGGACAAGCCAGTCATTACTGGGTGACAGGATCGAACACCGGCAGGCGCAGCACCTCCACAAGGCGCCACGCCACGGCCGCGTTCAGGGTCCACAGCAGCCCGCCGTACACCCTTTCCATCCATCGGTTCCCTCCGCGCATCTTCACCAGATTCATCATGCTCTCGCCCGCCCACGCAAAACTGAACGCCAGCGGAAGATAAAGAGAGAGCATGAACCGGTCGCCTCTCCCGATCGGGGTGTACCAACCGTAAACCAGCCCGTAGCCAAGGCACGAAGCCATGACGAACATGGCGGCAGCCCCGGCCCCGCACGGCAGACGCAGCGCCTCCCGGTCGGCCCTTCTCCGCCCAACCCACACAAAAGCCCCCGCCAGCAGCATCACCGCCAGCAGTCCGCCAAGGTACAGCCCGCGCGACGGCAGGATATGCCGCCATCCGGAAAACGGCCGTTGCTTCGACGGGCGCACGGTCCGCGGAGCCAGGAACTTCGACCACTTCTCCCAGTATCCATCCGTCAGCCGCTCCCAGATCCGGGCATCGGAATGTGTCTTCCGGTACAGCGCCAGCGACGGACGCTCCGTCTCGGGCACGGCCTCAAGCGACGCCCGATCCGGATGCGCCTGCATCCAGCGGACTCCTGCGCCGAAATCATCCATCCACATCCACACCCCTGGCCACGTGTGGGTCCGGCTCCCGAACCGCTCCGCCGCAAATGTGTAGCGCGGACCGCAGACGGCCAGCCAGCCAATCGCAAACGCCACCAGCCCAAGGAAATGCCGCCGGGCACTCCAGCGGGATTCCTCCGCCGCATCACCGCCCCGGCAGCACAGCGCGCACAGCCAGCGCCACGTCGCCGCACCAAACCAGGCCAGCACCACCACCTCGCTCGAGGTCTTCGCCAGCCATGCCAGACCGGCCAGAACCCCGAACAAAGCGTGCAGACCAACCGGATTTCCCAGCAGCAGCCGCAGCGCACAGAGCCACGCAAGGAAGAGAAAAACGTAGTATAGAGGCTCCGGCTGGAAATAGACCGCCCGTGGCAGCAAAGCCCCGAATACCCCGAGGAGCAGCACCGCCACCGCCGCAGCCGGCCGGAACTTCCGCGCCAGCACCACCCCCAGCACACCCGCGGCCACAAGGACCAGTCCCACGTTGAACCACTTGCCCTTCTCAAAGAGTCTCCGGTCGGCATCCCCGGCCTCCAGCTCGTCATACGGATGCCCCTCCTCGGCAAGACGGGACGCCACCCACGGCCACAGCGGATTGACAATGCCGTCAGTGTCATGCGGCCACCACCGCGTGACATTCTGCAGCAAACCGATCGACGGATCCCGCTCCCAGTACTGCCTCGCCAGCAGCGCCCGGTTGACGTTATGCTTCTGATCCTGATCCCCCCTGACCTCTCCGGTGTCCGGATCGGTGCGGGGTCCCAGATTCTGATTCTGCGTCCGGATCAGCACGCCCGCCAGATGCACCGCCACCGCCAGCACCACCGCCACCAGCCCCAGCGTCAGCACCGCAGCCCGCCAACCTGGAGACGGAGGCACAATCTTCACCGTGCTGACGGCTTCTTCCTGCGGCTCGCTGGTGGGGGACAAGGACACGGTTCAATCGGGGATTTCCCCCAGGGAATGGGAGGCGCGACTCTGCCGGAGCAACGGAACCGGGTCAAAACCATTCGCTGACGAATTCTCCCGCACGTTCAGCCACGGTACGAGGCGAGCCATTCCCCAAGCTGGGCCACGGCACGGGCCCGGTGACTGAGCCGGTGCTTCACCGCGGGCGGCAACTGCCCGAACGTCTGGCACTCCCCCGCAGGAATGAACGCCGGGTCATAGCCGAACCCACCCTCTCCCTTCGCCTCCCCAGCCAGCACCCCCTCCACCGTACCGTGAAAAACCCCCAGCCGCTCCCGCCCGCGCGCCACCACCAGCACACAGCGGAACCTCGCGCTGCGCGCCTTCCCGCGCACACCTGCCGCCACCAGCTCCGCGAGAACCTTGTCCAGATTCGCACGATCCGTCGCCCCCGGCCCGGAGTACCGCGCCGAATGCACTCCCGGCCGGCCGCCCAGAGCATCCACCTCCAACCCGGAATCATCCGCCACCACCAGAACCCCGGGCCCAAGGGCCTCGGCCGCCGCCAGCGCCTTGATCGCCGCATTCTCCTCGAAGGTACTCCCCGTCTCGTCGGGCACCGGCAGCGCCGGATGCGAACTCATGTCCTCAATCGCCCAGCCTTCCCCCAGCAGTTCCCGGAATTCCCCGGTCTTGTGACGGTTGTGCGTGGCCAAAACAATGCGCCGGATCTCAGACATGCTTTTTTTCTGGTTTCTTTCCCGATCCGCAGCTTTAGGAAACGGCCTTTCCCAGGCAACAAGGTTTTCCGCGTGCCGGTCAATTGATCTACTTTTCCCATGAGCATCAGCAAACACCAGCGCTTCCGGACATTCCTGATCTTCGGAGCCCCCGGCAGCGGCAAAGGCACCCAGGGTGCCATCCTGGGCCGCGTCCCCCGCTTCATCCATTTTGTCTGCGGCGAGGTCTTCCGCGCCCTCGATACCCGCACGCCCCTCGGCCAGAAATTCGTCGAATACTCAAGCAGGGGCGAACTCGTTCCCGACGAACTCACCGTGCAGCTCTGGAAGGCCAACGTCGACTCCCGCGCCGAAATGCACCTCTTCAAGCCGGACATCGATTTTCTGGTGCTCGATGGCATCCCCAGAAACGTCGAACAGGCCCGCCTCATGGAACCGTTCATCGACGTTCTCCACGTCTTCCACCTTTCCTGCCCCGACCGCCAGGAACTCCACCGCCGCATCCGCAAACGTGCCCTCAAGGAAAATCGCTTCGATGACGCCCGGGACGAAACCATCGAACGCCGGATCCGCACCTACGAGGAGGAAAGCAAACCCATGCTCGAATTCTACCCGCGCGAACGCGTCACCGACATCGACGCCACCCAGCACCCCGCTGTCGTCTTCCATACCATCCTCGGCCGCATCATCGCCCTCGAGGAATTCACGGAAGCCGCCCGCGAAGTCCATTGACCACGGAACCACGGAAATTCCCCCGTTGACCAGCCCCCGGAATCGCAGGAGTCTCCGCGCTCTTTTTCCGGAATGCCGGGAGCCAACCGCGGCCCAGTCCACCTATGACACTCCACACCATTTCCGTCCTCGTCGAAAACAAGTTCGGCGTGCTCGCACGCGTCGCCGGCATGTTCAGCGGCCGCGGCTACAATATTCATACGCTCAACGTCGGTCCCAGCCACGACCCGCGTGTCAGCCGCATGACCATCGTCGTGCGGGAAAAGGAAAATGTCCTTAACCAGATCATCAAGCAGCTCGACAAACTGATCGACGTGATCCAGGTGATCGACTTCCGCGAGGGAGACTATGTCGACCGCGAACTCGTGCTCCTCCAGGTCAAGGTGAACCGGGAAACCCGCGCCGAAGTGATCGAACTCTGCCAGATTTTCCGAGCCAAAATCATCGATGTCGGCCGCAACGTCGTCACCGTCGAAATCACCGGTGACAATGCCAAGATCACCAAGTTCATCGCCCTGATGGACAACTTCGGCATCATCGAACTCACCCGCACCGGACGCATTGCCCTTCCCCGTGCGGACCACGCCCCGGAAGAACAGATCTCCTGAATTTCATTTCACCCCAGCAACACCAAGACCCCATCTCATCATGCCTGCCAAAGTCTACACGGATAAAGACGCCGACCTCGGAGTGTTCAAAGGAAAAACCTGCGCCGTCATCGGCTTCGGTTCTCAGGGCCACGCCCACGCCCTCAACCTCAAGGACAGTGGCGTCAAAGTGATCATCGGCCTCTACAAGGGCAGCAAATCCATTCCCGTCGCCAAAGAATACGGATTCGAAGTCGTGGACACGGCCGAAGCCGTGAAGCGCGCCGATGTCATCTTCGTCGGCGTCCCCGACACCAAGATCCCTTCGGTCTACCAGAAGGACATCGAACCGAACCTCACCAAAGGGAAAACCCTGCTGTTCAGCCACGGATTCGCCATCCACTTCAAGACGATCGTCCCTCCGGCCGACGTCAATGTCATCATGTGCGCCCCGAAAGGCCCGGGTCACATCGTGCGACGCCAGTTCACGGAAGGGAAAGGTGTGCCGGCCCTCATTGCGGTCCATCAGGGCGGCAAGGATGCCCGGAAGATCGCCCTCGCATGGGCCAAGGGCGTCGGCGGCACCCGCGCCGGTGTCATCGAAACCGATTTCAAGGAGGAAACGGAAACCGACCTCTTCGGGGAACAGGCAGTACTCTGCGGTGGAGCATCCGCCCTCGTGCAGGCGGGCTTCGAAGTTCTCGTGGAAGCCGGCTACAGCCCGGAAATGGCCTACTTCGAGTGCCTCCACGAACTCAAGCTCATCGTCGATCTCATGAACGAAGCCGGTATCGCGGGCATGCGCTTCTCGATCTCGGAAACCGCCAAATGGGGCGACGTCACCGTCGGACCGAAAATCATCGACGCTTCGGTCAAGAAGCGCATGAAGGCGGCCCTCAAGGACATCCAGACCGGCAAGTTCGCCAAAGGCTGGATCAAGGAATATGAAGGCGGCTACAAGACCTACAACAAGCTCCTCAAGGACGGCGAGAAACACCCGATCGAAAAGACCGGGGAGAAACTCCGCTCCCTCATGCCCTGGGTCAAGAAGCGCGACGTCAAGGGAGCTCAGGCCAGCTACAAGTAAGTCAATCCCCGCCACTGGAACTGCGGTTCCTCCCGGCAGGACCTCGATCACATCACCAAAGGGCGGCTCCGCTGAGGGGCCGCCCTTTCTGTTGCCGGTGGGAATCCCAAAAAGACACGTGGCACAGACCGAAAATCCGGCGTAGGTAGCAGGTTCATGCAAAAACGACTCTTTTCTGAACTCGGGCTGTCCGAGCCAATCCTCAAAGCCGTGGCGAAACTGGGCTTTGAACAGACTTCGCCGATCCAGTCGGCCGCGATCCCTGTCCTCATGGAGGGCCGCGATGTGGTCGGCCAGTCGGCCACCGGCAGCGGCAAGACGGCTGCCTTCGCCATTCCCGCCATTGAAAGGGTGGACGACGCCTGCCGCAAAGTCGAAATCCTTGTGCTTGTGCCGACCCGCGAACTCGCCGTCCAGGTGGCCGAGGAAGTGGCCCGGCTGGCTGCCTTCCGTCCCAAGCTCCACACCGTTCCCATTTTCGGCGGAGCCAGCTACGAACGCCAGTTCTCGGAACTGCGCAAAGGACCGCAGGTCGTCATCGGCACCCCCGGGCGGATCATCGACCACCTGCAGCGCAATACCCTCGACGTGTCTCATGTGAAGATGGTGGTCCTCGATGAATGCGACCGCATGCTCGACATGGGCTTCCGCGAGGACATGGAACGGATTCTCTCGGGAACGCCGGAGGAACGCCAGACTGTCTTCTTCAGCGCCACCCTGCCCCCGGCCATCCGCCGCCTCATCGAGGAATTCTCGCGCTCTCCGCAGCACATCCGCATCGAGACGCAGACCATGACGGTGCCAACCGTCGAGCAGATCTATTACGAAGTGCCGCCGCGCGCCAAGCTCGATGCCCTCACGAGACTCATCGACATGCACGATGCCCGCCTCGGGATCATTTTCTGCAATACGCAGCGCACCGTCGATGATGTCGCCGACGCTCTGATTGCCCGTGGCTATTCAGCGGACCGGCTGCACGGTGGCTTGAGCCAGATGATGCGCACCCGCACTCTCTCGAAATTCAAGAGCAGTGGCTTCGACCTGCTGGTGGCCACCGATGTCGCCGGACGCGGTATCGATGTCGATGACCTCGACCTCGTCGTGAACTTCGATCTGCCCTACGACCCGGAGGACTATGTGCACCGCATCGGCCGCACGGGCCGGGCTGGGCGCAAGGGCGTTGCCCTCACCCTGATCAGTGGCCGGGAAATCTACCGGCTCCAGGGAGTGGAACGCTTCACCCGCCAGCGCATGCAGCGCGGCAAGGTCCCGACATGGGACCAGGTCGAGGAAAAACGGCTCTCGGGCGTGCTCGACAAGGTCCGCGCCACGATGGAAGCCGGACGCCACACGGCGCACGCTGCCAGCATCGACCGCCTGCTCGACGAAGGCCATGCCGCCACGGATCTCGCCGCCGCTTTCCTCGCCGAACTCCTCGCGGCCAGCGGCATTGAAACCGATAAACCGGAGGGCAGCGACCCCTTTGCCCGCCGCGAAGCCCCCGCCAGAGGAACCGAGCCAGCAAGGCCGGCCCCGCGGGCTGAAAAACCTGTTCTCCCCGCGAAAAGCGCGGCACCGGAAGCAATCCCCGCGCCCCGCAAGCCGGCGGAGACTCCGGTAGCCGCACCCGCCGCACCCGCCGCACCCGCCGCACCGGCGCCGGCTCCCGAGGTCATCCGGCCTGCGTCCCTGGTCGTGGAAACACCCTCCGGCAGCGTCACGCTCCCGGACACCCCACCGCCACCCGTGGCCGCCGCATCATCCCCGGTTCCGGAACCTTCCCCCCGCCATGTCGTCACGGCAGCGCCGGAAGCAGAAGCCCCCGCACCAGCCGAGGCGGGCACCCCCCCGGAGACGGCCGCCGTGGAACCAGCCGCCACCGCGGTTCCCAAAGAACCGCGCAGCAAACCACGCAAGGAAAAGCAGCCGCGCATCTCGGACGCCGAGGCCGATGACCTCCTTGCCCTCGAATCAGAACAGGCTCCCCAGCCCGCCACCAAAGCGGTCCGCGAAGAGGCCGCCCGGCCACTTCCTCCCGCTGCTCCGGGATACAAATGGATCACCTTCAGCGTCGGCAAGGAACACGGCCTCACCCCGCGTGACATCCTCGATGCGGTCGCCTCGGGTTCCGACTTCCCTGCCAAAGCAGTCGGCCTCATCAAGCTCCAGAATAAGGAAACTCACGTCCAGGTCCTCGGACCGCATGCCCGCGAAATCATCGAAGCCCTCGATGGGGGCGACTTCGCCGGACACAAGGTCAGGGTCAAGGCAACCGTCCACGGCAAACCGGACAGCAAATCCGGCAGTGGCTTCCGCTCCGGCCCGCCGCCGTGGGAACGCGGCCCGGCAGCACGCAAACCCTATGGCCGCAGTTCCGACAGCCGTCCCGCCCGCCCGCGCAGCTTCGGAGGCCCGCCCGCCCGCGACGATTCCCGCGGGGGCGAAGGCCGTTCCGGTGGCTACGGCGGCGGCGGCAGCAGCTACGGTGGTGGTGGTGGCGGCTACGGTCGTGGCGGCGGCTCTCAGGGCTACGGCGGCGGCTACGGCCGCAGCAGTGGCTATGGCGGCCCCAAGGGCGGCAAAGGCGGCCCCAAACGGCCCCGGCCCTGATTCCAGACGGATCCGGTCTGACTAACGGATTCCTGAGCGCACTTCATTCCACGCCCGGCACCGGACTTTCTGTCACGGTTCCGGGCGTTGGCTTTTCGGGAAAAGACACCGCCTCCCCACGATCCATGCGGGCCATCATGTCCACGAACACTTCCTCCAGACTCCGCTGTTCACGGTGAAAATCCGTCACCGCAATTCCGTCGCC
Organism: Verrucomicrobiales bacterium; assembly: GCA_044239025.1. Classification (GTDB taxonomy): domain Bacteria; phylum Verrucomicrobiota; class Verrucomicrobiia; order Verrucomicrobiales; family V1-33; genus V1-33. The sequence continues at coordinate 28,695 of JBIICE010000013.1, forward strand.
CACCATCCGCCGCAGCACCCCGGCAACCGCTCCGGGATCACGGCTCCCGATCCGCAGCAGACACCCCTGCCGCCGCTCTTCCTCCAGCTTCACAATGGGATCCGTGAGCGCCCAGCGGACCAGCGCGGACGGACCGTCCGCCGTCTCCACCGAAACCAGCGTACCCTCTTCCCCGTCGCTCATGAGGCTCCCGGCGGAGCCATGATGCACGATGCGCCCCTTGTCGATGAACAAGAGGGAATCACACATCTCCCCCAACTCGGAAAGGATGTGCGACGAGATCAGGATCGTCTTGCCCTCACCCGCAAGAATCCGGATGAGCCGCTTCAGTTCGACCCGGGCCCGTGGATCAAGGCCGGCCGCAGGTTCGTCCATGATGAGCACCTCAGGATCATGAATGAGCGCCCGCGCCAGGCAGAGCCTCTGGCTCTGCCCCTTTGACATGGTGCTGATCATCCGGCCGGAAAGCGCACCAAGGTCAGTGAATTCCACCACCTCGCGGACCCTTCCGATCCGGTCCGCACCGCGGAACCCAAGCGCCCGGGCATGAAAGTCCAGATACTCGAGCGTCGTCATGTTCTCGTACGTTCCGAAGCTGTCGGGCACCCAGCCCAGCCGGCGGCGTACTTCCCCGGGATAAAGTACCACATCGTAGCCGAGGACCGCAGCCCGGCCTGCCGAAGGATAGTCGAGCGTCGCCAGGATCCGCATGGTGGTCGTCTTGCCAGCACCATTGGCACCGACGAATCCCACTACACTGCCGGCCCCGATCGCAAACGAGACACCCTCGACCGCCGAAACCGTTCCGAAGTGGCGCTTCAGTTCCTCGACAGCAATGGCAGGACTGTTCATGGTGCCGCGGCATGGGTTGGTTCGGCCTCCAGTGGCCCCATCAGGATGGCATGATGCCTTTCCCACTTCACGGATTCCAGCGTCCCCACATACGCTGCCTGCGGCGCATCCGTGGCAGCAAGGAACCATGCCCGCCTCCCCCAGAAGCCATCATCGGCAGCCACCGCAGCTATCCGGTTCAGCCTGTAGCCACCGGACACCACCTCCGCGGCCAGCCACGACCGGACCTCGTCCGTGCCGGTCTCCGACAAAGCCACAGGCGTCCCCGGCACTACCGTCCCCGCGGCCTTCCACCATTGTCCGGCCGCATCCGACCAGAACATGGCCCTCAGCGGAAAGCCAAATGACGAAACGGCTTCCCATGCCCGTCCTCCGGGGCGCACCGACACCTTTCCCCGGGTCGGAACCACGGCCTCCAGCCAATGCGCCTGCTCCGCCCGGCTCTGGAACCAGTCGCCAAAATGAGCACGGTCGTTCTCCAGCAGGTGGTGAACCTCACCACGCGACCAGGAATCCGGAAATGCCCGGCCGGCCGCCCCCGCCAACTCCCGCACCTGCGCCCGGCCCATGGCGGCCGGTTGGGCCGTGGTGAATTCCGAGCCAAGCAGCAGACCGGTACGGCTGATCTGTTCCTGACTTACGGCGGCTTCGTGCGCGACCCGGTCCACGTATATCACCGCACTGCGCCGCCCCCGGCCACCTGTGCCGTCGCGCAGCAGAATCCATCCCAGCAGAAGCAGCGTCGTCACCACGGAAATCAGCGGGGTCGTCACAAAGAGCCGATGCCGCCTCCCCGGACCAGCAAGGTAGAAGAGATTCACCGGTCCCACCAGAATCCCGAACGCGAGCAGGATGATCCCCACGGGCATCTCGGGCGAACCCCTTTCCCCAACAACCTCACTGAGCTGACTGCTGGGCACTCCTTCCATCAGCGCCATGCGCTTCACCCGCTTCCCGCCTGACTCCATCCACCCAACCGCCTCTTCCGGTCTCAGTGGCTGGCCGCTCCATTTGCGCAGAGTCACAGTTCCCAACCCCCGCGCGCCACGGTTCGCATCAGTCGAATCCAGTCCGAGTTCGAGGGCCGCCGGATTCCACGATCCACTCTCCGCATGAAGCTCGAGATCTCCTCCCAGCGACAGCCAATTCCGGATGGCCGACTTCTGCGGCGGTTCCAGTGCCATCCATTCGCCCAGACTCATCGCAAGGATGTCGAGCCCGGTGTATCCCCGCCAGTCGGAGGGTAACTGGCGCGCATCGCAGCGGGCCGCAAAGCGCACCGAACGGCTTCCGAAGTGAAATGAAGAGGAACCTTCCCGCCGCGCGGCCTCCTGGCAGATTTCATCGGTGGAAAATCCCGCCAACGCTCCGCTGAGCGCGACAAACGGCAAAGCACCCAGCCCGCCAACCGGAACCTCAAAGGCCGGGCTTCCCGATCCAGTCACCGTTATCCGCAGTTCCCGGTATGGCGCATTCACAGCCGCCGCATACACCGGCACCATGAGTTGCGTGAGCGATGTGCGGCGCGCCGGGGCGGAGACCGTCAGCACCGCCGACACCTCGCTCGCCCCACGGCTGTCGCGGCTACCCGTACGGACCGGAAAAACCGCGTCACCATCTGTCTCGTTCACCACCGATACCACCATCGGTGCGAATCCGGATGGCGGCACCACGCTGAAGACACTGGTCAGCTCCACACGACGGCGATTGTCTGCACCGATGCCAAATGTGTGCGATTCCTGCGCTTCCGCCCGGCCCGCAGAACCAAGCATCAGCACCGCGGCAGCTGCACGCACCGCTCTCATGAGGTCGCCGGTTTCCCCTGAACGGTCCATGGCAATCCACCCGGCTGCACCGGAACCTCGCTCAGGACTGCCGTTACCACATCGGCGGCCTTCCGGCCGGCGATGCGCGACTCGTAATCCATGATGAGACGGTGACCGAGCACTGCCGGAGCAATGGCCCGCACGTCCTCGAAACCCGCATGCACCCGCCCCAGCATGAGAGCCCGCGCCCGCGCCGCCGAGGCCAGACCCAGCGCAGCCCGTGGACTCGCCCCGAACTTCACACCGGCCGCCGCCGCCGACTGACCCGGATGCGTGGCATCCACCAGCCGCGCAATGTAGCCAGCCACGGCGTCGGGAAGAAAAATCCTCCGCGTCAGCTCCAGCAACTGCGTCAGTTCCCGGGCTCCGAGCACCGTCCCCACCTCGGGCTCGACCCCGAATTCCCGCCCGCGCACAATCCGCTCAAGGGTCGCCGCATCGCTCCGCGGCACCTCCAATTTGAAGAGAAACCTGTCAATCTGCGCCTCGGGCAGGGGATACGTCCCCTCGAGTTCCACCGGGTTCTGGGTGGCCAGCACAAAGAAAGGATCGGGCAACTCATGCGTCGTTCCCAGAACCGTCACCCGGCGTTCCTGCATGGCCTCGAGCAGAGCGCTCTGCGTCTTCGGACTCGCCCGGTTGATCTCGTCGGCCAGCACCAGATTGGCAAAGACAGGCCCGCGCTGAAACACAAATGCTCTCCCCTGAGGCGTTTCCTCCAGCACCGGATTGCCCGTGATGTCTCCAGGCAGCAGGTCCGGCGTGAACTGAATCCGTCGCGTTTCCAGACCCAGAACCTTCGCCAGTCCCTTCACAAGCTCGGTCTTTCCGAGCCCGGGCAATCCCTCCAGCAGGAGATGGCCACGCGCCAGCAGGCCCGTCAGCGTCAGCGCAATCAGCGGTTCCTTTCCGAACACCACCTCCGCAAGCACCCGCTGCAGCCGAGCCACCTGCTCGGCAGCCAATGCCACTTCGGCTTCGCTGGCATACTCCCGACGGTTCTCGCTCATGATCGCGCCACCATGCCCGTCGCCACCCGTCCGGCAACGGATTTCCCGGGCCGTGACACCTTCCGTGCGCCTTGCGGCAGCCCACCCGGCACCCCAGCAAAAACCCGCCGGTTCGCAGGGAACCGGCGGGCGCTTCCGAAGGTACTGACAGGTTTGCGGACGCAGCGGGATCAGGCATTACTTGGCGGGAACCTTGAGTTCCGCACCATCCGGCCAGTTCGCCCCGGCATTGATCCATTCCTTGAGTTTCTCGACCTGCTCCTTGGTCGGCCGCGGGGCCTTGTCCTTGGGAGGCATGGCGTCATCGTCGTCTTCCGGCAGCAGCAGCACTTTGATGAGCGCACTGTCGTCAGCCTTGCCGGCCTCGAACAACTTGCCGTCTTCGCTCCCTTTGAGGGCGCCTTCCTTCGTCTGCATGTTGAGCTTTCCCTTGGCCTTGGTTGAATTGTGGCACTTCACGCAGGAGGCTTCGAGAATCGGAGCAATGTCCTTGGCAAAGTCCGGCGCTTCCGCCGCCACGTTTCCAGCAAGGGCAAGAGCAATGAGGATGGTTGTCGTTTTCATGGAATCTGAGAGATGAGTCAGGATGCGGTTGGATCGCGGCACTCCGGGCCCGTGGCCGACCGCCTCCGGGCCGCACCTATAGTGAAGCGACGCCATCCTGCGAATCTTTTTCGCGGAAAATGCCGCCCGTTTCATTCGTCCACCGCCCTCCGGCTGCCATGGCTGGCCGGGGCCTTGATCTGAGGCCTGGCTTCCGGGTAATGTTCCTTCAGCAGACCCCGCAGCGCCGCCACGGTTTCCGGCACCGCCGCCGCGACGTTCTTCTCTTCGTTCGGGTCGCTGCCGTAATCGTACAGCTCGATCACCGCGGATTCAGACGCGGCCCCCGGAACTTTCCACTCGATAAGCCGGTGCGTGGAGGTCCGCAGCGCCCGGCCAATGAGCCCTCCCGACCGGGGATAGCAATGCAGCACGTGCGCTGCCCCGGGCGACGCCGGATCCCGCAGCTGCGGCACCAGACTTCTCCCATCCAGTCCCGACCGCGCCGGCAAGCCCGCCAGTTCGGCCAGCGTCGGATAGACGTCCACGGATTCCACAAGGCCCGCCGCACGTCCCGTCGCGATGCCGGGTCCGGCCACCATCAGGGGAATCCTCGCTGCCTGTTCATAATTGCTGTGCTTGCACCACAAGCCATGGTCACCCAGATGCCATCCGTGGTCGCCCCAGAGCACTACCACGGTCTTCTCACTCAACCGGAGCGCTTCGAGCGCATCAAGAACCTTCCCAATCATCGCATCGGTGTAGCTGACACAGGCATGGTAGCCGTGCATCAGCGTCCGCTGCAGTTCTTCGGAAAACGCTCCCTCGTCCGGAACTCCCGAATACCGCCGCAACTCACCACTGGGGTGACCCGCAAACTCCGGGGCCCCAGCCGGCAGCGCTTTCACCGGATTCACCGGAAAGGCCGCCCGGTCGTACAGATCCCAGTACTTCCGGGGCGCACAGAACGGCAGGTGTGGCTTCAGAAATCCCACCGCCAGAAAAAAGGGCTTGTCCGGCCTACCCGCCGCAGCCTTCAGCCGCGCGACGGCCTCATTGGCCAGTTGTCCGTCCCGGTAGGCATCGTCGGACACCTCCGCCGCTTCCCACGCGGCCCCCCGGGGCGCATCCTTCGGAAGACGCCCATACGCCCCGGCTGGCTTGCCGGTCCGATCGGCGATCCGGCTCGCCGCGAGCGCATAATTGTCCGCATCACCCTTGAACACCGGCATGCTCCACGAACCCGGATCCTCCCGATTCCCGTTCCCCGCATGCAGAATCTTGCCAAGGGCCTCGCACCGCCAGCCGTGTGCCATGAAATGCTGCGGCAGCGTCACCGCATCCGGCAACGCCTGACGGAAATTCGTCGCCAGATCATAGATTCCCAGGCGAATCGGCCGGATCCCGGTCATCAGCGCATTGCGCGAGGGTGAACAGACGGCCTGATTGGTGTAGGCCCGTTCAAACACAACCCCACGCGCCGCGAGACGGTCGATGTTCGGAGACTTGACCACCCCATTTCCGTAGCAGCCCAGCACCGGCTTGAGATCATCCACACAGATCAGCAGAACATTCGGCCGCGTCTCGGACACGCCTGCCCCGAATACACCGGCAGAGCCAAAGCCGAGCAGAAGAAACACGAGAGCAGTCAGTCGCATGCCTCCAATCTGCCGCACCCCGGCCTCGCCGCATGCTACGCGAATGCGCCCCGGAACAATCGGGCTCCCGCGAGCCGTGGAAAAACCGCTTTACAGCCAGCCTATCGGCACGCATACCTCGCCAACGTGAGCAGCGACACACAACTCCTCGACTCGGGTGCAGCCCCCACGGGCTTCACGAATGACGCTCCGTTCAAGAAGAAGAGCCGGAAGAAAGATCCTGCCGGCTCCACTCTTCTCGCCATCGGTATCCTCGGCTGCCTGCTGTGCCTCGGCGCGGCTGCCCTGGCTTTCGCTTCTCTCTGATCCCTTCCGAGCATCCCCGCGGAGGACCGGAAACCCGACGCAAACCGTCACGGGCTGTCCATTCCTCCCTTCCGCCGGACCGGCGATCCCGTTCCGGCATTTCTTTTCCCCCGAAGCATCATGGCAAATGTGATTGTGACCGGCGCCCAGTGGGGCGACGAAGGCAAAGGCAAGATCGTCGATTTCCTCACGGAAACCGCAGACGTCGTGGCGCGCGGCGCCGGAGGCAATAACGCCGGACACACCGTCATCCACGCGGGCACCAAGTACGTCCTGCACCTCATCCCCAGCGGCATTCTCTGGAAGGACAAAGCCTGCATCATCGGCAACGGCGTCGTCATGGACCCCGTCGGACTGAACAGCGAAATTGACAAGCTCCGCGGTCAGGGCGTTGCCATCTCGGAAGAGAATCTTTTCATCAGTGACCGCGCCCACATCGTCATGCCCTACCACCGGGGGCTCGACCAGCGCCGCGAAATTCTCCTCGCAGCCCGGCGCATCGGCACGACCGGCCGGGGCATTGGCCCGGCCTACGCGGATAAAATCGAACGACGTGGCCTCCGTTTCATCGACATCGCCGATACCCCGGTCTTCCATGAACGGGTCGCGGAACGCGTCACCGAGTGCAACGCTCTGTTCTCAGCAGTAGGCCTCGAAGCCATGGATGCCGGTAAGGTCACGGAGGAAATCCTGACGGCCACCGCCCGCCTCGCTCCCTTCCGTGCCAATACCTCGATCATCGTTCACGAAGCCATCAAGGCCGGAAAGAGCGTGCTCTTCGAGGGCGCTCAGGGTACCTACCTCGACATCGACCACGGCACCTACCCCTTTGTCACCAGCAGCAACACGACCGCTGGCGGAGCCATCACCGGAACCGGTGCCGCCCTCCGGAAAATCGACCGCGTCGTGGGCGTCTGCAAAGCCTACACCACGCGCGTCGGCAGCGGTCCCTTCGTTACGGAAAATGATGCCCTCGGGGACCGGCTCCACAACATGGGACGCGAATTCGGAGCCACCACCGGCCGCCCCCGCCGCTGCGGCTGGCTCGACACGGTCATGGTCCGCTACGCCGGCATCATCAACGGACTCGACGATCTCGCCGTCACCAATCTCGATGGCCTCGACGGGGTTTCGCAAATCCATGTGTGCACTGGCTACGAACTGGACGGAGAACGCATCGGTGTCCCCCCTGCCACTGTCGAGGAAATGGCCCGCTGCATCCCCGTTTACGAAACCCTGCCTGGCTGGAACTCCGACATCACTGCCGCCCGCAGCATCTCCGACCTCCCGAAACTCGCCCGCGCCTACCTCGATCGGCTCAGCGAACTGACGGGACTCCCGGTCTCCCTCGTCGGAGTCGGCCCGGACCGCGAACAGACGCTCGTGGTTTCCTGAGGCCGCCTTCACCCTTCAGGGAACCAGCCGCAGCCTCCAGAAGCCCGCAGGCTCATCCCGGGGCATGGCAAACCGCAGCCGCAGGCGATCCCTTCCGTCCGGTCCGGATTCAATGAGTTGCACCGCAACGGGATCCCGGGGCGTCCAGTTATCCAGGGTGGAACCGCTTTCTCCATCCAACCGGTTGAACGAAGCCCGGCGGTTCATCACAAGGTCCATCGTGAAGTCCCCTGCGGAGACTCCTGGAATCACCTGCAGCAGAGCCTGCTCCGCAGCCGTCCCGGGAACTTTCGGATCGCTCCCCGCAAGGAACTCCATGCCATTCGCAATCCCGTCACGGTCATCATCGCCTGCCAAAGGCCCGACGCCGGAGACCGCCGCCCATCGGCTGTAGTTGTACAGCACCGTGACCCGCGCCGCACGGCTCACCGTGGTGCCGGCAGCATTCACGGCTGTCAGCACATAGACCCCATCATCGGTCATCCCGGCAGCCGCACGCTCCAGCACCACTTCCTCCGCGCGGGGATCCACCAGGTCCGCCAGCACCTGACCATTCCGGCTCCAGAAAGCCGTCTCGGCGAGCTGCACGGACGCCCGCAGCCGGAAAGGCTCACCGAGAGCCACCACCACGTCCTCGGGCTGAACGTTGCCATAGGGAGACGGACCGCCTCCATTCGGCCACCCCGGGCTCGCCACCATTTCACCCGTCTGGCCCGCGCCATCCAGCAGCCGTCCCCCACTGCGCGGCCTCACGGGAACACGGCCAAACGAAACCGCATCCAACAGCGGAAGCCGACCATCCACCCGGGAAAGCGTCAGCGTGTGGCCAGCCGCCGAGAGCCCGAACTTGTAGGTTACGGGCCAGCCGGGAGTGCCTCCGGGAAATGCCGTGCTCCGCTGGCCTGCCGGCCACAGCACCAGGTGCCCCCCCGGCCCCACAAAACTATGCTCCGGCAGCCGATGCCGCAACCTCCCGGCTGCACTCGGTCCATCGCCGAGCCACAAACCTCCGGCATCCACCGGATCACCAAGGGAATTGAAAATCTCGATGAATTCCCCGCGCGGGCCCACCGCCTCCGCAGCTCCCTGCCATTCGTTCAGCCGCAATCCCTCCACCGACCCCATGCTGCGCCTGGCCGCATTCGCCCGACCACGGCTCGGCTCGCTCAGCAGAGCCCAAGTGCCATCCTCCTGCAGCCCAATCGACAGATCGGGCAGCTGCCGACCCCACGTGACCCGATCCATGATCTGACCGTCGGGCCGGATCAGTTCCAGTCCATGGTGATTGTACACTTCGGCATCAAAGGGCATTCCGAGCGTCCGGCTCCAGACAGGCAGCAACCCACCAGGCCCAAGCACAGTCCCCGCCGCCATCTCATGCACCGTGCTCCCGCCGGTCACCACCACACTCCGGATCTTCCATCCGCTCAGCTCCACGGTCTCGCCACCCGGATTCACCAGCTCCACCCACGGATCTCGGGTCGCCCACGGCGTATTCTCGCCATTCCGGTTGATCACGAGCACCTCGCTGAAGCGCGGCCGCACGGGTGGCAGCTCACGGTTGGGGAGCCCCGGACTCGGATAATCCAGTCGCCTCCATACACTGGCACCTGCCAGCCGTCCCGTCGTCACGCCTTCCTCCTGCTGCCCGTACTCCAGACTGTCGCCCAGCTGCCAGGCTGTATCCCGCCACCATAGCCTGCCCCCAGCGGACGGCAGATCGAACTGAACCGCGTCCCCGCGGCGACTGCCCGCATCGCAGCGCATGATTACATAGGCTCCGGCACCGATCACCGCTGGCACCATCACGCGCATGGCTGCTTCGCCCACCCCGAACGTCAGGCCAGTCAGCACCACCGGCAGCGCAGCCTCATTGCGCAGTTCCAGCCAGTCGTGCTCACCAGGTACCGGATCCGCAAGCACCTCACTGAAGCGAAGCGCGGGCAAAGCCGTCGCCTGCTCGGCCGGTTCGCTCTCCCCTCCCGGCGACGGCATGCCTGCATGCCACTGCTCACCGGCACGGTAGAATGCGAATCCAACGGACTGAGGCCCGTAGCGGATACTCTCCGCGGTCACGCCGGCATGAGCCAGCACCACTTCGCCCTGCGACCGCTCCAGCGGCACCTCCACCACCACACGCGCAGCCGCTTCCAGGAGATCGCCAGGCAGCGCCACGCCATTCACGGTCCAGCCAGCCAGCGGAACGGCCATAGCTCCAGGATTGATGACTTCCACGAAATCCCGCAGCGGCTTGCCATCGATCATTCCGAGGCCGGAAGCCGCATGGAATTCACAGAGCCGCAGCATGCCCACCCGCGCGTCCCCGGCGGTTCCCGGCGTTCCCCCGCGGACCGCACTCGCCTGCCAGTTGCCGGCCGCCTGACCGTCGGCCCCCGGATTGACGCCCTCAAGGGAACTCCCGCGGCCATCAGCCGCCGCCGGCCATGGATACTCATCATCATACTCCACGGAACAGACCATCCGGTTGCTGCCATCGAAAAGAGTCAGCCGCTCGCCTCCATTGCTCAGATTCCCTCCGTAGTACCCCAGCGGCTCCACCCCGGGATACCGCGCCGCAAACACCACCGGATTGTCATGGCACGCAATCACCACCCGTTGCCCGGGAGCCAGTACAAAGCCCGCAGGAAAAATGAAGTCGACTCCCTCCAGCCACCACTGACTCATGTCCACCGGCAGCCGCCCGTAATTGACGAATTCCACAAATTCGGCCGCGCTGCCTCCCTGATTCGCCGGAGGATGGTAGTGAATCTCGGAAATGGCCACGGCGGGCTGCGGCACCCCAACCGTAAGCCGATGCTCCATCAGCGCACTCCATGGCATGAAGGCCACAAATCCCACGGACGTGCCAGCCGTTCCTCCCACTGTCACAACCGCGGCATTGCTGACCCGCCACACCGTGCCCTCATTCTGATTGCCGGAAATCACTCGCACCCACGTGCCCATCGGCACTTCTCCATCCTGATCCCAGTCCGCGGCCCGATCCCACAGCCCATTGGATCCACTGCCGAGCACCGTGACCACCCAGATGCCGTTCTGCGATCCGACACTCTGATTCTTCAGAAGAATCCGGTCGCCCTCCGCGAGAGCCACGCCATCAACCGTCCGCGGAGCCCCCGTGATCTGCCCGCGCCCGCTGACTCCGCCCACCGCATGGTAGGTCAACGTCAACGGCAGTGATGGCGATGCCACCCGCACCGGTGCCTTCGCCTGCCCCGCGGCACCGGCAGCTCCTTCCAGCTGCACCGCCCGCCGTGCCCGGATGATGACACTCGCATCGACCACGAGGGGCTTCTCATAGCGCTGCGCCGATCCCCGGGGCGTCCCGGTCTGATCATAAGGCGGCCGTGGGTCGGTGCCGTCGACCGTGTACCAGATTTCCGTCGGGAAGGCCGCGGCCCCGTCGGCTGGATGCGCCAGCCGCACAAGGGTTCCCGCCGCCACAACCCCATCACCCAGCAAACCACCCGCACGTTCGTCCCGCAGTTCCGGTGCCCCGATCAGCGGATACAGCCCATTCGTCCGGAACTGACTCACCACATTCGCCGAT
>JBIICE010000139.1:0-11024 GCA_044239025.1 Verrucomicrobiales bacterium
CATCAAAACGGTACCGGGCGCTGGAGGAAGTGGCAGGTTGGCTGCCGCAGGTGCCTTCTGGGCTGCGGAGAATTGCTTTGTTTGTGAATGCGCGGCTGGATGAGATTGCGCGGGTGGTGGACAGCGGCCATTTCGAGGGAGTGCAGCTCCATGGGGATGAGGCGGTGGATTTCACGGCCCGGGTGCAGCGCCTCGGATTCCCGGTGCTGCGGGCGGTGGCGCTGCAGGGAGAAGCCGATTTTGCGAGGATTGCGGAAGATCCGGCTGATGGATTCGTGCTCGATGCGCATGCGCCTGGCGTGTACGGCGGCACTGGTGAATGCAGCGATTGGGATCTGGCGGCGCGTGCTGTGCGGGCCTTTGCAGGGCGCCCCATGCTGCTCGCGGGCGGGCTCGGGCCGGCGAATGTGGCCGCGGCCGTGCAGGCCGTTGGTCCGAGGGGAGTGGATACCGCCAGCGGGGTGGAAGTGAGTCCCGGTCAGAAAGACGGGGAGAAGGTGCGGGCCTTTGTGAGCGGGGCGCGCCGGAAACCCGACTAATCCTATCTGCAATCCGGTGTATTTCCGTTTGCGGATGCGGAGGAGATGCGTAGAGGGTTTGGAAACTGAGATAATTTATGAGCAAAGCGAGTGTTGAAGAGATCAAGCTGGAGAGTGGCGGGCTGCGTGGGCGCATTGTGGAAGAGCTGGGTGATGGGGGCCGCAGTCATGTGGAGGAGGACCAGTCGATTCTGCTGAAGTTTCATGGCACGTATCAGCAGGATGACCGTGACAAGCGGGCGGCGCTGGCGAAGGAGAAGAAGGAGAAGGCATGGAGTTTCATGGTGCGGAGCAAGATGCCTGGCGGGCGGATTTCTGCGGCGCAGTGGCTGATTCATGACGAACTGTGCCGTTTGTCCGAGGGATCGCTGCGGTTGACGAACCGGCAGGGGATTCAGCTGCATGGGGTGCTGAAGGGGAATCTGAAGGAAGTGATTGCGGGGATCTGCCGGAGTGGGCTCACGACGATGGGGGCCTGTGGGGATGTGGTGCGCAACACCATGGGTCCGGCGGCTCCGCTGGCTGACGGGGTGCACGTGGATGCGCAGCGTCTCACAGAGGAACTGAGTCAGCGGTTTCTGTGGCGGAGTCAGTCGTATGCCGACATCTGGCTGGACGGGGAGAAGCTGAGCCCGGAATGGCTGGCGGACCCGGCGGTGCGGCCGGAGGTGCGGGCGCAGACGGCCAGTGGGGAAGACGATCCGATTTATGGACAGGTGTATCTGCCGCGGAAGTTCAAGATGGCCGTGGCGGTGGCACCGGTGAATGACGTCGATGTGTTCAGTCAGGACGTTGGTTTTGTCCCTCATGTCGAGGGCGGCGTGGTGGTGGGCTACACGATTCTGGTGGGTGGGGGATTCGGCATGAGTCACGGGCAACTCTCGACGCGGCCGTTTCTGGCGCAGCCGCTGTGTTATGTGCGGCGGGACGCGGTGGTGGACGTGACGGAAGCCATTGTGACGGTGCAGCGGGATCATGGGAACCGCACCGAGCGGAAGAATGCGCGGATGAAGTACACCATTGCGACGATGGGGCTGACGGCGTTCCGGGAAGCCGTGCAGGCTCGTGTGCCGGGGATTGCGCTGGACGAAGCGAAGCCCGTGCATTTCTCCAGTGTGGAGGACAATCTGGGCTGGCATGAACAGGGTGATGGGCAGTGGTACTGCTGTTTTCATGTGAGCATGGGCCGGGTGACTGACCGCGAGGATGGGCCCCAGTATCTGAGTGCCTGCAACGAACTGGCGGCCCGGCTTGGACTTGATTTCGTGGTGACGCCGAACACCAACCTGATTGTCGCCGGGGTTTCTGCGGAGCAACGGGCGGAAGTCGATGCGGTGCTGGCCAGGCACGGAGTGCCGCATGCTGATGGCATGACCGCGGTGCGCCGGGTGGCCCATGCCTGCGTGGCGCTGCCGACCTGCGGACTGAGTCTGTCGGAATCCGAGCGTGCTCTGCCAGGGGTGCTTGACCGCATTGATGCCGACCTGCGCGAACTCGGGCTTGGAGAGGAACCGATTCTGATCCGCATGACCGGTTGCCCGAACGGCTGCGGTCGTCCCTACAATGCCGACTTTGGCTTTGTGGGACGGGCTCCCGGGAAGTATGCGGCTTTTGTAGGCGGGAGCATTGCGGGCGACCGGCTTGCGGGCCTTGAGCAGAAGACGGTGCTCCTCGACGACATTCCAGGATTCGTGCGTGGCTATCTGGAAGCCTACCGGAACGAGCGCCAGCAGAACGAAACCTTCAGCGCATGGTTCGGTCGCACGCGCCCAGTCGGTCCGGCCCCCGATCCCGAGCAGTTTCATCTGGAATTTGCGGCGCGGGCGGAAAAGCTCGCGGGTCAGAAGGTCGACGCCGCCGGTTGATGGGCGGGCGGGACGTCCGCCTTATCATGTGATCAGGCGGATTGATGATGCGGCGCGTTCGGCGATTGGCTCGAGTGACCGCCGGGAGACTGAGTTGCGGCTTAGTGGAGCGGACCGGGCGACAGGTTCACGTGCGGGCCCGCTGAGGCGGGCAAGAATGCCCTCCCGGGGTTAAGGTGGAATCGGTTTCATGGGATTGGGTTGGTAGTCCGCAGCAGCAGCCCACCCGATTTGGAATCACAACTGCGCAGCCTGGACAACTATCCTGACACAGGGGGGGCTGCCGCAGGCTTCGCCTCCCTCGACAGCGCCCGCAGCCTGCGCTCGACCGCTTCGTAGTCGCCGAGATGCGCCCTCATCAGGCTTTTCCAGAGCCTGCCGTGGTTTGGAACGGAAAAATGCAGCAGTTCGTGCACGATCACATAGTCCCAGACATCGCGATCCAGCGAGAGAAGTTCCGCATTGAAGCTCAGGGTTCCTGCTGACGAACAGGAAGCCCACTTGCGCCGCATCGGGCGGATGTAGATGGCGTGCGCCTTCACGTCGAGCCTGGCGGCCCAGGCGAGCACCGTGGCCTTGAACTGTTCCCGGTCGATCAAGCCCTTCATGCGTGGTCATGCCTCCGCAGCAGGGTGAAAAGCGCATCCACGGTGGCGGTCACTTTGTCCAGATCATCCTCCTCGGAGAAGATCGCAAAGGTGACCTGCTGGCGCGCTTCCCGCAGCTCGGCATCGCTCGTCTTCCAATGCGGATTCCGCTCGAATGCTTCGCGCACGTTCCGCGCCACCGTCTCGGGATTCGGAATGCCTTCCGCGGTGAACCTGGACACCATGAACCACGTGAAACTGTCGAGGCCCTTCGCTGCCTGCTCTTTCCGGCGTGCCTCGTTTGTGGCAATGGCCGCCAGCAACTCATCGAGCGCCTGCTCCGTGCTGTTCTGCCGGGCCTCGAAGGCTTCCTGCACCGCGCGGGCCCGGTCGGCCATCGCCAGCAGAAAGGGATCGTCGCTCTGTTCCTCGGCTTCTTTCTCAATGGCTTTGACCAGGTTGATCACCTTGGTGGCCTTGCCTTCCTCCTTCAGTTTGATCGTCTCGATGGTGCTGCGGTCGATCACTACATACTCGGCTGCCGGTTCGGACACGGCGGCACCGATGTGCTTCTGCACCAGCTCGTTGGTCTTCTTCTGGAAGTCGCGGTCGACGTAAACCCTCCGCGCGTAGGCATTGCGCACCACCAGATAGATGCTGGAAAGCGTGGTGTAGTCGTCGATGAATGGCCGCAGGAAGGCATCCGGCGAGATGATCTCGTAGAGCATCTCGATTTCCTTGTATTCCTTGAAGAACTCCTTCCGACGCTCGGGATCGCGGAAGTGCCCGATGAGCGTGTCGACGTCCTTGTCGTTGAATTCGAACGGAGCGCGGGTTTTCCAACCCGCGTGTTGCGGGCCAAGGCGGACTGGAAAGTCTTCCCTCCGGTAGAATGCCTCCATCTTGTTCTGGAAGAGCACCTTCAGCAGTTTCAGGTCCTTGACGATGGCGTTGACCTCGTCGCTGTCGAAGGCGAGCGCCTTCTCGAGTTTGTCAAAGATGCCGACGAAATCGAGCACGAAGCCGTGGGGCTTCACCATCTCCTGCGCTTCGTTTTCGTAGGGCCGGTTCACCCGGGCAATGGCCTGCAGCAGGGTGTGGTCGCGCATCGGCTTGTCGAGATACATCGCGTAGAGCACGGGGGCGTCGAAACCGGTGAGCAGCTTCTCGGTGACGATCAGAATTTTCGGCTGCTGGTCGAGCTTGCCGAAGCTCTTGCGGATCTGCCGCTCCTTCTTCGGATCGAGGTGGAATTCCTTGAGCAGGGCGGCGTCGTTGCTGCTGCCGGTGTAGACCACTTCGGAATATTCCGGCGGAAGGAATTGATCGAGCGCGTGCTTGTAATGGGCGCAGGCTTCGCGGTCCACGCCGACGAGGAAGGCCTTGTAGCCCAGTGGCTCGACGTTCTCGCGGTAGTGTCTCGCGACAAATTCCGCGACCTTCTGGATGCGCTCCTTGCCCTTGAGGAAGTTCTTCAGGTTCACGGCCCGCTCGAGGATCTTGTTCAGCTCTTCGATATCGGCCACGCCCTCGCTTTCGGCGAGGGAGAGGAACTCCGCATCCAGCGTCTCGTGCGGGACGAGCATTTCATTCGGGGCCAGCTGGTAATAAAGGGGCAGGGTGGTGCCGTCTTCGATGCTGTCGGCGATGGAATACTTGTGCAGGTAGCCCTCGTCGTCATCGCAGCCGAAGGTCTTGAAGGTGCCTTTCCCAAAGGCGGTCTTGTCCACCGGCGTGCCGGTGAAACCGATGAAGGTCGCATGCGGCAGGCCGGCCATGAGGAAGTTGCCAAGATCGCCGCCGGTGGTCCGGTGCGCTTCGTCAATGAGCACATAGATGTTCTTCCGCGTGTTCAGGTTCGCCGGCATGTCGCGGAACTTGTGGATCATCGTCACGATGATGCCCCGGTAGTCGTCGCGCAGGAGCTGGTTGAGCCGCCGGATGCTGCTGGCGTGCTCCAGATTGCCAAGGCCGAGCGCGGCAAGGTTCTTGAGCATCTGGTCTTCCAGCTCGTTGCGGTCGATCATCAGCAGGACGGTCGGTTTGTCCGCTTCCGGGGCGCGGAAGAGCCGCTGCGCCGCCGCAATCATCGTGAAGGTCTTGCCGCTGCCCTGGGTGTGCCAGACAAGGCCACGGGTGCGCTGGGGATCGAGGGCCCGGCTCACCGTGGCCTCCACCGCACCGCTCTGGTGCTGGCGAAGGACGTATTTGCTCAGCTCTTCGTCCTTCTCGGCAAAGACAATGTGATCCTTCAGAAAGGCCAGCACCTGCGGAATGGCGCAGAACGTTTTGACCTTTTGTTCCAGACGTCCGGGAAAGGAGCACGGGTTCTCCAACCCGTGTTTCCCTTCAACCAACGGGCTGGAAAGCCCGTTCTCCTTTTCCCAAGCCACAAATCCAGACTTGAGCTTCGCCTTCACCGGATTCTCCCGAATGTAGTCCGCATACTTCAAGAAGTGCCGCTCACTCCGCACCAACCGATCCCAGTACTCCTCCTGCCACAGTGCCCCCTTCGTCCCCATCCGCTGGTTGATCTCCCGCGCGGTGAATCCCTTCCACGACTTCACGATCTCAGGAATCAGATGCCCGCTCAGAGGCCGAAACAGCACATGCACGTGATTCGGCATCACCACGAAGGAAGCCAGTTCATACCGCTCCCCGTCAAAGTACCGAAGCGCATCCGCCACGGTCTTCGCATTCGCTGGATCCCGCAGCAGGCATGAGCCTGACCCCTGATCCAGCCATTCATCGATCTGCTGCGAGAAACGCTCATGATACTCGTCCTCCGTGGCATCATCCCACGGCTCGGGATGAAACTTCAACCACTGCTCTTTCTCATCGTGCCACTGCTGCAGCTTGCCCGCTCGCAGCGAATCCCCAAGCCGCCAGGTGACAAAGCACCAAGCCTCCCCCTGCTGCCAGTGAGGTAAATTCCGCCGGTGCTTATCAGTCTTCGAATTTGGCGAATAAAACGGAGCACGGACATTCCTGTCCGTGTCTTTATTCTGACCACACGGGTTGGAAAACCCGTGCTCCGTTAGTTTCCAGTTGAAGATGTTCCGCCTGACCGTGTTCCAGGTCACCCCGTAGGAAAAGCCGATGGCATCGGTGGCGGTGAAAAGCTGCTGCGGCACGAACAACTCAGGCGTCTCGCGGTGGTAACGGCGGATCTGGTCGATCCCAAGGGCGATGGCCTCGTCCTTGCCCGCGTTCTTGCACTCGATCACCAGCACCGGAATGCCGTTGATGAGAAAGACGACGTCCTCCCGCGTCCCACGGCGCCCGTTGTGAAACGCCCATTCCTCGGTGACCTCGTAAACGTTGCGGCGATCCGCCGCTGGCCTCCGCAGATCATCATAATCGATCAGAATCAGGTCGCGCTCGCGCTTCTCGTCGTGATCGTAGAATTTCCCCCGGTTGCGCAGCCGCTCGAGGAATTCCCGGTTCCCATGAATGTCACTCCGAAGATGCCGGAACTGCCCGCTCAGGGCCCCCGCGGCCTCGGCATAGCGCGGATTGAATTCCCGCACCTTCGCCTCGAGCAGCCCTTCGAAGAAGAGCGATAACGGAGCGCGGGCAACGGAGGGCGGACATTCCTGTCCGCCATTCTCCCGGAGCCGGCGGGTTGGAAAACCCGCCCTCCTTTGCTCTGCCTCCTCGCGGGACACAATGGTCCAGCCAATCTCCTGCGCATACGCAAGGATCCGGGCCTGGACAGTTTTGTGCTCGGAGGGGCGGGGCATCGATAATCAAAGCCTGGGTTGTTTTTAGCGGGAAGGGCAAGCATCGAGGCATTCTCCGCCACCGGCAGTAGAACCTGCCAAGGCCCCCGCAGAGCCAGCCTGGTCAAATCTGCGGTATCTGGGGGCCATTGTGACCTTCACGGTGGAGATGGTGAAAGATTTCATTTGGCCGGTGCTTTGTTTCGCGCGATGATCGTTTCAGGACTGGGAATTCTCGGTCGGAACCCACCTTCGGCCTCTTCCTCACCAAAGATAAAGGAGCGCGGACATTCCTGTCCCCGACCTCCCCTCCCAAAGGGGTCAGGAATGCCGCATCTCCTTTCCACCGCTTCTTCGCGGGACACAAAGGTCCAGCCAATGGACCCGGCAAAGGCAGGGTTGCGGGATTGGAGGGTTTTGGGTTCGGTGGGAGGCATGGCTAAAAATGGTTCCCTGGGTTTATCCAGTCAGCGGGTGGCTCCTTCCACTTGCCGTTTGGAAAGAGATCAGGACTTGCGATTTGAATTGTTTCGTCTGCGAGAGGTTGGTCCGGACGAGATACAAGTTTCCGCGGATGAACTTCCGCAAACGCGATGGAAGCCTGGGGCTGTCCGTGAAGATGAAAGACCTGCCTTTCGTAGGCATTTCCAAAAGGCATGAAGAAGCTGCTACCGCTAAATTCCCCATTGTTCACAAGAATCACTCCTTGGAACATGTGGTAGTGAAGGGCCTCCGTCATACGGTCGAAGGTCCCAACATCCTTGTTCAGGGCGCAAACAATGTACAGATCGCTCCGTGATCTGAGGTCCGCTGCGAGCGCGATATCGGTCGCGTCGTAGCAAATTGACGCCGAAATACGCAGCGGCCGAACCAAGCGATTAGTGTGCCACTGGTAATCGATCAGCCACTGAACCGGGCGAAACCCAACGGGAGCGGGCGATAAGCCTCGTTCGTCACGCGTAAGGTTCTTCTTTCCTTGTTCGACACGCCTCACTTGAAGTCCATGGGACTGGCTCCATTCCGGAACTAACCAAAGGGCACTGTTGATCAACGGAGAGCCGGGTGCTGCCTCTCTAGGATGGAAGACCTGCCCCATGAGCACGATGCAACGGTACTGCCTCACAAAAGGCAGGATCAATGAATCGATGTCGTCCGGATGCACCGCGAGTTCAGGAAACACGAGCAGATCCAGGCTTCGGTGGTCTGTCCGAGGGATGTCTCGATGCGTCCGCCGAATGTGAAGCATCTGAGAAACCCCCTCCATGATTGCAGCCAGATGCGCCCGCCGGCGGGTTCGCAGCGCTGCCCCAATCAGCTGTGGGTTCGTATGGTTGTCGACATAGTCTTGGAATCCGGGGATGACCGACTGAACGATTCCCACCCGCAGTGGACGCTCCTCCTCTGTGGTCGGAAGCTTCGACGGCCAAGGCGCGGACTGTTCAAGAAAGGTAGATGATGTAAACTGGCCGCGTTTGGTTTGGAGGTGCTTGAGACGCTCCTCAACTTTTGCAAGAAGCG
The DNA here is from genome assembly GCA_044239025.1 of Verrucomicrobiales bacterium. Taxonomy (GTDB): domain Bacteria; phylum Verrucomicrobiota; class Verrucomicrobiia; order Verrucomicrobiales; family V1-33; genus V1-33. The sequence continues at coordinate 8,232 of JBIICE010000139.1, forward strand.
ATGCCACGGACTGGATTTCAGTCGCAACCCCAGACCCTGGCCACCGTAGTAGTTCAAAAAGCAAACTCTCAGCGAATGAAGAAATCGGAATCCACGCCGGGCCGAAATTATCGCGCCCCTGATATCCGGAATACCTCTGCTGTTCCCAATGAGAGCTTGGTCTTGAGTAACGGGGACCGCGCGACTTTCTTCGCCCTTTATCTCCGTCCAAGAACTCTGTGCTGCCCCGTAGAGCAAACCGCAGCAGCAATCCACAGTTGAACCGCTGTCTCTCTTCCGCAGTTTCGCACCACTCCGGGCATTCAAACAAATCTGTCGCGAAGTCGCCGCTACCCTCAATCTCGAACGCGTTGGCCTCAATCTTTCCGAATTCATAACCGGAAGGAGACGGGTCAACTACCGCGCAGCGTATTCTCCATGGCGTAACCGCTTTATCAAAACGCTCGCTTGGCTTGCCGAGAAGAAACCTCGCAAACTGAAGAAGGTTTTCCTCCTCAATGAACGGATTTCTGAGCCCCGAAGCAACGTGCGCTATTGTCAATTTCGTTGGCGGCGAGGGAGATGGCACAATTCCAAGACGCACGGCTGTTTGCCTCGAATCGGGACCTGATTGGTCCCTAAAAGCGACCCAGAGTTCCCTTGCCAGGCGAGGAGAAATTGCATTCACACGGGAAAGAAACTCGGAGGAAACTCGGCTTGCCGAGGCCAAGTGTTGAAAACCAGCCACGCCCAACGCGGTGTTTGCCTCAGTCAACAAGATGGCACGGTCACTCAGATTTGCGGGAGTCTCCCCGCCGATAAACTTAAGCAATTGCCAATAGTGACGCATCGCTGCACCACCTCGCGCGTTGATCGCGAGAGCGCCCTCTGGAATCTCGTTTCTAGCTGCCAAATACAGAAACACTTGCTGCATCAAATACCACGGAAACCGGCTCGACGTTGAGCCTTTCGCAGAATAGGCCGCAAAGACGTCCTTGGCCTCTTGAATCAGACGCGCGTGATATGCGCCAATGTCGATTCCCGAGGGCAAACACTGCGCCTCATCCAAAGGAACGAGCCCTGTCTCTGTCGCCCCAGCACGGAAAAGTTCTGCGAGACAATAAAGCCGGACCTCGCGCTTCGCCTTCCTGTGTTCGGTAGACCCCCATCCGGGGCGCAGAAGCTTCAAAACCTCCGCCAAGAATTCGCAATCCGGATATAGATCAAGCGCGATACGAAGCAGTCGCACGTTGCCTGGATTTCGGATCCATTCCTCGATCAAAAGTGCCGAGAAAAACTTTCCCCGTTCATCGAGTTGTGCCTTTGAGAGGACAAGCCCCGCACGGGGATCCGCTTCTTCGGTTTCCTCCTGATCCCCTGGCGGCCCCTGCAAGGTTTCAACTCCATCAGCTAGGAGTGGTCGAAGTGAGCGGAAGGTGCGTCTAAATTTCCCAGCAGCAAATCGGGCAGCGGTTCCATCGGCCATGTCGGGAACGCCCACGAGTAAGCCATCTACGTCTTTGTTGTCGGTGGTGGAATAGCGTTGCTGCGTATGGAAGAATCCTTCGATTGCTCCAATCAAATCTGTGCCGTGAAGCATGTCGAACGTGCCGGAGACTTGGGTCTGAATCCGCGCCGCCTCCCGCGATTGCCTCACGAGGAATCGTTTGTCCCTGCCTTCGATCGTGACTTCGGTCTTTTCTTCTGAGACCTCCAACCCAGGCGCTGTCGATTCGAGTGTGCTCTGCAACATTGCGGCCACTCGATGTCTCACGTCGTCTTCTCCGACTTGTGCGCCTCCCTTTGGGAACGCTAACACCATCCGAAAGTCGTCGACGTAGTAGCACGCGTCGTGAAGGACGAGGCCCAAGCCTTCATCAATCGTGGTTCCAATTCGCTCCCTCAGTGCGTTGTCGAAGTTCAAAAGAGCTATGTTCGCGAAGAAGCCACTCGCGACGAGACCCTGCGGAAGCGCAACTTCGCCAAAATTCGGGATACCGTGTGCACTTGCGTATTGTGCAGCCCGAACTCGGTCTTCCCACCTCCAATCCAAAAGCTTCTTGGCGAGTTGAAAAAAGGATTCCTCATCATCCTCGCGTCTCAGCAAGCGCAGCTTGCTGTGAAGTAGTGAAGGCCGGACTCGATCATAGAATTTCGAGAGGTCGCTCTGAACGATTGCGATTTCGAAATCAGCGTCGCCAGCCTCGTTCCCGGATCGCAGTTCTTTTGCTACGACTTTCGGGCGCTCCAAGAATTTCTGATAGTCTTGGAAGAAGCCCCGATACAGCTTTGAACTGCCCCATCGGTGACGAAGCGGAGTTTTATCTTCACTGTCGCAAAACAGGCGATGCCCGTAGGCGAGAGTTCGCTTGCGATTCTGCTGCTTGGTGATCGAAAGCCGCGGATCTCCCAACCGATTTTCAACTTGGTCAGCAAGGCAAAGCATCATCGCTGTTGCGATGACCTGATCTTGCAGGTCGACATGTGCGAGTGGGCGCAGTTTCTTGTCGATGTTTCGCTCTTGGGGCGCCCACTCGCCGTCCACGTAAGCCCACCGCTGATTCTTTGGGGCCGGAACGAGTTTAAGCGGTCTCGCTTCGAAGCTGTCGGCAGCTCCAATGCGTTCCTGAATCTGTCGAATGAAATCGGGAATCCGCAGCGCTTCGATGTCCAGACCCAAGGTATCTGCATACCAACTGTGGTAACGGAGGTATGCGGACGTCTTTTTCCATGCCTGCATCAGCACGCATTCCATCCCCAAGTCGGATAGCGTCGGTCGAAGAGTCTGTTTCATCCGCGGGTAGTTAGTTCAAG